>DATHSN010000243.1:0-3828 GCA_035464115.1 Acidimicrobiales bacterium | reverse complement strand
GGACTGGGTGGCGCTCACCTTCACCTACCGCGGCTGCGGCGAGTCCGGCGGCGACTTCAGCCTGGGGGGCTGGTTGCGCGACACCCAGGCCGCGGTCGAGGAGCTGCGGCGCGACACCCGGGTGAGCGGGGTGTGGCTCGTCGGGTTCGGCACCGGGGGCGCCCTGTCGATCTGCGCGGGCGCCGCCGAACCCCACGTCCGGGGGGTCGCCGCCATGGCGGCCCCGGCCGACTTCGACGACTGGGCCAGCCATCCCCGGCGGCTCCTCGACCACGCCCGGGTCATGCAGGCCATCCGCGACCCCGAGTTCCCCGCCTCGATCGAGCGGTGGGCCCGCGAGCTGCGTGAGATCCGGGCCGTGGCGTGCGCCGCCCAGCTGGCGCCCCGGTCGCTGCTCGTGGTCCACGGCTCCGACGACGAGTCGGTGCCGGTGTTCGACGCCCGGGTCACGAGCGACGCCCACGGCGACGCCGAGCTGCGGATCATCGGCGGCGCCGGTCACCACCTGCGCCACGACCCCCGCGCCGTCGCGGTGCTGCTCGGGTGGCTCGACCGCGAGCGCCACCGCCGCACCGCGAGCTGAGCCGGAGCGAGCGGGCCCTCACCCCGTCGCGGCGTCGTCGGGATCGGCGGTGGGCAGCCGGACCCCGGTGAGGCCCTGCAGGAGCGCGACCGCGTCGGCCGAGGCGATGCGGGTGGGGATCAGCGTGGTCCCCTCGTGCACCGCGGCGTCCTCGGGACCGCACACGCACACCGGCGTGTCGGGGTGCAGCGCCCGGTGGGCGTCGATGAGCGCCGTGGTGCGCTCGCCGGGCGGGAGGGCCACCACGATCGCGTCGGCGCCCGACACGAGCGGGCACGGCTCACCGCGCAGCTCGGGGCACCGTCCGCCCGGCCCCGGCTCGGGTCCGGGGCACGTGAGCAGGTCGATGCCGCCCTCGCGCACCGCGTCCTCGGCGTACCACCGCCCGCCGGGGATCTCGACGAGCACCCGCGGACGACCCTGACGGGGTCGCCAGTCGGGGATCCGGCTGGTCGTGCCGATCGCCACCCGACGCACCGTCCAGTCGGGGTGCGACACGGTGGCGTACCCGCGGGCCCGCACGAGGGCGAGCATCCGGCGGTTCTCCACCAAGATGTCGGCCTCGAGGCGGCGCACGCCCCGCTCGGCGGCCGCGGTGACGAGGGCGTCGAGCAGGTACGGGCCGAGCCAGCCCCGCCACTCGGGTTCGACGGTGATGGCGAACTCGCCGATCTGGTCGCCGAGGTCGGCGTAGCCGGCCTCGCCCACGATCCGCCCACGGGGTTCCGCGCCGGTCCGCAGCTCGGCGACGAGGCTGCGACCGCCCCGCTCGGCGACCGCGATCCAGTTGGCGAGGAACTCCCGGCTCGGATGGAACGCCGAGAAGAACCGGCGGTGCAGGTCGTCGGCCGAGAGCCCCTGGTAGAGCTCGAGGAGACCGTCGACGTCGCCGGCCGTGCTGTCGCGCACGATCAGGACACGATCGTGGGAGAGGGCCACGGTGCGGGGCAGGTCGGTCGACGGCGTGGCCGCGTCGGCCATCACGAGCTCCTCGGTGCGGTGCGGGGGGACACCCGCGTCCACGGTGGCGGACACAGGGAGGGATCGGCAGGGGCGAAGGTCACGCAAGAGTTGGCGCGCCGGCCCGACGTGGACGTTCGACCCTGGCGTCGAGCCCGCCCGAGGCGTATCCCGGACAGGGCGGAGAGGTGGTGTCGCCATGCCTGCGTCCACGACCCAGAGCCCCGCCGCGGCGCGGGGCGGCAACGGTGATCGCCGAGAGGCGTTCCGGTGGGAGACGGCCCATCGATGGGTCGAGGGCCTCCCCGGCGGACGGGGGGTGAACCTCGCCCACGAGGCGGTCGACCGTCACGCCACCGGGCCGCTCGCCGACGAGGTGGCGCTGCGGTTCCTGGGCCGGCGGGGTGAGCGCACCGAGCTGACCTACGCCGAGCTGGCCGTGGCCACGTCGCGGTTCGCCGGCGGGCTCGCGGCGCTCGGCGTGGAGCCCGGCGACCGGGTCTTCACCCTCCTCGGGCGCCGACCCGAGCTGCACGTGGTCGCCATCGGCGCGCTCAAGGCCGGCGCGGTGGTGAGCCCCCTCTTCTCCGCGTTCGGCCCCGAGCCGGTCCGTCAGCGGATGGAGATCGGCGACGCGCGGGTCCTCGTCACCACCGCGTCGCTCTACCGGCGCAAGGTGGCGCCGGTGCGCGAGCAGCTGCCCGGGCTGCGCCACGTGGTCGTGGTGGGCGAGGCCGAGCTCGGCGCGCCGGGCGCGATCGCCTACGACGACGTCTGCGCCCGCGGCCACGACCACTGGCAGATCCCGGCGACCGACGCCGACGACCTGGCCCTGCTGCACTTCACCAGCGGCACCACCGGCACGCCGAAGGGGGCCATGCACGTCCACGGCGCGGTGGTGGCCCACCACGCCACCGGCGAGCTCGTCCTCGACCTGGCGCCGGGCACGACCTACTGGTGCACGGCCGACCCCGGGTGGGTGACCGGCACGTCCTACGGCATCATCGCCCCGCTCGCCTGCGGCGCCACCGCGGTGGTCGACGAGGGCGACTTCGACGCCGAGCGCTGGTACTCGATCCTCGAGACCGAGCGCGTCGAGGTCTGGTACACCGCGCCCACCGCCATCCGCATGCTCATGCGGGCCGGGCCCGAGGCGGCCGCGGGCCACGACCTGTCGGCGCTGCGCCTGGTCGTCAGCGTCGGCGAGCCCCTGCACCCCGAGGCGGTGCGGTGGGGCGCCGACGTGCTCGGGACGGCCATCCACGACTCGTGGTGGCAGACCGAGACCGGGGCCATCATGGTCGCCACCGTCCCGGGCGACCCGGTGCGGCCCGGCTCGATGGGCCGGCCCCTGCCGGGCATCGAGGTGGCCCTGCTCGACCGCGACGAGCGCGGCGAGCTGCGGCGCGACGACGACGGGCGACCGCTGCTCGTCACCGAACCCGACGCCGAGGGCGAGCTGGCGATCCGCGCCGGCTGGCCGTCGATGTTCCGGGGCTACCTCCACCAAGAGGAGCGCTACGAGCGCTGCTTCGTCGACGGCTGGTACCGCAGCGGCGACCTGGCCCGTCGCGACGCCGACGGGTGGTTCTGGTTCGTCGGCCGGGGCGACGACGTCATCAAGTCGGCGGGCCACCTGATCGGCCCGTTCGAGGTCGAGCAGGTGCTCCTCGAGCACCCGGCGGTGGTCGAGGCCGGCGTCATCGGCGTGCCCGACGAGATGGCCGGCGAGGTCGTCAAGGCGTTCGTCACCCTCGCCGCCGACGTCGACGACACCGACGAGCTGCGGCTCGAGCTGCTCGGGTTCGCCCGTACCCGGCTCGGCGCCGCGGTCGCCCCCCGGTCGATCGTGGTCGACCCCCACCTGCCGGTGACCCGGAGCGGCAAGATCATGCGCCGGGTCCTCAAGGCGCGCGAGCTCGGGTTGCCCGAGGGCGACCTGTCGACACTGGAGGACGACCGATGACCGGTCCGCACCCGCAGTTCTCCCCCTCGGAGCGCCTGGAAATGCTCACCGACATGGTGCGGGTCCGCCGCTTCGAGGAGCGGTGCGCCCAGCTCTACGGCGCCGAGAAGATCCGGGGCTTCCTGCACCTCTACATCGGCGAGGAGGCCGTCGCGGTCGGCGTCCTGCACCAGCTCGAGGCCCGCGACGCGGTGCTCGCCACCTATCGCGAGCACGGCCACGCCCTGGTGCGCGGGGTGTCGGCGGCGTCGATCATGGCCGAGATGTACGGCAAGGCCGAGGGGTGCAGCCACGGCCGGGGCGGGTCGATGCACCTGTT
>DATHSN010000242.1:0-36378 GCA_035464115.1 Acidimicrobiales bacterium | reverse complement strand
CGGGGCCAGTGCAGCACCAGCTCGGTGGCGCCGACCTCGCCGTAGCGGCCAATCGTGTCGCGGAGCTGCTCGGACGACCCGAGGCCCGGATCGAGGGGCAGGCCGGTGAGCACGGTCCGCTCGATGGTCGTGGGGTCGCGCCCGACGTCGGCGCACGCCCGCTCGAGCGCCTCGACCTGGCGACGGACCGCCGCCGCGCCCTGCGCCGCGTCGACGAGCCCCTCGTCGGTCTCGGGATCGCCGGTGGTGACCCACCCCTGCCCGAACCGGGCGGCGAGGCGCATGCCCCGCGGGCCGGTGGCAGCGATGACGAAGGGCAGACGGGGCTGCTGGAGGCAGCCGGGCCGCATGGGCGCGTCGACCGCCGAGAAACCGGGCACGTCGAGGGTGGTCTCGGCGGCGGTGAGCAGCGCGTCGAGCAGGGTGACGAAGCCCTCGAAGCGGTCGGCGCGCTCACGCGGCGACAGCGGCGCCTGGCCGAGCACGGTGGCGTCGCCCGAGGCCGATCCGGCGCCGATGCCGACGGTGAGCCGACCGCCGGCGGCGTCCTCGAGTGCCAGGAGGTCACGGGCGAACGGCACGGGGTGGCGGAAGTTGGGCGATGCGACCAGCGTGCCGAGCCGGATCGTCGACGTGGCCGTCGCGGCGAGCGTCAGGGTGGGGACCGCCCCGAACCAGGGTCCGTCGCGGAGCGACCGCCAGGTGATGTGGTCGTAGGTCCAGGCGTGGTGGAACCCGAGCGCCTCGGCCCTCGACCAGCGCCACCCGCCGTCGGCCCACCGCTCGTCGGGCAGGATCACGGTGCTCAGCCGGACGGCCGCGCCCGCCCCGGGCGGTTCAGTCGCCGCGCTGCTCACGCAGGAACCGCTCGACCTCGTCGACGATGGAGTCGGGGCTGAGGGGGTTGTCGTCGGTGTCGAAGCGCTGCTCGAGCTGCTCGACGTACTCGGAGGTCTCCTCGTCCTCGGACACCAGCTCGTCGAGCTGGCGCTCGTAGGACGCGGCGGCGATCTCGAGGTCGGTGACCACCAGCCCGGTCTGCAGCACGGTGGTGACCCGCTCGACGATGGCGAGGGTGGCCTTCGGTGACGGGGCACCGGGGACGTAGGAGGGCACCGCAGCCCACAGCGACGCCGACGGGATGCCCGCCTCGCGCACCGTCTGCTGGAGGACCCCCACGATGCCGGTGGGGCCCTCGTAGCGCGACGGGGCCAGGCCGAGCATGGCGGAGAGCTCGGGGTCGGCGGTGGAGCCGGTGACCGGGGTGGGGCGGGTGTGGGGCACCTCGGCGAGCAGCGCCCCGAGCGTGATCACCATCGACACGTCGAGCTCGCGGGCGGCGTCGACCACCAGGTTGCAGAACGTGCGCCACTTGAGCTGGGGCTCGGTGCCGAGCAGCAGGACCACGTCGGTGGAGAGCCCCGGGGGGCTGGCCGCCGACAGCTCGTTGGCCGGCCAGATGATCTGGCGCTGCTCCTCGTGGTCGACCTCGACGCGGGGGCGGGTGGCGGTGAAGTCGAAGAACTCCTCGGGGTCGATCGACGCCACCCGCTCGGCCTCCCAGCGCTCGCCGAGCAGCTCGACGGCTCCGGTGGCGGCCTCGCCGGCGTCGTTCCAGCCCTCGAACGCGGTGATCATCACCGGACGGCGCAGCTGCGGGCGGTCGTGCCAGACCAGGTGCTCCATGGGCTCACCGTACCGGCTGAGTGGCGTCGTCCCGATGGCCCCACCGCCGCCGGGTGGGTCCTACGATCGCCAGGTCCGCCCCTGTCAGGAGCCCTGCCGTGGAGATCAGCGAGGCCACCGAGGTCACCCCCGAGCTGGTCGCCGCCTTCGAGCGGCTGACCCCCCAGCTCTCGTCGTCGAACCCGCCGCCCACCGAGGCCGAGCTCGACGCGATCGTGCGCTCGGAGGCGTCGACCCTGCTCATCGCCCGGGCCGACGACGGCACCATCGTGGGCAGCCTCACCCTCGCCGTGTTCCGCATCCCGACGGGCCTGCGGGCGTGGATCGAGGACGTGGTGGTCGACACCGCGGCCCGTGGCGCGGGCGTGGGCGCCGCCCTCAACGAGGCCGCGCTCGACCGGGCCCGGGAGCTGGGGTGCCGCACCGTCGACCTCACCTCCCGCCCCACTCGCGAGGCCGCCAACCGGCTCTACCAGCGCCTCGGGTTCGTGGCCCGCGAGACCAACGTGTACCGCTACACGCTCTGACGGCGGTCGGGTCCGCCGGGCCCCGCCACTCAGGACGCAGCGGCCACGCAGCGGTTGCGCAACGAGCCGATGACCTCGGCCCCGCTGTCGATGACCTCGCCGTCGGCCAGGAACCGGCCCCGCGGTCCACCCACACCGGCGGGGGTGCCGGTGAAGATGAGGTCGCCGGGGACGAGCGTGCAGATCGACGAGAGGTACGCCACCAGCTCGGGGATCGAGAAGATCAGGTCGGTGGTGCGGGCGTCCTGCATGCGCTCGCCGGCCACGTCGCACCACAGGCCGATGTCGTCGGGATCGGGGAACGCGTCGACGCTGACGACCGCGGGTCCGATCGGGCCGAAGGTGTCGAAGCTCTTGCCGAGGGAGAACTGGGGCGGCGATCCGACGAGCTGCACGACCCGGTCGGAGATGTCCTGGCCCAGGGTGAGCCCGGCGACGTGCGACCACGCGTCGGCCGCGGCGATGTGGCGACCACCGGTGCCGATGACGGCGACGATCTCCACCTCCCAGTCGACCGACGCACCCGACAGCACGACGTCGTCGGTGGGGCCGACCAGGCAGCTCGGGAACTTGGTGAACGCGAGCGGCGACGGCGGGAGCTGGAGGTTCGACTCCGAGGCGTGCGACCGGTAGTTGAGGCCGATGCCGACCACCTTCTGCGGTCGGGGCACGCAGACCCCGAAGGTGGTGCCCTCCACCGGCCCGCCCGGCGTGGCGCCGGCGAGCGACGCGGCCAGGTCGTGCAGCTCGGCGTGGCGGGCCACGGCCGTCATCGGGTCGGCGAGCGCGTCGTCGCCCGACACGGTGGCCAGATCGAACCAGGAGGGACCGTCGACGAGGACGGCGCGGTCGGACACGACGGCGAGTCGGAACATGATCGCAACCTATCCGTGCCAGCATCGGGGGTGACCCGATCCGGCGAGGATGGAGGCCGTCCGTGAACCTGCCCGAGGGACTGCGCTGGGGGGTCGCCACGTCGGCCTACCAGATCGAGGGTGGCCGCCACGACGACGGCAAGGGCGACTCGATCTGGGATCGCTTCTCCGACCAAGGCCGCCTGGCCCAGCCCGGCGACGTCGCCTGCGACCACCGCCACCGTTGGCGCGAGGACGTGGCGCTCATGGCCGACCTGGGGATCGACGCCTACCGGTTCTCGGTGGCGTGGACCCGCGTGCTGCCCGACGGCGTGGGCGCGGTGAGCGTCTCGGGGCTCGACTTCTACGACCGGCTCGTCGACGAGCTGCTCGCCCACGGCATCGAGCCGTGGCTCACCTTGTACCACTGGGACCTGCCGGCCGCGCTGCAGGACCGCGGTGGCTGGCCCGTGCGGACCACCGTCGACGCCTTCGTCGAGTACGCCGACGTCGTCGCCGGGCGCCTCGGCGACCGCGTCACCCACTGGATCACCCACAACGAGCCGTGGGTGGCGGCGTTCCTCGGCCACTTGTACGGGATCTTCGCCCCCGGGCAGGCCGACTGGGGTGCGGCGCTGGCCGCGGGGCACCACCTGCTGCTCTCGCACGGTCGGGCCGTCGAGGTGATCCGGGCCGCGTCGCCCGGTGCCGAGGTGGGCCTGGCGCTCGACTGCCGCCCGGCGCGCCCCGCCTCCGACGATCCCGCCGACGTGGCCGCCACCCGGCACTTCGACGGGTTCCGCAACCGCTGGTTCTTCGACCCGGTGTTCGGCAAGGGGTACCCCGCCGACACCCTGGCCGCCTACCGCGAGCGGGGCCGGTTCGACGGCGAGGTGCCCGGCTTCGTGCACGACGGCGACCTCGCAACCATCGCCGCGCCGATCGACTTCGTGGGCATCAACTACTACACGAGCATCGACGTGGCGGCGGGGGCCGAGGAGGACGACGACCCCGAGGGCGAGCCCGGTCCGAACCCGCCCGAGGGCTTCACCGAGATGGGGTGGCGCAACACCCCGTCGGCGCTCACCGACTTCCTGGTGCGGGTGCGCGACGAGTACGGGCCGGCGCAGAGCGTGATCACCGAGAACGGCGCCAGCTACTCCGACGGTCCCGGATCCGACCGAGTGGTCGACGACCCGCGCCGCGTCGCCTACCTCGACGCGCACATCGCCGCGGTGTCCGACGCGGTCGACGCAGGGGTGCCGGTCACCGGGTACTTCGTCTGGAGCCTGCTCGACAACCTCGAGTGGGTGTCGGGCTACGACCAGCGGTTCGGCCTGGTGTGGGTCGACCACGCCACCGGCGAGCGCATCCCGAAGGCCAGCTACCACTGGTACCGCGACCAGATCCACGCCGCCCGGTGAACGGGATCGAGGTCCGGCCCGAGACACCGGCCGACCACGTCGCGATCCGCCGGGTGGTGCGCGACGCGTTCCCCGGACCCGAGGAGGCGCAGCTGGTCGACGCGCTGCGCGCGTCGGAGGTGTACCGGCCCGAGCTCGCGCTCGTCGCCACGGTCGACGGGGAGGTCGTGGGTCACGTGATGGTCACGCGCGCGGCGCTGGTCGACGGGGAGCGCCGGCGCACGGTCGCGCTCCTCGCCCCACTGGCGGTGGCCCCCGATCACCAACGCCGTGGGGTGGGCGCCGCGCTGCTCGCCGAGGTGGCCCGACGGGCCGCGGCGAGCGGCGAGCCGGCCATCGTGCTCGAGGGCGACCCCGGCTACTACGGGCGCCACGGCTACGAGCCCGCCGCCCGCTACGGCATCGAGATGCCCCTCCCCTCGTGGGCCCCGCTCGAGGCGGCTCAGGTGCGATGGCTCGGCGACCCCGACCCGTCGCTGCGGGGCCGGGTGGTCTACCCGCCGCCGTTCGACGACCTGCCCGAGAGCTGAGCGCTGCGTCGAGCCTCACTCAGGTCAGCGCCACCACGGCGGTGGCACGGCCGGCGCGCTCGTGGTCGGCGACCGCGGTGAGCGTCGGCACCTCGCCGTCGACGCGCACCACCCACGACGCCAGCACCCGGTCCGGCGTGCCGTCGTGGCGCTCGCCGCCGTCGAGGCGGAACCCTTGGCGGCCGGCGAGCTGGCCGAGCTGCTGACGGTTGGGCCCGCCGACGATCTCGACACCGTCGGGGAGCTCGAGCTCGCACGTGATGGGGCGCACGAGGTTCTCCTTGGCGGCGCGCGCCGACACCGTGGTGGGCAGCCACCCGGTGTTGGCCACACCGACCTCGATGCGCCACGTCGACCCGCCGAGGGCGACCGCTGCGGTGTGCACGATCTCGAGGCACGGGGCGGCCAGCGCCTGGTGGACCGCGAACCGGGCGTGGGGCGCCACCTCGGCCTCGAGCAGGGTCGGCGGGGGGTTGGTCCACACCCGGAACCAGTCGGCGCCACCGATCTCCACGGGGCCGAGCTGGGGGTGCTCGAAGGGCCGCCACGGCAGGTAGAGCTCGCCGTGCTGGTCGCTCCACCGGGCGACGGCCAGCTCCTGGTCGACGGTGGGGCCGACGTACCAGATGTGGGTGCTGGCCCGCTCGCCGGTGGCGGCGTGGACCACGTCCCACAGCTCGGTGGTCCACCCGTAGACGCCGAGGTGCTCGTAGGCCCAGTCGTCGGCGGCCCCGCTCATGAGCCGCTCGCGGTCCCAGGTGAAGTCCTCGTACACCGAGTGAACCCGGTAGCCGGTGAGCTCGGTGCCCCGCGCGCCGAGCTCGGTCCAGGTCCACCGGTCGACGGCGGGCAGCGACGAGTCGGGCGCCGTGCTCGACGGCCGCAGGAGCACCCCGCCGTTGGTGTGGAAGGCGTTGTAGCCGCAGATGTTGGGCCGGGTGGTGATGGCGCGCACCAGGGCGTCGATCTCGGGCTCGCTCAGCGGGTGGTCGCCCGATCCGGTGACCCCCGTGCCCCAGCCCGCGGGGAAGTTGCGGTTCATGTCGAGCCCCTCGGGGGCCCGGGGGGTGGGGATGGTGAACCCGTCGAAGTCGACGATCGTGCCCTCGGTGAGGAGCCGGTAGCGGGTGGTGCCGGGGTCGACGACACCGTCGACCGGCACCGGCACCATCACCCGGGCGTCCTCGGGGTGCTCGATCCAGGCGCCGTGCGGGTCGGCGATGCGCATGGTGAGCACCCGCCCGTCGCCGTCGACGTCGTGTTGGACCAGTCCCGGCCACTGGTGGCGGTCGGTCCACGGCCAGGGCCGCATGCTGCTGCGGCGGTAGGTGGGCGAGTCGGCGAGCGCGGCCTCGACGCCGTCGGGGTTCACCCTGGGCGCCACGTAGAAGGTGCGGGTGCGCAGCGCCTCGACGACGGTGGGGTCGCCGTCGTGGTGGCCCGACACCAGGTGGGCGAGCAGGGCCAGGGCGGCGACCCCACCGGTCACCTCGACGGAGTGGATGTTGGCGTCGACCCAGTGCGCGGGCTTCGTGCTGTGCGCGCCGGTGGTGGCATCGGTGACGGTGACCAGCCAGAGGGGTCGGCCCTCGTGCGACCGTCCGTACTCCTCGACGGTGACGAGGTCGGGGTGGTCGTCGGCGAGGGCGCGCAGGGCGTCGGTGAGCTCGTCGAAGCGGAGGAAGCGGTCGAGGGGCAGCGCCATGCCGGGAACCTACCGGGGTCGGGCCCCCCTGATGGTCACGGGATCAGTCGAACGGGAATCGCTCGGCGACCTCCGACGTGAAGTTGGTGCGTGCGGCTTCGAGGCCGAACGGCCTGTCCATGTTCACCTGGAACACGGTGGTGATGATGGCGGGCTCGCGCTCCTCGGGCGGGCCGTAGCCGTAGTCGCCGACCAAGCCGTCGAAGGTGAGCACGTCGAGGCTGTTCATGGCCTCGATCATCCCCTCACGGCTGAGGTCGCCGCGGCTGACGGCCTGCTCGAGGAGCTGGTGGACCGCCATGGCCTGGAAGTAGCCGAACGTGAAGTAGTAGGTGGGCGCCTGGTCGGGTTGGAAGCGCTCGACGTGGTCGAGCATCGCCACCATGCCCGGCACCGAGGTGTCGCCCCACTCGGGCCCGGAGGCGGCGATCCAGACGTTCTCCTCGAGGTAGGAGCGCAGGTCGCCGAGGCCGAGCACGTCGACCCAGGCCGGACCCTGGCCGATCCACTGCGGTGTGAAGTTGAGCTCGGCCGACTTGTTGAGGATCCCGCCGAACTCGGTGGGCAGGGCGACGGCGAGCACCACGTCGCAGTCGCTGTTGCGCAGCTGGGTGACCTGTCCGGTGAAGTCCTGGTCGCCGACGGCGAAGCGGGCGACGGTCGCGATCTCGAAGCCCATCTCCTGGCCGGCGAACTCGAGCCCGGCGAGACCGGCTTCGCCGTAGACGTCGTTCTCGATCACCGCGCAGACGCTCTCGGGCTGCCCCTTCTCCTCGATGTAGAAGGACATCGCGTTGATCACATCGACCTGGTAGGGGCCGAGGATCGGGAACAGCTGCTGCTCGCGGATCCACAGCGAGTCCTGCGACGCCGGCGACACGATGATGTTGTCGTCGCCGAGCAACGGGAGCAGGGCCAGGTTGTGGGGCGTGCCCATCACCTGGGCGAACATGACCACGTCGTCCTTGATGCGGTTGTACTGCTGGACGGTCACGTTGGTCTCGTAGAGCGTGTCCTCGACGACCGGCTCGACGGTGTAGCGGCCCGCGACCCCGCCGAGGTCCTCGTTGACGTAGGACCAGTAGGTCTCCTGGCCGGTGGCCAGCGGGTCGCCGATGATGGCGGGCAGCCCGCTCTTGGGGACCAAGATGCCGACCCGGATCGTCGAGCCGTCGAAGCCCGCGGTGGGCTCGGGATCGCCGGCCGGTTCGGCGGCTTCGTCGTCGGTCGCCTCGTCGTCGGTCGCATCGTCGTCGGTGGCCTCGTCGTCGGCCTCGTCTGCGGCGGCGAGCGTGGTGTCGACCGGGTCGTCGGCGGCGGTGTCGCCGTCGTCGTCGCCGCAGCCGGCGGCGATCATCGCCAAGGCTGCGAGCGCGCCCAGCGCTCGTACCCATCGGTGTGCCCTGTGTCTGGTCATGTGTGCTCCCTCATGGTCGGGATGCTGTGTGGAGATCGGTGGCTCAGTAGGAGAACGGCCACGAGCGGAAGTAGGCCCGGAGACGCAGCCAGATGGCGGCCAGCCCTCGTGGCTCGAACACCAGGAACACGATGATCAACAGGCCGAAGATCGCCTGGTTCAGCGAGAACACGGTGATGATCCCGCCGCTGCCGGAGTCGGTCTTCACGAACGGGAGGATGTCGCTGTAGGTCTCGATCACCCGGGGGATGGCGGTGATGAAGATCGCCCCGAGGATCGGGCCGAAGGTGGTCCCCACCCCGCCGACCACGATGATCGCCACGTAGATGATCGACAGCACCAGGGTGAACTCGCTCGGGCTGACGAAGCGGTTGTACGACGCCGACAGCGAACCGGCGACGGCGGCGAGGGCGCTCGAGAGCACGAACGCCATGACCTTGGTGCGGGCGAGGTTGACGCCGACGGCCTCGGCGGCGAGGTCGCGGTCGCGCACGGCCTGCATGGCCCGCCCCGGACGGGACCGGGCGATGTTCTTGGCGGCCAGCGCCGCCAGGGCGACCATCCCCCACACGAGGAGGAAGTAGCCGTGGTCGCGGGTGAGGTCGCGGCCCAGCACGGAGAGGTTGGCGAAGTCGATCGGGCCGATGGCGACGGGCGCGGTCACCGACCGCCCGTTGAGCCCGCCGGTCACCGAGGTCCAGTTCTCGAACACGTGCACCGCGAGGAACACCAGGCCGAGGGTGATGATGGCGAGGTAGCTGCCCCGCAGGCGCAGGGCGAACGGCCCGATGGCCCCGCCGACCAGCGCGCCGGCCAGTCCGGCCGCGATGATCCACACCACGAACGGGAGCCCCATCTCGCCGCCCACGTAGGCGCCGGTGTAGGCCCCGATGCCGAGGAAGGCGGCGTGGCCGAGCGACACCTGGCCCGTGAAGCCGGTGAGCAGGTTGAGCCCGAGCGCACCGATGGCGGCGACGCCGGCGAACACGCCGACCGACGTCTGGAAGGCGGTGAGGTGGAACGGCGCGATCATGACGATGGCAGCCAGGGCGCCCATCGCGAGCTTGGCCTCGATGGAGCGGAAGAGCTTGACGTCGTCGCGGTGGTGGCGGACGAGTGACGGGTTGGCCGATGTCGCGGTCACAGTCGGACCACCTCCTTGGTGCCGAACAGTCCGAACGGCCGGACCATCAAGATGACGATCATCACGGCGTAGGGCATCACGACGTGGAAGTTCTGGCCGAGCCACGCGGCGTGCTCGGGTTGGTAGCCAGCGGTGAGGGTCTGGGTGATCCCGATGAGCAACCCGCCGACCACGGCCCCGAGCGGCGAGTCGAGACCGCCGAGGATCATGGCCGGGAAGGCGGCGAGGGCGATGAGGCCGACGCCGGGGTTGAGCGCCGCGGGCCCCGAGGCGATGGTGATGCCGGCGAGGGCGGCGACGGCGGCGGCGATCGCCCACGAGGCGGCGAACACCTTGCGGACGTCGATGCCGCGGGCCATGGCCGCCTCCTGGTCGAGCGCGGTCGCCCGCATGGCGAGGCCGAGCCCGGTGAAGCGGAACAAGAGGAAGAACCCGCCGAGGACGGCGGCGGCGAGCGCCAGGGTCCACATGTCGCGGTGCGACAGCACCAGCTCGCCGATCGCAGAGGTGCGCACCCCCCACGGGTCGCCGAGGTTCAGCGATTGGAACCCCCAGATCGTGGTGATGATCTGGTCGATGAGGAACAGCAGGCCGACGGTGATCATGATCACCGCGAACACCGGGCGCCCGATGACCTTGCGGAGCACGGCCCGCTCGATGCCGGCTCCCACCGCCGCCGAGGTGAACATGGCCAACAGCACGGCGATGGCGAACGGCAGGGCCCAGGTGACGTTGAACTGGTAGGTGAGGTAGGCGCCGAGCGCCACGAACGCGCCCTGGGCGAAGTTGATGACCCCGGTGGCCCGGTAGATCACCACGAAGCCGAGCGCCACCAGGGCGTAGCGGGCCCCGAGGGCGCTGCCGGCCAGGACGAGCTGGAGGAAGTCGTTCACTGGTACATCTCCTCGACGAGGTCCCCGAAGCTGTCCGAGACGGCGCGGCGCTTGACCTTCTGGGTGGCGGTGAGCTGGCCGTCCTCGTGGTCGAACTGGCGGGGGAGCAGTCGGAAGTCCTTGATCTGCTCGACCTGGGCCAGCTCGCGGTTGGCGTGGGCGACCGACTCGGCGATGAGCTCGCGGACCTCGGGCTTGGCGCTCAGGTCGGCGTAGGTCGTGTAGGGCAGGAACCGCCGCGTCGCCCAGTCGCCCACGGTGTCGAGCTCGATGCCGACCAGCGCCGTGAGGTACTTGCGTCGGTCGCCGAACACGATGGCCTCACGGACGTAGGGCGAGACCTTGAGCAGGTTCTCGATCACCGACGGCGAGATGTTCTTGCCGCCGGCGGTGATGATGATGTCCTTCTTGCGGTCGGTGATCGTCACGTAGCCGTCGGCGTCGATCTCGCCGACGTCGCCGGTGAGCAGCCAACCGTCGGCGTCGAACGTGGCCGCGGTGGCCTCCGGGTCGCGGTAGTAGCCGAGGAAGGTGGTGTCGGACCGGGTGAGGATCTCGCCGTCGTCGGCCAGGCGGAGCTCGGTGCCGGGGACCGGGACACCGACGGTGCCGATGCGGACGTCGTCGGCGGGTGTGTAGGTGGCGACCGCGGTGTTCTCGGTCTGTCCGTAGCCCTCGCGCACCGGCACACCGAGCGCCCAGAAGAACTCGAGCACCTTCGGGGCGATCGGGGCGGCGCCCGAGATGGCGACGTGCGTGCGGCGCAGGCCGAGCTTGTCGCGGAGGCTGCGGTAGAGCACCGCCCACCCCACGGCGTAGAGCAGGCGGTCGAGCGGGGTCCAGGCGCCCCGCATCCGCCGCTCGGCGATGCGGTGGCCCTGGCGCATCCAGAACGAGTAGGTGCTGCGCTTGAGCCAGGTGGCGTCGCTCATGGCGATCTCCACCGTGGCCATCATCTTCTCCCACACGCGGGGGACGCCGAGGAACATGGTGGGCTGGATGTCGCGCAGGTCGGAGGCGAAGGTGTCGCTGCCCCGGCCGAAGTTGACGACGACGCCCGACCACAGCGCGTTGACGAGCGAGTTGAGCCGTTCGGCGATGTGGCAGAGCGGGAGGTACGACAGGATCTCGTCGCCGGGACCGACGTCGGCGAGGACGGTGAGCGAGCGCCCGGCCGCCACCAGGTTGCCGTGCGAGAGCATGGCGCCCTTGGGCGCCCCGGTGGTGCCCGACGTGTAGACGAGCGTGGCGACCGTCGAGGAGTCGAGAGCGGCCACCCGCCCGGCGAACTCGCTGGTGTCGTGCGCGGACCCCAGCGCCTCGAGCTCGGCGAAGGTGATGATGTGGTCGTCGTCGAGGTGCTGGGTGATGAGGCGGGGGTCGATGACCACGATGTGGCGCAGCGACTCGAGCCGCTCACGCACCTCGAGCGCCTTGTCGAGCTGCTCCTCGTCCTCGACGATGGCGATCACGGACTCGGAGTGACCGAGCACGTACTCGACCTCGGCGGGCGGGCTCGTCGGGTAGACGCCGACGGTCACCGCACCGATGCCCTGGATGCCGAGGTCGGCGAGGAGCCACTCGGGGCGGTTCTCGCTGTGCACGGCGACGTGGTCGCCCGGGCCGACGCCCAGGGCGACG
The DNA here is from genome assembly GCA_035464115.1 of Acidimicrobiales bacterium. GTDB lineage: Bacteria > Actinomycetota > Acidimicrobiia > Acidimicrobiales > SKKL01 > DATHSN01. The sequence continues at coordinate 24,557 of DATHSN010000242.1, read as the reverse complement.
AGGCCGAGGCCGACGTGGGCCACCCGCTCGGCGTAGGAGGCCCAGGTGATCTCGCGCCACACGCACTCCTCGAAGCGGCGCATGGCCACCTGGTCGGGGTGCAGGTCGGCGCGGGCGAGCAGCAGGGCGGGCAGCGAGCCGGCGGCGGCGATCGCGGCGGGTCGCGCGGCCGTGTCGATGGTCGTGGCGGTCACAGGTCGTCGTCCCCCAGGTAGGCGGCCACCACCCGCGGGTCGGCCTGGATCTCCGCAGGGGTGCCGATGGCAGCGACCTCGCCGAAGTCGAGCACCAGCACCCGATCGGCCAGGTCCATCACGAGGTCGAGCTGGTGCTCGATGAGGATCGTCGAGCACCCGAGCCCGTCGCGGATCTCGACGATGTGGCGGGCCATGTCCTCGGTCTCCTCGCGGTTCATGCCCGCGACCGGCTCGTCGAGGAGCAGCACGACCGGGTCCATGGCCAGCGCCCGTCCGAGCTCGACCCGCTTCTGCACCCCGTAGGGCAGCATCCCGACGGGGAGGTAGCGGTACCGGACGAGGTCGAGGAACTCGATGATCTGCGCCACCCGGCGGCGGTGCTCGATCTCCTCGCGCCGGGCCCGACCGAACCACATGGCGGATGCGATCGGCCCCGACCGCATCAGGTGGTGCCGGCCCACCATGAGGTTGTCGTACACGTCGAGGTTCACGAACAGCCCGAGGTTCTGGAAGGTGCGGGCGATCCCGGCCTCGACGGTGACCGGAGGCTTCACGCCCACCAGCTCTCGATCGCGGAGGCGGATCGAGCCGGTCTGCGGCTTGTAGACACCGTTGAGGCAGTTGAGGATCGACGTCTTGCCCGCTCCGTTGGGCCCGATGATGGCGAGCAGCTCGCCCTCGGCGACGTCGAAGCTCACGTGCTTGAGGGCCTGGAGGCCACCGAAGCTGAGCGAGATGTCGGTGACGCTGAGCGCCGGAGCGGGCAGGCCCTCGGCGACCGGCGGTGGGGTGGTGATCGTGTCGGCTGTTGTCATCAGGCGCTCCACCGCTTCCTGCGTCGATAGCTCTTGACATCACGGAACGACACCCGGCCGGCCTCGCCGACGCCGAGGTAGAACTCGCGGATGTCCTGGTCGGCGAGCAGGTCGGCGGCGGTGCCGTCGCGCACGACCTTGCCGTTCTCCAGCACGTAGGCGTGATCGGCGATCGACAGCGCCATGCGGGCGTTCTGCTCCACCAGCAGCACGCCGGTGCCCGCCTGGTTGATCTCCACGATGAGGTCGCGGATCTGGCGGGCGTTGAGGGCGCTCAGCCCGAGCGACGGCTCGTCGAGCAGCACCATCCGCGGGTCGGCCATCAGGGCCTGCCCGATGGCGAGCATCTGCTGCTCGCCGCCCGACAGCAGGCCCGCCGGGCGCCGCAACCGGTCACGGAGGACGGGGAACAGGTCGAGCACCTTCTCGTAGGTCTCGTCCATCCCGCGTTTGTTGACCCGGGCCAACCCGCCGATGCGCAGGTTCTCGTCGACGTTCAGCTCGGCGAAGACCCGTCGCCCCTCCATCACCTGGGCGACGCCCTTCTTGATGATGGACGCCGGGTCGAGGTCGGTGACGCGTGTGCCGTCGAGGTCGACCTCGCCCTTGGTGATCTTGCCGTGGTGCACCGGCAACAGCCCGGTGATCGCCCGCAACAAGGTGGTCTTGCCGGCGCCGTTGGCGCCGAGCAGCGCGACGATCGAACCGGGAGCCACCTCCAGGCTCACCCCTCGCAGCACCCGGATGACGTCGCTGTAGACGACCTCCAGGTTCGTCACTGCCAAGATCGGCGGATGCTCCGCCGTCTTCATCCCCTCGACCACGGTCCCCCCCCAGGGTGCCGCCCGTTGTTGGGATGGACTCTGGTCGGTCGGTGGTGGGTCGGTCAGGGCCCGATGGCGAGGGAACGAAGGGCCGATGGTCCCATCCGGTGACCCGGGCGGGGCGGGGTCATGTGCCGACTCTGCCGCACGACGGGCGGGTGTCGCCGGTTCCCGTCAGGTCCAGCGCAGGGTGGAGCGCCGGTGCCAGTACTCGTCAGGCGTCTCCGCCAGGTCGGTGAGCCGGTCGATATCGACGTCGGCCGCGTCGAGCGCGCCGAGGTTCGACACCAGCTGGTCGGCGGTGGCCGCGCCGCTCAGCACGACCGACGCCCACGGCTGGGCGAGCACGGCGGCGATGGCCACCGCGTCGGCGGAGTGGCGGACGCCGTCGGTCAGCCGGGCGGCGAGGGCGGGCACCCGGGCGGTGAGCCGGCCGTTGGCGACGGCTTCCTTCACGATGACACCGAGGCCGGCGTCGGCGGCCTCGGCCAGCGCCGGGCCGGCGGAGGGCTCGAGGAGGTTCCAGGTGGCCTGCACCGTGTCGAACAGTCGGTCGCCGCCCCGCCGGACCTCGAGGGCGGCGCGGATGGTGTCGGCCTGGCCGGGGCCGCTGGTGGTGAGGCCGATGGCGACACCGTCGTGGCGCAGCTCGGCGAGGCGGTCGAGCACGGCGTCGTCGGTGAGGACGCCGCTGTCGAGCGTGGCCGAGTGGATCTGGTAGAGGTCGACGCGGTCGCCCAACCAGGTGCGGGTCTCCGCCCACTGGTGGTCGAGGTGGCCGAGCGAGTGGTCCTTGACCTCGTGCACGTCGACGTCGACCTGCCAGTCGGCCACGTAGCGGTAGCCCCACTTCGACCCGACGGTGATCGCGCCCGTGGCGGGTCGCCGCTGGAGCCACCGGGCGACGAACTCCTCACCTCGCCCGTAGGACCGGGCGGTGTCGACGTAGGTGACGCCCGCGGTGACGGCGGTGTCGAGCACCTCGTGGAGCCGTCGCTCGAGACCCGCTGGGTCGCGGACGCCGTCGACGTCGAGGCCGTGGCCCAGGTTGAGGTAGCCCGGTCGGCCGAGCGCCGCGGTGCCGAGGCCGAGGACCGAGACCGTGCGGGCGATGCCCGGCAGCGTCGACGTCGGCATCGGGTGCGGGCCAGCGGTGTCCATCCCCTGCAGTGTGCCCGGTCACGGGTCCCGGATCCTCGAAGTTCGGGACCTTGGGCCCGAGAGCGCGGGCGGCTCTGGTGAGACGCTGGGAGCGGCACCCGGCGAGGAGGTACCACGATGCCCCAGAGCTCGATGCTCGACGCGCCCAGCGGAGCCGACCGCTCCAGCCGCCGATGGCTCCTGCGCCGGGTGGGCGCCGCCCTCGCCGGTGTGATGGCGGCCGTCTACTACCTGATCGGAGCCGAGGTCATCACCGTCGCCGAGGCCACCGCCGAGGCGGGCGAGGAGGAGATCGACATCGGGGTGTTCGGGGTGGGTGCCGGCACGATCTTCCTGGTCGGCGCCCTCCTGCTGCTCCTCGTGGACCGCCGGCCGATCTGGGCGGTCGGCGCGGCGCTCCAGGTGCTGATCTTCGTCATGTACCTGGCGGTGTCCAGCGATCGTGAGCCGGCGTTCGAGCCGTGGGGCATCGCGCTGCGGGCCGTGGAGATCCCTCTCCTCGCCGTGCTCGTCTACCTCGCCGTCACCCCCAGCGACGACACCGCCCGGTCGGCCCCGGTGCCCGATCAGGTCCCGGGATCGGTCTCGCCCCGGTAGATCCGCCCGACGATCTCCTCGATCGACGGCTCCTCCAGCGAGAGGTCGTGCACGGCGTGGTGGCGGGCGACCGCGTCGAGCAGCGAGGCGGCGGTGTGGTCGGCCCGCGAGAAGCGCAGCCAGTGGCGGGGACCCTCGACGCGCACCAGCTCGGCGCCGGGCACGATCAGGTCGGGGACCGGGTCGTCGAGATCGACCACGAGCGTGCGGTGGTCACCGTGGCGGCGGACGATGTCGGCGACGGTGGTGTCCTCGACGACGCGCCCGTGATCGATCACGATCAACCGCCGGCACAGCCGCTCGACGTCGGCGAGGTCGTGGGTGGTGAGCAGCACGGTGGTGCCCCGCTCTCGGTTCAGCTCGAGCAGGAAGCGGCGCACGGCGTCCTTGGAGGCGATGTCGAGGCCGATGGTCGGCTCGTCGAGCAGGACCACGGGCGGCTCGTGGAGGAGCGCGGCGGCCAGCTCGCCCCGCATGCGCTGGCCGAGCGACAGCTGGCGCACCGGGGTGCGCAGGAAGGGGCCGAGGTCGAGGAGCTCGACGAAGCCGGCGAGCACCTCGGCGTGACGAGCGGCGGGCACCCGGTACACGTGGCGGAGCAGCTCGAAGCTGTCGGCGAGGGGGAGGTCCCACCACAGCTGGCTGCGCTGGCCGACCACCACGCCGATGCGCCGGGTCACCTCGACGCGCTCGCGGCTCGGGTCGCGCCCGTCGACCACCACCCGACCCGACGACGGCACGAGGATGCCGATGAGCATCTTGACCGTGGTTGATTTCCCGGCACCGTTCGGGCCGATGTACCCCACCATCGACCCGGCCTCGACCGCGAACGACACGCGGTCGACCGCGGTGACGGTGCGGGTCGTCCGGCGGATCCGCCCGGCCCGGATCCGCACGACGAACTCCTTCGACACCTCGTCGAGGGTGATGAGCGCCACGGTCAGCTCCCCGTCCCGCGGTGGTGGCGGAGGGCGTTGCGCCACTGGAGCCGGGCGAGGGCCACGAGGGCCACAGCCACGAGCGGGCCCGACCACCCGGCGGCCCGGGGCAGGCCGAACGGCATCGGCTGGTCGAGGAGCCAGGCGGCGGGCAGGAAGGCCACCGAGGCGAGGGGGACGACGAAGGTGACGATGCGCCGCAGCCACGAGCCGAGCACGTCGATGGGATAGGCCGACAGGGTGCCGCCCCCGTAGGTGAACGAGTTGGCGATCTCCTGGGTCTCGACGGTCCAGAACGCGATCGATGACGTGATCACCCAGATGGCGCCGAAGATGAGCGCGCCGGAGACGAGGGTGAGGCCGACCAGGATCACCTGGGGCGCGCCCCACTCGACGTCGACCAGCACGAGCGAGACGGCGAGGACGATGGTGGGCTGGACGAGCCGGCCGACGCGCCGGAGGGCGAAGTCGTGGGCCGAGATCTGCAGGAGGGTGGGCACCGGCCGGATGAGGAACTGGTCGAACGTGCCCTGCTTGATGTGGAACGACACCCGCTCCACCTGGCTGATGAACAGGTCGCCGAGCGCGAACCCCACCCCCGAGATGCCGAAGAGCAGGGCGACCTCGGGCCCGCTCCACCCGGCGAGGGCGTCGACGTTGGTGAAGATCACCACGATGACGGCGAAGTCGAAGCCGGCCACGAGCGTCTGGCTGAGCAGGAACAGCACGAACGACGTGCGGTACTGCCAGTCGGCGCGGATGCGGGCGCCGACGAGACGGCGGTAGGTCGAGAGCTGCGCGGCGAGCTCACCCACCCTGGACCACCACCTTGCGGACGGCTCGGGCCATGACGATGCGCCCGGCCCCGACGAGGATCGCCAGCCAGGTCACCTGGTGGGCGAGCACGGCGATGCGCTCGCCACCTCGGTGCTGCTCCAGGAAGACCTCGACGGGCAGCTGGACCATGGCGACGAAGGGCAGGGCGCGCGCCAGCGTCTCGAGCCAGTCGGGGAACAGGACCACGGGCACGAACACCCCCGAGAGGAACTGGGCGGTGAGCCAGCCCAGCTGCGACAGCCCGCGGATGTCGATCAGCCAGAACGCGGCGAGCTGGATGAGGAACCCGAACGCGAACGCCACCCCCACGCCGAGGGCGACGGTGAGCAGGAACCATCCCCACGTGGTGGTCGCCTCCGGCAGCCGGAAGTCGAAGACGAGGGCGCCGACGAGGAAGGGCGGGACGCCCCGGAACACCGCGTAGAACGCGGCCTTGCCGTAGGCGACCGCCGCCCACCAGCCCTGGAGGTCGTAGGGGCGCGACAGGTCGACGGCGACGTCGCCGGTGAGGACCCGGTCGGCCTGCTCGGTGGACCCGAACACGCCGACCACCATGAGCATCCCCTGGGTGACGAAGACGAACGTGACCGCGTCGATGGCGTCGAACCCACCGATGTCGGGCCGCTCGCGGAACACGGCGAGCATCACGTAGGCGAGGATGAACCCGAACACGGTGTTGGTGACCACCCCGGCGACGGTGGCGCCGCGGTAGGTCGACATGCGTCGGGCGGTGAGCCGGACCACCTGCAGGTACAGCACGGTCGCCCCCTCCCCGAACGCGGCCCGATCCCGCGCCGTGGCCGACGGGCGGGCCGGCGAACCTACCCGATGCGCTCCTGGGCCGCCGCGGCGATGGGGGACGGGTCGGATCTCGGTGTGGTCGGCCGGGTGGATGTGCTGGGCTGGTGGCCGTGATCGCCCTGCCGCTGCGGACCGACCGCCTCGTCGTGCGTCGCATGACGCCGGCGGACGCCGCCGCCCTCGCCGCGTACCGCTCCCATCCCGACGTCGCCCGTCACCAGTCGTGGGACGCCCCGTTCCCGATCTCGTCGGCCGTCGAGCTGATCGCCGGGCAGGGCGACCTGGCTGGCCCGACCCCGGGCCACTGGGTGCAGCTGGCCGTCGAGGTCGGGACGACGATGGTCGGCGACGTCGCCGTGCGCCTCGACGACGCGGGGTCGGTCGCCGAGGTCGGCTACACGCTCGACCCCGCCCACCAGGGCCACGGCCATGCCGTCGAGGCGGTCGGGGCGGTGGTCGACGCCCTCCTCGCCGCCGGGGTCCACCGGGTCGAGGCCGGGCTCGACCCGTCGAACGGGCCGTCGCGGCGGGTGCTCGAGCGACTGGGCTTCGTCCTCGAGGGGGTGGCCCGCCAGGCCCACCTCGAGCGGGGCGAGTGGGTCGACGACGAGCGGTGGGGACTGCTCGCCGACGATCGCGCCGCGTGGCTCGCCCGCCCGGTCGGGCCGGCGGATGAGGTCGAGCTGGTGGAGCTGGCCCACGACACCGTCCACGCCTACCTCAGGTTGCGGACGCACCCGAGCCAGCGGCGACTCGTCGCCACCTTGGGCCAGTCGTTCGCCGACCTGGCCGTCGACCACCCCGACGACGGCGGCGGCACCGTCGAGCCCTGGGTCCGGGGGATCGCCGCCGACGGCGAGCCCGCCGGCTTCGTCATGACCCAGGAGCCCACCGCCACCTCGCCCGAGCCGTACCTGTGGCGCCTGCTGATCGACCGTCGACACCAGGGCCGCGGCATCGGCACGGTCGTGGTGGCGCGGGTGGCCGAGCGGTACCGCACCCTGGGTTGCGAGTCCCTCGCGGTGAGCTGGGAACCCGGCCCGGGCTCACCCGAGCCGTTCTACCGGGGGCTCGGCTTCGTCCCGACCGGCGACATCGTGCAGGGCGAGGTGGTCGGCCGCCTGGAGCTCCGCGGAGCCACGCCCGGCGGATGACCGCTCGGGCGCGGCCGGGATCACACGCGGATGACGTCGAGGTCGGGGAGGTCGACCGGGAACCCGTCGTCCTGGGTGAGCACCGCGGCGTCGTTGGCGAGAGCGGTGGCGGCGATCCAGGAGTCGTTGACCCCCATCCGTTGGCCGGTGTCGCGCAGGTGCACCCGCAGGCGGGCCCAGTGCTCGGCGACGACGCCGTCGACAGGGAGGGGCTCGAGCCCCATGGCGCTGGTGAGGGTGCGGAGGCGACGGTCGCGGGTGGACAGGTCGTCGGCGGCGAGGACGCCGGCGCGCAGCTCGCCGATGGTGATGATCGACACGCCGAGCTCGGCCGGGAAGGCGCCGGTGTCGAGAGAGCGCCCGGTCTCGGTGGCGATGAACACCGATGTGTCGGCGACGGCCCGGGTCACCACGGGAGGTCGTCGGTGGTGTCGGGGGCGAGCGTGGCGAGCTCATCGCGCAGCCCACGGTCGGCGCTGGTGGCGAGGATGTCGCGGACGAAGCGGTCGCGGCTCAGCCAGCGGGTCCGGTGGGGAAGCGGAACCAAGCGGGCGACGGGGCGGCCGTCGACGGTGATGGTGACCTCGTCGCCGGCCGCCACGCGATCGAGCAGGTCCCGGGTCTGGTTGCGCAGCTCACGCGACGCCACGGTGGACATGCGACAACCGTAGCAACGATGCGACGGCGTCGAGCGACGCGCTCAGGCGAGCGCGGCCAGCAGCTCGGTGGCGTCGGCCACGACGGCGTGGGCGCCGGCGCTACGGAGCTCGTCCTCGGTGCCGAAGCCCCAGAGCACGCCGATGGCCCGCAGCCCGTGGGCGTGGGCGGCCTCGACGTCGTGGTGGCGGTCGCCGACCATCACCGAGCCCGACGGGTCGAACGGATCGAGCAGGGCGAGGGCACGGGCCATGGTGGTGGTCTTGGGCTCGATCTCCTCCGGACCGGGTCCGACCATCACCTCGAGGTGCCGGTCGAGCCCCAGCGCCTCGAGGATGGGCACCGCGAACACCTGCGGCTTGGAGGTGACGACCGCGAGTCGCCGGCCCTCCGCCGCGAGGGCGGCCACCGCCTCGGGGACCCCGGGGTAGCTGGCGGCCAGCTCGATCGAGAGCGGTGCGTAGCGCTGCCGGTAGGTGGCGATCAGCGAGTCGACGATCCCCAGGTCGGCGCCGACGCGGTCGAGGTGGCCGGCGAGCCCGATCTTCAGCGGGGGGCCGATGAGCGCCTGCAGCTCGCCCGGTGCGAGCGGTGCCACCCCGTGGTCGACGAGCGCGGCGTCGATCGCCTCGCCGACCGGACGGGTGGAGTCGACGAGGCACCCGTCGACGTCGAGGAGCACGACGCCGCGGCCGGCGCCGCTCACGGAGCGATCGCTCGTTCCGCGTCGTGGAGGTGGTGGACGGTCTCGTGGAGCGCGAAGCGAGCGAGGCCGTCGACCGTGAAGCGCTCGGTGCCGCGTCGGACGCCGGTGCGCTCCCAGCCGTCGGGGGTCACCGCGTCGAGCTCGGTGGCGAAGCGGCGGGCCCGGTCGACCAGCTCGTCGGCGACGACCGCGGGATCCTGCTCCGCGTAGCGGTCCTCGACCACCGCGGCGCCGTGGTCCCACCACACGAGCTCGGGCTCGTCCTCGGCGAGGATCAGGGCCAGGCGCCCGGAGAACACGCGGAACACGTCGCGGACGTGGCACCCGTACTCGAGCGCGGTCCACCCGCCTCCGCCGAGTCGGCGCTGCAGATCCGGCGGCGGGGTGTCGGTCAGCAGCTCGGCCCACGCCTCGGCGGCCACACCGATGGCTGCGCCGAGCCCGGCGCGGGGCACGGTGTTGGACTCGAGGCCGCACTCGTCGCAGCGCTCCTCGGCGACCACCTTCACCCAGTCGGGCTCGGCGGCGTCGTTCGGGGCCGGTTCGGGATCGGCGTCGGTGGTCACCCGACCATTGTCCCGCATCGGCGGCGTCGACGAGTCGGGTGGCCCCGATCAGGGCAGGGGCACGCGCCCGGAGTCGCGCAGCAGGGCTTCCTGGGCGATCGACGCCACGAGGGTGCCGTCGACGGTGCGGAACGACCCGAGGGCCAGGCCGCGCGCGCCCGAGTTGGAGGCCGGCTCGACCGAGAACAGCAGCCACTCGTCGGGCCGGGCCGGCCGGTGGAACCAGACCGCGTGGTCGAGGCTGGCCCCGAGGAAGCGCGCCGGGAGCGTCGACTCGGGGGCTCGCGCCCCCATCACCACGCCCATGTCGGAGAGGAACGCGATGAGGCAGCGGTGCAGCACCGCGTCGTCGGGGACGGGCAGCCGGGTCCGCACCCAGAACGGGTGCAGGACCGGGAACCCGTCGGGCCGGGGCGGGTGGACGGGCCGCATCTCGAACGGGCTCACCGTGTCGAAGCTCGCCATGGGCGAGCGGTGGTGGGCCACCTCGTCGGGCCCCGGGACGTCGGGCGCGACGCGGTGCCAGTCGTCGCCCGGCTCGTCGCCGTGGAACGAGCAGGTGAGCAACAGGACCGTCTCGTCGTCCTGCACCGCGTGGACCGTGCGCGTGGCGAACGACCGGCCGTCGCGGGTGCGCTCGACCTCGAGGCGCAGGGGCACGCCGGGGCGGCCGGGACGCAGGAAGTAGGCGTGCAGCGAGTGGGGCGGCCGGTCGCCGTCGACGGTCAGCGTGGCGGCCCGCAGGCTCTGGGCCGCCACCTGCCCGCCGAACAGCCGCGGCGGGCCCTCGCCCTCGGCGGGGGTGGGCGCCAGGTAGGCGTCGTCGCCGTCGGGCTCGAGGTCGAACATGGCCATCCACCGCTCGAACCGCGCCGCCAGGCGTGCCGGGTCGGGCGGGGGTGGGGCGGTGTCGGTCACCGGCGGGTCTCTCCTCGCCGGGTCCGGCGCTCGAGGTAGGCGGCGCCGGCCGCGCGCGACTCGGGGTCGCGGAGCGCGGCGGCGAGGATCTCGGCGTCGCGGAAGCTCTGCGCGGTGGATCCCGATTCCTCGGCCACCGCGTTCACGTGCCGTTTGGTGCTGGTGAGCGTGAACGCCGACTTGGTGGCCAGCTCGGCGGCGAGCTCCTCGGCGGCCGCCACCACGGCGTCGTCGTCGACCACGCGGTTCACGAAGCGCAGCGCAGCGGCCTCGTCGGCCCCGAACGGCCGGCAGGTGAGCACGAGCTCCTTGGTGATCGCGGGTCCGAGCTCTCGGACGAGGCGGGGGATGCCGCCCCAGGCGAGGGGGATGCCGAGGTCGACCTCGGGGATCGAGAAGCGCGCCCCCCGGGCGGCGATCCGCAGGTCGCAGGAACCGGCGAGCACCAGCCCGCCGCCGACGCAGTGGCCGTGGATCGCCGCGACCGTGACCGCTCGCATGCCCGTGACGGCGTCGGCCATCTCCCGGCCCAGCTCGGCCCCGTCGTCGGGGGTGCCGTCGGCGGGACGGGAGCGGAAGTCGTCGAGGTCGAACCCGGCGGAGAACGCCCGCCCCTCGCCGCGCACGACCACCGCCTTCACCTCGCGACGCTCGTCGAACCAGGCTGCGGCGCCGGCGAGCTCGGCGAGGGTGGTGCGCGAGAGCGCGTTGAGCCGCTCGGGCCGGTCGAGCACGAGGTGGCCCACCGCACCGTCGGCGCTGACCCGCAGGGTGGTGAACGGGGAGTCGGTCATGCGCCGTCCTCCTGGTCGGGTGGCCCGGTCACGGCCGTTCGTGGAGCGGTTCGTCCGGCGTGCCGTAGGACGAGAACACGGCGAGGTACGGCGTCGGGTCGCCGTCCCAGTCGAAGGCCCGGATCTGGTCGTGGGTGCGCCGACCGGTGAGGGCGCGGAACAGCTCCCACGCCGATGTGGTGACCGTCGCCCCGGCGTCGTCGCCGCCGACGACGCGGTCGATGTCGCCGGCGACGGCGCGCAGCGGTGGCAGCGAGGCGCCTGCGATGCGGTCGCCGAGCTGGCCGAGGTAGCCGTCGAGGGCGACACGGGTGGAGGTGGCGTCGGGCACGGTGTGGACGCCGAGCGCGCCCCGGATGTCGCCCTCGTGGCACGCGAGGTCGGCGATGAGCAGCGCACCGACGAACTCGGGCACCGAGCCGTCGGCGAGGCCGGCCTCGAGGGCGGTGCCGCGCTCCTCCCACTCCGCGAGGATCTCGGCGAGGGTGCGGTCGTGGCGGGCCGCGACCTGGGCGGCGGTCCACGCATCGGAGCCCACGCCCTCGAGCCGACCGTTGGCCACGTCGTCGAGGATGCCGGTGACGTGGGCCACGGCGTCCTTCACGGTCCACGCCGGGGACGCCGGCACCCGGTGCTCGATCGAGGCCGGGTCGGCCCCCCTCAGCAGCTCGGTGGTGCGGGTGCGTGCGTCGCGGTAGGCCGCGCCGAGGTCGCTCATCGGTTCCCCCTTGGTCGGCGGCGCTCGCCGCCCTCGGCCGGGAACGTACCGACGCCCACCCCTCCGGCGCCACCCGGCGGCGGGTGGCCCGTGCCGGGCGGTCTCAGGCGGGGTCGATGCGGAGCACCTCGCCGGCCAGGCTGAGGACGTAGAGCTCGCCGTCGGGGCCCTCGCCGAACGAGACCACCTGGCCGCCGGGCACGGAGACGCCGAGGCGACGCTCGTCGACCAGCTCGCCGTCGCGGACGAGGGCGGCGCGCAGCTCGGCGGCGCAGTAGTCGGCGAAGACGTAGGCGCCGCGCAGCGCCGCCAGCGCGTCGCCCCGCGACACGTGCCCGCCGGTGATCGAGCAGCCCTCGTCGTGGCCGTAGGTGAGCACGGGTGCGACGAGGCCGTCGGGGACCGGCGCCCCCGAGTACGGCTGGTCACCCTCGAGGATGGGCCAGCCGAGGTTGGCGCCGCGTCCCGGTGGCGAGCCGTCATCGGCGGGGATCAGGGTGACTTCCTCGACCGCGTTCTGGCCGACGTCGGCGATCCAGAGATCGCCGGTGGCGCGGTCCCACGAGAAGCGCCACGGGTTGCGCAGGCCGTAGGCCCAGACCTCGGCGGCGCCGCCGCCGTCGACGAACGGGTTGTCGGCGGGGATGTCGTACCCGTCGCCCTCGGCGCGGGGGTCGATCCGCAGCAGCGACCCGAGCAGGTCTGTGGGGTCCTGGCCGGTGTCGAGGGGATCGCCACCGCCGCCGCCGTCGCCGAGGCCGAGGTAGAGGAACCCGTCGGGGCCGAAGGCGATGTGGCCGCCGTTGTGGTTGGCGAAGGGCTGCTCGGTGAACAGGACCTGGCGGCGGGACGCGGCGACGGCGGTGTCGCCGTCCATGTCGAGCGCGTCGACGTTGGTGTGGCCGGCGCGGTCGGTGTAGCTCAGGTAGAGCGTGTCGCCGTCGGCGGAGAACGCCAGCCCGAGCAGGCCCCGCTCGGCGTCGACGGTGGTGCGGTCGGAGACGTCGGCCACCACCGGACCGACCGTGGCGCGCACCTCGCCGAGCCCGCTCGACTCGAGCGCCACCAGCCGCACCCGCCCGGGGCGCTCGGCGATCCACAGGTGGGGCGACCCGGGGCGGCTGGCGAGCGCGGTGGGCGAGTCGAGGCGGGCCACCGACCGCAGCTGCACCGCGGCCCCGTCGAGCGAGTCGACCGCGGCCGCGACGGTCGTGGTGGTGGTGCCGTCGCCGTCGTCGGCCGCCGGTGCGGTGGTGGTGGCGCCGTCGTCGCCCGGGTCGTCGCCCGACGCGGTCGTCGTGTCGGGGGTCGGATCGGGCAGCACGGCGGTGCCGCCCTCGGGGGTGGCGTCGCCACCCCCGTCGTCGTCGCCGCACGCCGCGGCCAGCAGCGCCAGCGTCGCGACGGCCACCAGCGCGACCAGCCGGGCGCGACCCACCGCCGTCGACCCGAGCGCGCCTCGCGCCGGTGCGGTCACGAGTCCCGGCTCACCACGCGGATCAGGCCCTCCTGCACGACGGACACCGCGAGGTCCCCGTCGTGGGTGAACACCATGCCTCGGGCGAGCCCACGGGCCCCCGACGTCGACGGGGTGTCCTGCGCGTAGAGCAGCCACTCGTCGGCCCGGAACGGGCGGTGGAACCACATGGCGTGATCGAGGCTCGCCATCATGATCTCGGTGTCCCACCCCGACACCCCGTGGGGATGCAGGGTGGTGTCGAGCAACGTCATGTCGGACAGGTAGGTGAGCACGCACGCGTGCAGCACCGGGTCGTCGGGCAGGGTGCCGTCGGCGCGCATCCACACCCGCGACTGGGGCTCGGCCGGCGCGGCCCGGCCCGGGGGCGCCCAGTCGACGTGGCGGGTGTCGATCGGCCGGGGCCGGGTGTACCAGTCGCCCATCCGGTCGGCGTAGGGCGCCATGCGGGTGGCGAAGTCGGGCAGATCGTGGGGGGCGGGCACCTCGGGCATGGGCACCTGGTGGTCGAGGCCCGGTTCGGGCAGGTGGAACGAGGCCGACATGTTGAAGATCGCCCGCCCGTGCTGGATGGCGACCACCCGTCGGGTGGTGAACGAACGGCCGTCGCGGATGCGGTCGACCTCGTAGAGGATCGGCACGGTGGGGTCGCCGGGCCGCAGGAAGTAGGCGTGCAGGGAGTGGACCTGGCCGGTGTCGACCGTGCGGGCGCCGGCCATGAGCGCCTGGGCGGCCACCTGCCCGCCGAAGACCCGCTGGCGCTTCTCGTCGGGGCTGACGCCCCGGAAGATGTTCACCTCGATGGGCTCGAGGTCGAGCAGCGAGACGAGGTCGTCGAGCGCCTCCTGGTCGGACATGGGCCCCATGCTCGCACGACCGGGGAGCGGCAGCGATCGCTCACGCGGGCCGGACGAGCCGCTGCCACGCGGGGCTCGGCCATCCCCGCCCGGATCTGCGACCTCAAGTCATCGCCGGTACGCTCCGACGTGATGGGAATGACCGCGATCGCCCGCCTCACCGACCTCGGCCGGGCCCACGGCCCGAGGGCCATCAAGTACGCCTCCGTCTCGGTGGTCGGGGTCGTCGTCACCCAGGTGCTGCTGGTGATCACCTACCAGGGCGGCATGTCGGCGGCGTGGGCCAACTTCGTGTCGGTGAGCGGCGCCTCGATCCCCGCCTACCTGCTCAACCGCCAGTGGGTGTGGGGCAAGACCGGGCGCCACAGCCTGCAGCGCGAGGTGCTCCCGTTCTGGGGCATGTCGCTGCTCGGGCTCATCGTGTCGACGGTGGCGGTGGGCTACGTGGCCCGCCACTGGGACTCCCAGCTCGCGGTGAGCGCCACCAACATCGCGTCGTTCGGCACCTTGTGGGTGGCCAAGTACCTGCTGCTCGACCAGGTGATGTTCGGCTCGCCCTCTGCGCTCGGCACGGCCGCCGATCCCGCCGACGTCGACGCTCCCGCCTGAGCGGTGATCACCCCGGCCGGACCCGGCGCGGCCCCGATGGACCCGGCCCTGCGCGCCGCCGCCGAGGCGGCCCGGGGCTTCATGCCCCCCGACGAGGGCCTCGCGCTGCACGCCGCCGGGCTGGTCGCCGGTGAGGGACCGTTGCTCGAGGTGGGCAGCTACTGCGGCAAGTCGGCGGTCTACCTCGGCGCCGCCGCCCGCGCCCGGGGCACCGTGCTGTTCGCCGTCGACCACCACCGCGGGTCCGAGGAGAACCAGGCCGGGTGGGAGCACCACGAGCCCGACCTCGTCGACCCCGACACCGGCCGGCTCGACACCCTGCCCACGTTCCGGCGCACCATCGCCGGCGCCGGCCTCGACGACGTGGTCATCGCGGTGGTCGGCGATTCGCCCACCGTCGCCGCCCACTGGTCGACCCCGCTGGGGCTGTGCTTCATCGACGGGGGCCACGGCGCCGAGCCCGCCCACCGCGACTACGAGGGCTGGGCGCCGCACGTGGCGGTGGGCGGTCTGCTCGCCATCCACGACGTGTTCCCCGACCCCGCCGACGGCGGCCGCCCGCCCTACGAGCTCTACCTGCGGGCCCTGGCATCGGGTGCGTTCACCGAGGAGCCCGGCACCGGGTCGCTCCGCCTGCTCCGCCGCACCGGCCCCGGCATCTGACGCGGGCCCGGCGCCCGGCGCCCGGCGCCACCCGGCCCGAGGCGGACCAGCACCCTGCTAGTCGAGCGAGGGGTCGACGACCTCGTCGGGGTCGAAGTCGAGCAGCGGCGGCAGCGTTGCCGCGTGGTCGGTGAACAGCGTCGACGCCGGGCTCCAGCCGGCGAGGGCGTCGGCGGCGAGGATCACCGAGGCGGCGGTGTAGGTGCTCTGCTCGCCGCCGGGGAAGTGGACCTCTTGGGGCAGCACGATGCCGGTCCAGTAGCGGCCCTCGTCGGTGCGCAGGCCCTGGGCCCAGGCGAACAGCTCGGCGGCCACCTCGTGCTCGCCGACCGCGAGGTGGGCGAGGGTGCACTCGCAGGTCTCGGCCGCGGTGACCCACGGGCGATCGGACACGCAGCGCACGCCGCGGTCCTGCATGAGGAACGTGGGGCGGCGCTCGGCGAGGTGCGCCCGGCCCCGGTCGCCGGTGAGGACGCCGGCGAGCACCGGGTAGTACCAGTCCATCGCCCAGCGGTGCTTGGGGGCGAAGGCGTCGGGCTCGTGCTCGATGACGTGGGCGAGGCGGGCCGCCGACAGCTCCCAGTCGGGGCGCTCGTGGCTGAGCTCGCCGGCGATGGCGATGGCGCAGCGCAGCGAGTGGCAGATCGACGACGAGCCGGTGAGCAGCGCGAACGACCACGGGGTGCCGTCGGCGTGGCGGGCCCAGAGGATCTCGCCGCGCGGGGTCTGCAAGCCGAGCACGAACTCGATGGCGGGTTCGACGACCCGCCACATGTCCTCGAGGAAGCCCCGGTCGCCGGTGATGAGCCAGTGGTGCCACACGCCGGTGGCCACGTAGGCGCACGTGTTGGCGTCGAGCTTGTCCTGCTCGATGCCGTCGGCCAGGTAGTACTGGTGCCAGGCGCCGTCGGGGCGCTGCATGACCCGCAGCCAGTCGTAGGCGCGCTCGGCCTCGGCGCGGAAGCCCGCCACCGCGAGCGCCATGGCCGCCTCGGTGTGGTTCCACGCGTCGGCGTGGCCACCGGGGAACCACGGGATCATCCCGCCCGGCAGCTGCCACTCGGCGATCGTGGCGGCGGTGGCCGTCACGTCGGCGGCGGTGAGGACGCCCGTGACCTCAGGCGGCACGGGCTGCTCCACGCGTCGGGGCCGGGGTGGGGACCGGGGCGGCGCCCGCGATCGGGCGGGTGGCGTAGACGACGATGCTCTTGCCGAGGACCGGGTTCAGGGCCCGCTCGACGAGGCGGGTGACGGCGGGTTGCGACACGATGTCCCACTCGAGCAGGCGCCGGTAGGCCCGCACCAGGCGATGGTCGTCGTCGGCGGGCCCGACGGCGCAGCGCAGCCACCAGTAGGGGGTGTGCAGCGCGTGGGCCAGGTGGGCACCGCCGGGGACGAACCCGGCGGCCCGCAGCTGCTCGCGCAACCCGGCCTCGGTGTAGATCCGCAGGTGGCCGCCCTCGACGTGGGGTGCGTGGTACTCCGACGACAGCTTCCAGCACACCGTCTCGGCCAGCCAGGCCGGCACGGTGACCGCGATGGTGCCGCCCGGGCGCAGCACCCGGTGCAGCTCGGCGAGCGCGGTGTCGTCGTGGGGGAGGTGCTCGAGGACCTCCGAGGCGATGATGCGGTCGAAGGCGCCATCGGGGAACGGCAGGCGCTGACCGTCGCCGCGCACGCCGCGCCCCACCGCCCCCACCGGGACCTCGCCGGCCTCGGTGATGGCCTCGAACAGCTCGTTCACCTGGCGGAGCTCGTCGAGGGAGTAGTCGAGCGCCACCACGGTGGCGCCGCGCCGCAGGCCCTCGAACGCGTGGCGCCCGAAGCCGCAGCCGAGGTCGAGCAGGCGCTCGCCGGGGCGCAGGCCGAGCCGGTCGTAGTCGACCGTGAGCATCAGGCCTGGTCTCCCGGCTGGTCGCCGGGGCGACCGGCGGACCGGCGGCCGACGAAGGGCACCCGCGCCGCGACCTGCTCGAGGGCGGGTAGCTTGTCGATCGATGGGATGGCGGCGGTGATCGGCGCCGGCGGGGTCCACTCCTCGAGCAGGGCCCGGTACTGCTCGACGGTGCGCTCGGCGGTGTGGCGCCAGCTCCAGCGCTCGGCGACCCGCTGGCGGCCGGCGAGGCCGACGCGGGCCCGCAGCTCGGGATCGTCGAGGGCGCCGGCGATGCGCGCCGCGAGGGCCGCAGAGTCGCCGGGCGGCACGTGCAGGGCGGTCTCGCCGTCGGGCCCGACCACCTCGGGCAGGGCCCCTCCGGTGGTGGCGACCAGGGGCACGCCGCAGCTCATGGCCTCGATGGCCGGCAGCGAGAAGCCCTCGTAGAGCGACGGGACGACGGCCAGCTCGGCCTCGGCGTAGAGCTCGACGATGCGCTGGTCGGGCACCCCGGTGACGAACGTGACGTGGTCGGTCAGCCCGAGCTGCTCGATGGCCTGCGCCGACGGTCCGCCCGGCTTGGCCCGGCCGATGACGGTGAGGCTGACGTCGCGCTCGGTGCGGAGCTTGGCCAGCGCCTCGAGCAGGTAGCGCAGGCCCTTCATGGTGACGTCGGCCGACGCGGTGGTGATGAGCCGACCGGGGTGGCGGGCGACCTCGGGCAGCGGGCGGAACAGCTCGGGATCGACCCCCACGGGGACGACGTGGAGCCGGGCGGGGTCGACGAGGTGGTCGCGCTCGATGTCGCCCCGTGACGACTCCGACACGGTGATCACGCGCTGCAGGCGGTTGGCGACCCGGGTCTGCATCTTGGTGAACGCGTACCAGCGGGCCTTCGAGAAGCGCTGCCACGGGGTGGGGGCGTGCTCCATCTCGAGGCGGCGGTCGACGGTGATGGGGTGGTGGATGGTGCCGAGCACCGGCAGCCCCATGCGCTCGATGGCGAGCAGCCCGTAGCCGAGGCTCTGGTTGTCGTGGACGATGTCGAACTCGCCGAGCCGGCCCCGCAGGTGCTGGGCGGCGCGCACGCTGAACGCGAGCGGTTCGGGGAACGTGCCGGTGGAGAACGCGCCGACCTCGATCCAGTCGCCCAGCGTCTTGAGCTCCCAGACGCCGGGCATGCGCATGGGGAAGTGGTCGTTGTAGATGTCGAGGCTGGGGAGCTCGACCAGGGGCACCCGCTCGTCGAGCACCGGGTAGGGCTGGCCGCCCAGCACCTCGACGTGGTGGCCGAGGTCGACGAGGGCCTTGGCCAGGTGGCGGACGTAGACGCCCTGGCCTCCGACGTGGGGCTTGCCCCGGTAGGCGAGCAGCGCGATCCGCAGCGGGCGCGCGGCGAGGGGGGCGTCGGGGGGCGACATAGGTCGCCAAGCCTCCCCGCCCGGTTACCGACCGGTCAAGTAGCCCCCGGCTCGGCGCCGAGGTCGCGCCACCGCCAGGTGAACGACGCGGTGAGCGGCGCGCCGGGGGTGACGACGGCGCAGGGACCCGCGAACGGGTCGGGAGGAGCGGTCTGGGGCTCGACGCACAGGGCCTCGGCGGGCTCGGTGTAGAGCACCCAGTGCTCGACCGGTGACGACAGCTCGAGCTCGAGCGCGCCCGGCCAGACCAGCCGCGGCGGACCGTCGAGGCCGACCATGCAGTCGTCCCACGGCCCCTCGGTGGGCGCGACCAGCTCGCCCGACGGGAGCCCCTCGGCGTCGCGGCGCAGCATGGCGCGGGGCCGCACGTGGAGCTCGACCGGCGGCGCCTCGGGCGCGAGCCGGCGACGGAACCACGGGTGCCACCCACAGCTGGCGGGGAACGCCTCGCCGTCGGAGCACACCTCGACGGTGAGATCGAGCCGGTCGGCGGCGAGGGCGATGCGCTGGTGGACGCGACCGGCCCACGGCCAGTCGGAGCCCAGGGCGGTGCCGAGCCGGACCTCGGAGACGGCATCCTCGCCGGGCCCGACGTGCTCGACCTCCCAGCGACGGTGCACGACGGTGCCGTGGATGGCGTGGGGGCCCATGCCGGGAGCCAGGGTGTGGTCGCGCCCGTCGACGCGGAGCGCGCCCCGGCGGACCCGCCCGGCGAAGGGGGCCATCACGAAGCTGCCCCACGAGAACGCGCCCGCCCGCTCGCCCACGAGCACGTCGTGGCCCGACAGCTGGGCCACGGTGATCCGCCCACCTGCGGCGGGGTCGATCTGCACGAGCGACGTCCCCGCCTCCAGCGTGATCACGGGCCGGAGCGTAGGCGCCCGGGGTCAGATCTCGACGAGCACGGTGACGGGACCGTCGTTCACCAGCTCGACCTGCATCTCGGCGCGGAAGCGGCCGGTGGCGACGGTGGCGCCGAGGGCGCGGAGCTCGGCGACGACCGCGTCGACGAGCGGCTCGGCCTGCTCGGGGCGTGCCGCCGCGATCCAGCTGGGTCGACGGCCCTTGCGGGTGTCGCCGTAGAGGGTGAACTGGCTGATCACCAGCACCTCGCCGCCCGCGTCGGCCACCGAGCGGTTCATGGCGCCGTCGGCGTCGTCGAGGATCCGCAGGTGCCAGATCTTGGTGGCCAGCGCCCGGGCCCGGGCCGTGTCGTCGTCGTGGGTGACGCCCACGAGCACGCAGAGCCCCGGACCGATGGCGCCGACGACCTCGTCGTCGACCGTGACCCTCGCCCGGGTCACCCGCTGCACCAGCCCCCGCATCCGCCGGACCGTACCCGCTGGCTCCCACCGGCCCCCACAACGGCCGGTGGCCACCCGCAGGTGGCCACCGGTCTGACAGGAAGGGCCGGGAGTCCACTCCACCCCTTCGATCGCTGGGCCGGAGGCGCTGCCTCGACCCTGTGACTGGTGAACGCTGGCCGACTCGCGAAAGTCGCGCTCTGCGTGAAGATTTCTGGACTTTCCGTCACGGCGCTGCGAGGGAGGGCGCATTCTCGTGTGGGTTCGTCGCGTCTGGCGCGACGAATCCACACGAGAACGGCGTCGGGGTCGGCCGCCCCGGATGCTCAGCCGTCGAGCAGGGTGGGGCCGGCCCGCAGGACCGCGGCGTTGGGCAGGTGGCGCACGGTGCCGTCGTCGAGGCGGAGCTCGAGGGTGGCGGGGTGGACCTCGACGACCACACCCACCGCCACCAGCGCGGTGCCGTCGACCGTGGCGTCGATCGCCACCCGGTCGCCCGGGCGCAGCATCCGCTGGAGGTAGCGACCGGCGGCGAGCTCGCCGGCGAGGTCACGGCCGCCGAGGCCGATGAGCAGCGCGCCGGCCCCGGCGACGCCGAACAACGCCGCCGCCCCCGCGATCTGGAGCAGACCGGTGTCGACCCCGAGCTGGTCGAGGGCGATGACGATCGCAGCCGCGGTGATGAGCGAGCGGACGGCCCACGCCGCCTGGTCGCGGACCCGGCCCGACGACGGCCCGAGCGAGCGGGACACCGCGCCGCCGGCCACCAGGGCGACGGCGCGGCCCCCGATGGCGATGATCCCCGCCGCGAGGACGTGAGGCAGGTAGGCCAGCAGGTCCGACGGGATCCGCTCGAGCTCGTCGCGGTCGACGATCGCCACCGCGACGACGACACCGGTCACCGCGAAGAACAAGAACAGGAAGATGGCGAGGGCCCGCGCCGTGTCGCGCACCACGGGGTCGTCGTCGCGTCCTGCGGTGAGGGCGCGCCAGAGCAGCCCGGCGCCGGCCAGGCCGGCCATGATCCCGACGGCGATCGAGCCGATCGCCCAGCTCCAGGTCACCTCGTCCATCGGTGCGTCCTCTCACCCATCGTGGTGGGTCGGTCGTGGGTCATCCTGGCCCGGATCCGCGTCGCTCCGGGGCGACCGGTCGAGCACGTCGCCCAGGGGCGACCGGTCGAGCACGGCGCGGGTCACGCCCCACGCCAGCCCGAACAGGTCGGCGAGCACCGACAGGGCTTCCTCGTCGTCGAGGTGGTCGCGCACGCCCGCGGTGGTGCGGGCGCGCAGGTCGGTGTCGGGCGAGGTCGCGCTGCTCAACCCGGCGCGGGTGTCGGGGTGCAGGTCGCTCGCCGCCTCGGCCCGCGCCAGGCAGTCGTCGCACCCCTCCACGTGGCGCCCGACCGACGCGGGCTGGCCGTGCTCGAGCCAGGCGGCGAGGCGGGCGTCGCTCGGGTGGCGCCGGCTCACGGCCGCCACTCCTCGAGCTGGGCCTGCAACGTGCGCCGGGCCCGGAACAGGCGGGTCTTCACCGTCGACAGGGGCAGGTCGAGCACCTCGGCGATCTCCTCGTAGGTCAGTCCGGACAGCTCGCGGAGCACGACGAGCGAGCGCGACGTCTCGTCGAGCCGTCCGAGGGCGAGCCACAGGTCGTCGACCGCAGCGCGGTCGGCGGCCCAGGTGTCGGTGGCGGGGCCGCCCGAGGCGTCGGGCAGCGTCTCGGGGCTGCGCACGTCGTCGCGGCGGCTGCGCAGCAGGGAGATGGCGGTGTTGCGGGCCACCCGCAGGAGCCAGGCCCGCGGGATGGGGTCGTCGCCCCAGTCGGGCAGGGCGCGCCACGCCTTGATCATGGTCTCCTGGGTGACGTCGTCGGCCAGGGCCGGGTCGCGCACCACCGAGCGGGCCAGCCGGTAGACGACCTCGCTGTGCTCGGCGATGAGCCGGGCCAGCTCGGCGTCGGCGGCCGACGCGGCCGGGTCGTTCCCCGTCGAGAGCCGGTCGCCGGCACCACGTCGCATGGGTGGAGCGCACCCTAATCCGGTCGGCGGCGTGGCCTCCGGGCGCATAGGTTCGTCGTTCGTGCTCCACGCCGCCGGCATCGGCCGTCACCACGGCGGCCAGGTCGTCCTCGCCGACATCACCCTCACCGTCGATCGGCGCAGCCGGACGGGGATCGTGGGCCGCAACGGCGTGGGCAAGTCGACGCTGTTGCGCATCCTGGCCGGCCTCGAGGTGCCCGACGCGGGCACCGTGCGGCGATCGCCGGCCACGGCCACCGTGGGGTACCTGCCCCAGGAGACCGACGCCCACCGGGGCGAGGTCCTGCTCGACTACCTCGCCCGTCGCACCGGCGTCGCCGCGGCCACGGCGCGCCTCGAGGCCACGTCGACCGCGCTGGCCGACGCCGGACCGGACGCCGACGACGCCTACGCCGAGGCCCTCGAGACCTGGCTGGCGCTCGGCGGCGCCGACCTCGAGGCACGCGCCGGTGCGGTGTGCGCCGAGGTGGGTCTGCCCGCCGACCGCCTCACCGTGGCGGTCGGTGACCTGAGCGGCGGCCAGGCGGCGCGGGCGGCGCTCGCCGCGATCCTGCTGTCGCGCTTCGACGTGCTGTTGCTCGACGAGCCCACCAACGACCTCGACTTCGCCGGGCTCGACCTGCTCGAGGGGTTCCTCGACCGCACCGAGTCGGGCATCGTCGTGGTGTCCCACGACCGGGCCTTCCTCGACCGCACGGTCACCGAGATCGTCGAGATCGACGAGCACCGCCACCGCGCCACCCGCTACGCCGGCACCTGGACCGACTACGTGGCGGCCCGGGCCCTGGCCCGCAGCCAGGCGTCGGAGGCCCACGGCCGCTACACCGCCGAGCGCGACCGGCTGCTCGACCGCCAGCGCACCCAGCGCAGCTGGTCCGAGCGGGGTGCCCGGCGCGCCCTCGCCCAGCGCCCCGACAACGACAAGGTGCTGGCCAAGCGCAAGTCGGAGCGCAGCGAGCAGCAGGCGTCGAAGGTGCGGGCCACCGAGCGGGCCATCGACCGGCTCGAGGCGGTCGACAAGCCGTGGGAGGGCTGGCAGCTGAAGCTGTCGCTGGCGCCGGCCACCCGCGCCGGCGACGTGGTGGCCCGCCTCGACGGCGCGGTGCTCGAACGGGGCACGTTCCGGCTCGGTCCGATCGACCTCGAGATCGCCTGGCAGGACCGCCTCGCCATCCTCGGGCCCAACGGGTCCGGCAAGTCGACGCTGCTCGCCGCCCTGCTCGGGCAGCTGGACCTGGTCGAGGGTCGGCGCTGGTTCGGTCCCGGGGTGGTCGTCGGCGAGCTCGATCAGCGCCGGATCGGGGCGGGCGAGGCCGACCGGGCGGTCGTCGACGTGCTGATGGACCGCACCGGCATGGTGGTGAGCGAGGCCCGGTCGCTGCTCGCCAAGTTCGGGCTCGGCGCCGACCACGTGGGTCGCCCGGCGTCGGCGCTGTCGCCGGGGGAGCGCACCCGCGTGCTGCTCGCCGCCCTCATGGCCGAGGGCGTGAACCTGCTGGTGCTCGACGAGCCCACCAACCACCTCGACCTCGAGGCCATCGAGCAGCTCGAGGTCGCCCTCGACGGCTTCGACGGCACGGTGGTGCTCGTCACCCACGACCGCCGCCTGCTCGAGGCGGTGCGGATCACCCGGACGTTCGCGCTGGGCTGAGGTCGTCGGGGTCGGGGTCCGGATCGCCGTCGCCGTGGACCGGGGAGGCGGCCGCGCCCACCGGGGTGGGTCGGCCGGTGGCGGCCCGGCGCCGGTCGAGCGCCCACCCGGCGCCCACGAGCGCCAGGGCCACGACGAGCGCGGGCCGATCGCCGAGGCGGGTCGCCCACGTCTGGCCGGTGCGCTGCTCGATGGTGGCCTGCAGCACCCGGGCCTCGCTCACCGCCGAGCGGGCCACCACCTCGCCCTCGGGGGTGACGATGGCCGACAGCCCGGTGGGGGCGGCCTGGAGCACCCAGCGGCCGGTCTCGAGGGCCCGCAGCCGCGACGACGCCACCTGCTGGGTCTGCACGATGGTGAGCCAGTACGACGACCCGTTGGTGGGGTTGAGCAGCACCTGGCCGCCGTCGACGATGCCCTCGCGGGCCCGCCCGGCGAAGAAGACCTCCCACGAGATGGCCACGCCGAGGTCGCCGACGGGGGTCTCCAGCCGGGCCCGGCCCTCGCCGCGCACCGCGTCCTTGCCGGGGAGGGTGTCGCCGGCGACCCGCTCGAGCAGACCGCGGAGCGGCACGTACTCACCGAACGGGACGATGCGGACCTTGTCGTAGCGGTCGACGACGGCGCCGTCGGGACCGAACACGATCGCCGCGTTCTCGAACCGCCCGGGGCCGGCGTCCTCGACCACGCCGACGACGAGGGTGGCGTCGAGGCGGCGGGCCAGCTCGGCCAGCTCGTCGGCCTCGCGGCTGGTGGCGAGCTCGGTGACGTTGACCACGTTCTCGGGCCAGAGCACCAGGTCGACCGGGGTGTCGACGTCGGCGCTGGCGCGCAGGTGTCGCTCGAACACCTCGCGCTCGTCGGTGTCGGCGGCGCGGGTGCGCTGCGGTCCGCCGCCCTGCACGACGGCGACGGCGAGCTCGCCGACGGCCTCGCCGCGGGGTGCCACGGCCGCCAGCGCGAGGGCGACCGCCA
>DATHSN010000241.1:0-2714 GCA_035464115.1 Acidimicrobiales bacterium | reverse complement strand
CTGCCGGAAGAACCACCTCGGGGCCCCGCCGCGTCCTCCGGCGGCACCGGGCTCAGGCGTCGGGCGGCGCGCGGCGCTCGCGCTTGAGGTCGCCGCGGCGGCGCTTGTCGTCGAGGCGGCGACGCTTCGACCCCGCGGTCGGCCGGGTCGGTCGCCGCGAGCGGGGGACCACCAGCGCGCCCGCCAGCTTCTCGGCCAGCCGGGCCCGGGCGAGCGACCGGTTCCGCGACTGCGAGCGCTCCTCGTCGACGGTGACCCGGACCTCGTCGCCCAGGCGGGCGACGAGACGATCGCGCGCGTGAGCAGGCAGGGTCGGCGACCCGGCCAGGTCGACGCTCAGCTCCACGCGGGTGTGGGCCCGGTTGGCGTGCTGGCCGCCCGGACCGCCCGAGGGCCCGAACCGCCACCGCAGCTCGGCGGCCGGGATGACCACGCCACTGGCCACGGGCAGGTCGTCGGTCGGGGCGCCGTCCACGTCCCGACGGTACCCCCGGGCCCGGTGGCCGACCCGCCTAGGCTCCGGAGCCATGTCCGAGCGCCCCGTCTTGTTCGTCCACGGCTTCGCCACCTCGGCCGAGCGCACCTGGCGGGAGCCGGGCTGGCTCGATCTGGTGGCCGACGCCGGTCGCCCCACGATCGCCCCGGACCTGCTCGGACACGGCACCGCGTCGCACCCCCACGACCCGGCCGCCTACGAGCACCTCGAGCAGGGGCTGCTCGACGCGCTGCCCGACGAGCCGGTCGACGCCATCGGCTTCTCGCTCGGGGCCCGCACCCTGTTGGTGGCCGCCGCCGCCCACCCCGAGCGGTTCCACCGGCTGGTCGTGGCCGGGGTCGGCTCGAACCTGTTCCGCGACGAGGGCGGCGAGACCATCGCGGCGGCGATCGAGGGCCCCGACGACCCCGAGCACCCGGTGGCCCAGCACTTCCGTCAGCTGGCCCACCAGCCCGGGAACGATCCCGTCGCCCTGGCCGCGTGCATGCGGCGCCCGGCCCGTCCGCTCACCGCCGACGACCTGGCCCGCGTCACCCTTCCCGTCCTCGTGGTGGTCGGCGACCAGGACTTCGTGCTCCCGGTCGAGCCGCTCGTCGAGGCGCTCCCCGACGCCACCCTGGTCACGCTCCGCCACGTCGACCACTTCGGCACCCCCAAGTCGATGACCTTCATCGACGAGGCCCTCGCCTTCGTCGACGCTCGGCCCTTCTGACCCGCGGTGGCGGACACGGGCGGGTTCATCTTCGGCGTCGACCTCGACGGGGTGTGCGGCGACTACACGGCGGCGTTCCGCCGGGTGGTGGCCAACGAGCGGGGGGTCGACCCGGGTGACCTCGGCGACCAGCGCTCCTGGGACTTCGGCGAGTGGGGCATCGATCGCGACGAGTTCGAGCGCCTCCACCGCGTCGCGGTGCTCGAGCACCGGATGTTCCGTTCGATGCCACCGATGCCGGGCGCGGCCGAGTCGCTGTGGCGACTGTCCGACGCCGGTGTGTGGATCCGGATCATCACCCACCGGCTGGTGGTGAACTGGGGCCACGCCGTCGCCGTGTCCGACACCGTCGAGTGGCTCGACCGGGTGGGCATCCCCTACCGCGACCTGTGCTTCCTCGGCCACAAGCCCCAGGTCGAGTGCGACCTCTACGTCGACGACGCGCCGCACAACGTGCTCGGCCTGCGCGAGCACGGCGCCCGCGTCGTGGTGTTCGACGCCCCCTACAACCACGACGTCGACGGGCCCCGGGCCCACACGTGGGCCGAGCTCGAGGCGCTCGTGGTCGACGCCGCGGCCGCCGCCGGCTTCGCGGTGCAGACCCAGCTGGGGGGCCTCGACCGACCCGCCGACCGCCTCCGACCCACCGGTGGGGGTGACGGCCGGTGAGCCGGACCCCTCTCGTGCTCCTCCCCCCGTCGGAGGGCAAGGCCCCCGGGGGCGACGGCCCGCCGTGGGACGCCGCCGCGACCCGGTTCCCCGACCTCGCCGACGCCCGGCGCGAGGTGCTGGCCGCCCTGGGGGCGGCGATGGAGGCCGACGAGGCGACCAGGGGCGCGCTCCTCGGGGTGAAGGGGCAGTCGCTGGCCCGGGCCACCGAGGCGAACCGCACGGCTGCCACCGCCCCGACCCGCCCGGCCATCGAGCGCTACACGGGCGTGCTCTACGACGCCCTCGACACGGCGTCGCTGACGGCCACGGTGCGTCGGCGCCTCGACCGCCAGGTGCTGATCCTGTCGGGCCTCTGGGGTGTGGTCGCCCCCGACGACCCCGTCCCCGACTACAAGCTCAAGATGGGCGCCCGACTCGACGGGCTCGGTCGGCTGGCCGCCTGGTGGTCGCCCCGCCTGGCACCCGTGCTGGGCGAGGTCGCCGGCGGCCGGGTGGTGTGGGACCTGCTGCCCAACGAGCACGCCGCCGCCGTGGCGCCCCTCGTGTCCGCCCGGCGGGTCGTGACCGTGCGGTTCCTCGACGACGTCGAGCGGGGCGGCGAGCGCCGGCTGGTCACCGTCAGCCACTGGAACAAGCTGCTGAAGGGGGCGCTCGTCCGCCACGTCCTCACCGAGCAGCTCGACGACCCCGCCGGCCTCGAGTCGTTCGAGCACCCCGAGGGCTACGGCTTCCGCCCGGACCTGTCCGACCTCGCCCCCGCCCGGGGCCCGGCCGTCGCCGTCCTCGTCGCCCGTCGTTGACCCCGTCCACCTCGCCCACCTCCCGACATGCGGA
>DATHSN010000240.1:0-3675 GCA_035464115.1 Acidimicrobiales bacterium | reverse complement strand
CTACATCTACCCTCCCGAGCCCTCGATGCGGATCGTGGCCGACATCATCGAGTACACGGCTCGCTCGATGCCGCGCTTCAACTCGATCTCGATCTCCGGCTACCACATGCAGGAGGCAGGGGCCACCGCCGACCAGGAGCTGGCGTTCACCATCGCCGATGGGCTCGAGTACGTGCGTGCGGCACGGGCTAAAGGGCTCGACGTCGACCACTTCGCTCCGCGTCTGAGCTTCTTCTTCGCCATCGGTATGAACTTCTTCATGGAGGTCGCCAAGCTGCGGGCGGCAAGGCTGCTCTGGCACCGCGTGATGAAGCAGTTCTCTCCCGAGAAGCCGCAGTCGCTCATGCTGCGCACGCACTGCCAGACCTCGGGCGTGTCGCTCACCGAGCAGGACCCCTACAACAACGTGATCCGCACCACCATCGAGGCCATGGCCGCGGTGCTCGGCGGCACCCAGAGCCTGCACACCAACGCCTTCGACGAGGCCCTCGGCCTGCCCACCGACTTCTCGGCCCGCATCGCCCGCAACACCCAGCTGGTGATCGCCGAGGAGACCGGCATCCCCAACGTGGTCGACCCGCTCGGCGGCTCGTACTACGTCGAGAAGCTCACCTCCGACCTGGCCGAGGCGGCGTGGGCGCTCATCGAGGAGGTCGAGGAGCTGGGCGGCATGACCAAGGCCGTCGAGTCGGGCATGCCCAAGCTGCGCATCGAGGAGTCGTCGGCCCGTCGCCAGGCCCGCGTCGACCGGGGCGACGAGGTGCTGGTCGGGGTCAACAAGTACCGCCCGGCGAACGTCGAGATGGTCGACGTGCTCGACATCGACAACACCGACGTCCGTCGCCAGCAGCTCGCCAAGCTCGAGCAGGTGCGGGCCAGCCGCGACGAGGCGGCCTGCCGGGCCGCGCTCGAGGCCCTCACCGCCGGGGCCCGGGGCGACGGCAACCTGCTCGCCCTGTGCGTCGACGCTGCCCGCGCCCGGGCCACCGTCGGCGAGATGAGCGACGCCATGGAGGAGGTGTTCGGCCGCCACCGCGCCGAGATCCGCTCGATCTCGGGGGTCTACGGCTCGGCCTACTCCGACGACGCGGGGTTCGCCGCCATCCAGGACGACATCGAGGCGTTCGCCACCGACGAGGGCCGTCGGCCCCGCATGCTCGTGGTGAAGATGGGCCAGGACGGCCACGACCGCGGCGCCAAGGTGATCGCCACCGCCTTCGCCGACCTCGGCTTCGACGTGGACGTCGGCCCGTTGTTCCAGACGCCGGCCGAGGCCGCCCGCGAGGCCGTCGAGAACGACGTCCACGTGATCGGCGTGTCGAGCCAGGCCGCCGGCCACAAGACGCTGGTGCCCCAGCTGCTCGAGGAGCTGCGGGCGGCCGGGGCCGACGACGTGCTGGTGGTGTGTGGCGGGGTGATCCCGCCCCAGGACCACCAGTTCCTGCACGACGCGGGCGTGGCCGCGGTGTTCGGGCCCGGCACCAACATCCCGGAGGCCGCCCGCCAGGTCATCGCCCTGATCCGCGCCCGCCGCCCCGCGGCGTAGCGCGGGCCGGCACGGTTCTTCCGGCAGAAGTGGTCGCTCAGCGACCACTTCTGCCGGAAGAACGGTTGCGATCGACCCGCCGTGCCGCCCCGTAGCCTGTGACGTCGATGCCCGACGCCCGCCTCGACCCCGACGCCCTCGCCGCCGGCGTGCTCGCCGGCGACCGCCGGGCCCTGGCCCGGGCCATCACCCTGGTGGAGTCGACCCGCCCCGATCACCGGGCCGCCGCGGCCCGGCTGCTCGACGCCGTGCTCCCCCGCACCGGCGACGCCACCCGGGTCGGCATCTCGGGCTCGCCGGGGGTGGGCAAGAGCACGTTCATCGAGGCGTTCGGCCTGCACCTGGTCGACGCCGGGCACCACCTCGCGGTGCTCGCCGTCGACCCCACCAGCCGACGCTCGGGTGGCTCGATCCTCGGTGACAAGACCCGCATGGTGGAGCTGGGCCAGCGGACCGAGGCGTTCATCCGCCCCTCGCCTGCCGGCCACACCCTCGGCGGGGTGGCCCGCCGCACCCGCGAGGCGCTGCTGCTCTGCGAGGCGGCCGGGTTCGACGTGGTGCTGGTGGAGACGGTCGGTGTCGGCCAGTCGGAGACGGCGGTGGCCGACATGGTCGACGAGTTCGTGCTGCTGGTGGCGCCGGGAGGGGGCGACGACCTGCAGGGCATCAAGCGGGGCATCGTCGAGCTGGCCGACCTGGTCGTGGTCAACAAGGCCGACGGCGACCTGGCGGCCGCCGCCGGTCGCACCGCCGCCGACTACCGCAACGCCCTCGGGCTGCTCCGCCCGGGCTGGGACGGCGCACCGGTCGAGGTGCTCACCACCTCGTCGCTGCGGGGCGACGGCGTGCCCGAGGTGTGGTCGGCCATCGAGCGCCGCCACGCGGCAGCCACCGAGGCCAGCGAGCTCGCCCGGCGGCGGGGCGCCCAGGCCCGGGCGTGGATGTGGAGCGAGGTGCGCGAACAGCTGGTCGAGCGCCTGGTGGCCGACCCCGACGCCGCCCGCGTCGCCGAGCGCCTCGAGCGCGACGTGGCCGACGGTCGCCGCTCCCCCACCGCCGCCGCCCAGGCGCTCCTCAGCCGCGACGAGCCGCAGCCGACCGAGGGAGGGTGACCCCCCGAACCTGGCGCGGCTCTGCCAGCATCTCCTCCGTGCGCTCCCCGGTCGCCCTCCTCGTCGCTGCCGCGCTCCTGGTCGGTGGCATCGCCACGGCGAGCGCCGACCCGGTGCCCCCGTTGGATGCCGACCCGGAGGTGGTCCCCTACATCGTCGGCGGGACGATCGTGGCGCCGGGCACCTGGCCGGCGATGGCCGCGCTCGTCCAGGAGCCGTCCCCCGGCACCCTCCAGCAGTTCTGCGGCGGGACGCTCATCCGCGACGACCTCGTCCTCTCGGCCGCCCACTGCACGGCGGACCCCACCTTCCGGGCCAACCCCCGGGTCCTGCTGGGTCGGACCGACCTGTCACAGGCCGGTGGCGAGCTCATCGACGTGGTCGAGATCATCGAGCACCCCGACTGGATCGGCGTCGCCAACGGCTTCGCCGGCGACCTCGCCGTCCTCCGCCTGGCCACCGAGTCGGTCCAGGCGCCGACCGCCCTCTTGCGACCCGGGCGCGAGCCGAGCTGGGCGACGGGCACCGTGCCGGGCACCATCGTCGGGTGGGGCCAGCTCGAGGGCGGCGCGAGCGATCCCAACCTCCGCGAGGTGTCGGTGACGGTGCGCACCGACGTCGACTGCGAGGCGTCGATTCCCACGTACCAAACGGGGCTCGACCTGTGCGCGGGCGGCGCCGACTTCGGGGCCTGCTTCGGCGACAGCGGTGGGCCGCTCTACTCGTTCGACGCGTCGGGACGCTCGGTGATCGCCGGGGTCGTGAGCCGAGGCCTGCAGACCTGCGCCCAGGCGCCGGGCATCCTCACCCGCGTCGCGGCGTTCGCCGAGTGGGTCGTCACCGCGTCGCTGTCGGACGCCACCGCCCGCATCGCCGGAGCCGACCGCTACGCCACCGCCGCCAACCTGGCCGACCGCTACGCACCGGGCGTGCCGAGCGTCCACCTGGTGAGCGGTGAGGCGTTCCCCGACGCCGTCACCGCCGCGGCCGCCGCCGGCCGGGCGGGCGGACCGGTGC
>DATHSN010000239.1:0-7401 GCA_035464115.1 Acidimicrobiales bacterium | reverse complement strand
GGCGTGGGCCTCCTCGGAAGCAGGGCCAAGTGGGGGTTGCTGCCGGTCGCCCACACCGACTTCGTCTTCGCCATCATCGCCGAGGAGGCCGGCATGATCGGCGCCGGCCTCGTGCTCGGGCTGTTCGTCGCCCTGGCCTGGCTCGGCGCCCTCACCGCGCTGCGGGCCCCCGACGCGTTCGGGGCGCTGGTCGCCGCCGGGATCACGACGTGGCTGGCCGTGCAGGCGTTCGTCAACATCGGCGCGGTCATCGGCATCCTGCCCATCACCGGTGTCCCGCTGCCCTTCGTGTCGTTCGGTGGCTCGGCGCTCATCGCCAACATGGCCGCCGCCGGGATCCTGCTCAACATCGCCCGTCACGCCCGCTGAGCCGGCGACACTGGACCCGTGGCCCGCCCCGATCCCGTCCCCGACCGCGACGACGTCGCCTGCTGGTGCGTCATCGCGGGCGGCGGCACCGGCGGCCACGTCATCCCCGGGCTGGCGGTGGCCCGCGCCCTGGTCGAGCGCGGTCACGCACCCGGCTCGATCCGGTTCCTCGGCAGCGCCCGCGGCCCCGACATCGAGCTCGTCGGCGCCGCCGGCTTCGCGATCACCGCCCTGCCCGGACGGGGCATCCAACGGCGGCTCACCCTCGCCAACGTGTCGGCCGCGGTGGCGCTGGTCCGCGGGATCTGGCGGGGCGCCCGCGAGATCCGGCGGCGGCGCCCGGCGGTGGTGCTCTCGCTGGGTGGGTACGCCTCGGTGGCCGGCACCGTCGGGGCCGTGATCGCGCGCGTCCCGCTGGTGGTGACCGAGCAGAACGCCAGGGCCAGCCTCGCCAACCGGCTGGCCGGTCGGTTCGCGGTGGCGAGCGCCGTCCCGGTCGACGGCACCGACCTCCCCCGGGCCGTGGTCACC
This sequence comes from Acidimicrobiales bacterium, assembly GCA_035464115.1. Taxonomy (GTDB): domain Bacteria; phylum Actinomycetota; class Acidimicrobiia; order Acidimicrobiales; family SKKL01; genus DATHSN01. The sequence goes on along the minus strand of DATHSN010000239.1, from coordinate 6,501 downwards.
GGCAACCCGGTGCGCCCCGAGGTCGTGGCCGCTGCGTCGCGGTCGCAGGCCGATGCCCGCGCCGAGCTCGGGGTGCCCGCCGACCGCACCCTCGTCGTGGCCATGAGCGGCTCGCTCGGCTCACGGCGGGTCAACCAGGCGGTCATCGGTGCGGTGGAGCGGCTCGCGGCGCGCGGCGACCTCGCCGTGCGCCACGTGATCGGGCGTCGCGACTGGCGCAGCGAGCACGCCCCCGAGCCTCGGCTCGGGCCCGACCCGGCCATCTGGTACGAGGCCGTCGAGTACGAGCACCGCAGCGACCTGCTGCTCGCCGCCGCCGACGTGTTCGTCGGGCGGTCGGGCGGCACGGTCGCCGAGCTCACCGTGGTCGGTGTCCCCGCGGTCCTCGTGCCGCTCCCGGGTGCGCCCGCCGACCACCAGACCGCCAACGCCGCCGCGCTGGTGGCGGCCGGCGCCGCCCGGCTCCTCGCCGACGCCGACTGCGACGGCGATCGCCTCGCCGCCGTCCTCACCGACATCGTCGATGAGCCCGGTCGCCTCGACGCCATGGCCGCCGCGTCACGCCGCCTCGGGCGCCCCGACGCCGCCGCACGGGTGGCCGAGCTGCTCGAGGAGCACGCCCGTCGTGGCTGAGCCCGCCGTGGCCTTCGACCTCACGCGCCCCCGCACCGTCCACGTCGTGGGGGTGGGGGGCGCCGGCATGAGCGCCATCGCCACCGTCCTGGCCGCCATGGGGCACCGGGTGACGGGCTCCGACGCCCGGTCGTCGTCCGTGCTGGCGCGCCTCGACGCCCTCGGGGTCGCCACGTCGGTCGGGCACGCCCCCGCGGTGGCGGTGGCGGCCGACGCCGTGGCCGTGTCCACCGCGGTGCCCGACGACGACCCCGAGGTGGTCGCCGCCCGCGCGGCCGGCGTGCCCGTGCTGCGACGCGCCGAGATCCTCGCCGCCATCGGCGCCACCCGACGGGTGGTCGCGGTGTCGGGGACCCACGGCAAGACCACCACCACGGCGCTGTTGGCGCTGATCCTGCGCCGCGCCGGGCTGCGGCCCTCGGCCATCGTCGGGGGCGACGTCGCCGGGATGGGCGGCGCGGTGTGGGACGACGGCGAGTGGTTCGTGGTCGAGGCCGACGAGAGCGACGCCACGTTCCTCGAGCTCGGCGCCGAGGCCGTGCTGGTCACCAACGTCGAGCCCGACCACCTCGAGCGCTGGGGGAGCCTCGCCGCCATCGAGGACGGCTTCCGACGGTTCCTCGCCGACGCCACCGGTCCCCGGGTGGTGTGCGCCGACGATCCGGGCGCGGCGCGCCTCGGCGCCGAGGTCGGCGCCGTCACCTACGGCACCGACCCCGGCGCCACCTGGCGCATCGTCGACCTGCACCTCGACCGGGGCCGGTCGCGGTTCGGGCTCGAGCACGGGGGCGCGCGCGTCGCCGACATCGAGCTGCCGGCGCCGGGGGCCCACAACGCCCGCAACGCGGCCGGCGCGGTGGCGCTCGCGGTGGCGCTCGGCGCGCCCGTCGACGCGGCCGGCGCCGCCCTCGCCGAGTTCGGTGGGGTGGGGCGCCGGTTCCAGACCCGGGGCGAGGCGGCCGGCGTCACCGTCGTCGACGACTACGCCCACAACCCGGGCAAGCTGCGGGCCGTCCTCGACGGCGCCCGGGCCGGGGGATGGGACCGGGTGGTGGCGGTGTTCCAGCCCCACCGTCACAGCCGTACGCAGGCCCAGGGCGACGAGCTCGGGGCAGCCCTGGCCGGGGCCGACCTGGTGGTGGTCACCGACGTCTACGGGGCGGGCGAGGACCCGATCCCCGGCGTGTCGGGCAAGACGGTGGTCGACGCGGTCCTGGCCCACCGCCCACGCGCCGAGGTGGCGTGGATCCCCGGCCGGGCCGATCTCCTCGCCTACCTGGGCGCCCGTCTGCGCCCCGGCGACCTCTGCCTCACGTTGGGAGCCGGCGACATCACCACCCTCGGCGACGAGGTGCTCGCCGTGCTGGAGGCTCGACCGTGACCCCGCCGGCGCCGGGCCCGGGCCTCGCTGCCGCGGTCGAGGCCGCGGTCGCCGTGCTGGGCGACCGGGCCCGTGTCGACGCCCCCCTCGCCCCGCTCACCACCTACCGGGTCGGCGGGCCCGCGGCGGTGCTCGTCGAGGCGGCCTCGGTCGACGACCTGCTGGTGGTCGCGGCCGCCCGGGCCGCGTCGGGGCTCGACTGCCTGGTGGTCGGGCGCGGGTCGAACCTGCTGGTGGCCGACGAGGGCGTGCCCGCCATCGTGGTGGTCCTCGGCGAGGCCTTCGCCACCATCGACATCGACCACACCGTGGTGCGGGTCGGGGCCGCGGCCAGCCTCCCGGTGGTGGCGCGCCGCACGGTCGCCGCCGGGCTCACCGGGTTCGAGTGGGCGGTCGGGGTGCCGGGCTCGATCGGGGGCGCGGTGCGCATGAACGCGGGTGGCCACGGGTCCGACATGGCCGCGTCGCTGCGGAGCATCCGCGTGGTCGACCTCGAGCGCGGCGAGGATGGCGAGGTGCCCGCCGCCCACCTCGACCTCGGCTACCGCCGGTCGTCGCTCGTGGCGCACCAGGTGGTGGTGGCGGCCACCCTCGACCTGGCCCCGGGCGACCGGGCGGCGGGGGAGCGCGAGCTCACCGACATCGTGCGCTGGCGTCGCGAGCACCAGCCCGGCGGGCACAACGCCGGCTCGGTGTTCACCAACCCCGCGGGCGACTCGGCCGGCCGGCTCATCGACGCGGCCGGGTGCCGGGGACTGCGCGTCGGCAGCGCCGAGGTGTCGACCAAGCACGCCAACTTCATCCAGGTCGACGACGGTGGTCGCGCCGCCGACGTCATCGCGCTCATGGCCGAGGTCCGGCGACGCGTCGCCGCCCACGCCGGGGTGGTGCTGCACCCCGAGACCCACCTGGTGCCGTCCACCCTGCGCCTGCCCCCGCCCCCCGCGGTGCCCGACCCTCGACCTCGACCTGAGGTGGAGAGTTGAGCGGGCCGCCGTCGCCGCCCGCCGCCCCCACGCGGGCGGTGCCGCCGGTCGATCCCCGCTTGCGGGCGCGGCGCATCGAGGTCGCCCGCCACGCCGGGCGGCGACGGCTGGTGCGCCTGCTGGTCGCGGTGGTGGCCACCGCGGTGGTGGCGGCCGGGTGGGGCCTCACGCGCAGCCCGCTGCTCGACGTCGACCACGTCGAGGTGCGCGGGGCCACCCACACGGGGGTCGATGCGGTGCGCGCCGCCGCCGGCGTCAGCGCCGGTACGCCGCTGCTCGAGGTCGACCCGCCGTCGGTGCGCGCCGCCGTCGGCGCGCTGGCGTGGGTCGAGCACGTCTCGGTCACCCGCGACTGGCCCGGCACCCTCCGGGTGGCGGTGCGCGAGCGCACGCCGGTCGCCCGCGTCGGGACCGGCCCCGACGGGGTGCGCGGCGACCGCCGCGGTCGGGTCCTCGGACCGGTGGCGTCGGGTCCCGCCGATGCCGACGCCCTGGTGGTGATCGAGGGCCCCGACATCGCCGCCACGGCGCCGGGGACGGTCCTCGCCGACGGTGGTGACGGGCGGCCCGCGACCGCGGTCGACCGGGCCCTGGCCGTCGCCGAGCGCCTGCCCGCCACGCTGGCCGCGGCCTCGCCGCTCGGGATCGAGGCGATCGAGGTGGGCGCCGACGGCGCGGTCTCGGTGCGGCTCGGCACCGGCGTGGCCCGCCTCGGCGCCCACGGCGAGGTCGACGACCAGCTGGCGGCGCTCGCCACGGTGCTCACCCGCGTCGACCTCACCTGCCTGGCCACCATCGACGTCCGGGTGCCGTCGGCCCCCGCCGTCACCCGCTCGGCGCCCTCCTTGACCGACGACGCAGGGTGCCGCTAGTGTCTCGACCCGCACCTGAGGTTCATCCACGGCGACACCTCGTGGGCCTGCACCTCAACATCACGATGAGGCCGGACGACTCCTGGTCGTCCGGCTTTGCGCACGTTCACGCCCGTCCCGAGCCCCGGATCGCGTCCGCGACCGGGGAGTCGCCCGGCCGGATCGGGCCCGCGGCACCGCCCGCACCTGATCTCGCCCCCAACACCCTGAGGTGGAGGTAGTCCGACCATGGCCGGCATCCCCCAGAACTACCTGGCTGTCATCAAGGTCATCGGCATCGGCGGAGGCGGCGTCAACGCGGTCAACCGCATGATCGACGCCGGGCTCAAGGGCGTGGAGTTCATCGCGGTGAACACCGACGCCCAGGCGCTGCTCATGAGCGACGCCGACGTGAAGCTCGACATCGGCCGTGAGCTCACCCGGGGCCTCGGCGCCGGGTCCGATCCCGAGATCGGTCGCCAGGCCGCCGAGGACCACACCCAGGAGATCCAAGAGGCGCTGCAGGGCGCCGACATGGTCTTCATCACCGCGGGCAAGGGCGGTGGCACCGGCACCGGGGCCGCGCCGGTCGTGGCCGAGATCGCCAAGGGCCTCGGCGCGCTCACCATCGGCGTCGTCACCCGCCCGTTCGCGTTCGAGGGCCGGCGCCGCTCGGTGCAGGCCGAGCAGGGCATCAGCCGCCTGCGCGAGAAGGTCGACACCCAGATCGTCATCCCCAACGACCGCCTGCTCACGATCGCCGACGACAAGACGTCGATGATCAACGCGTTCAAGATGGCCGACGAGGTGTTGCTGCAGGGCGTCCAGGGCATCACCGACCTCATCACCACCCCCGGCCTGATCAACACCGACTTCGCCGACGTGAAGATGGTCATGAAGGACGCCGGCTCGGCGCTCATGGGCATCGGCCACGCCTCGGGCGAGGGTCGCGCCCTCACCGCGGCGCGCGCCGCCATCTCGTCGCCCCTGCTCGAGGCCTCCATCGAGGGCGCCCGCGGCATCCTGCTCAACATCTCGGGGGGCAGCGACCTCGGCCTGTTCGAGGTCAACGAGGCCGCCGAGGTGATCCACGGCGTGGCCCACCCCGACGCCAACATCATCTTCGGCGCGGTCATCGACGACGCCATGGGCGACGAGATCCGCGTCACCGTCATCGCCGCCGGCTTCGACCGCTGGGACGACGCCCGGCGCGAGGAGCGCCGGCCCGAGAGCCGCGACCTCGACCTCGGCGGCGGCGAGGGTCCGACCCCCGACATCTTCGGCAGCGATGCCGACGACGACCTCGACCTCGGCGGCGACGACGACTTCGACGTCCCGTCGTTCCTGCGGTAGCGGCGCCGCCGTGGGTCCCGCCACCGGCGTCCGACACCTCGACGACGGGCGGGTGGCCCGCTGGACGTTCACCGACCGCCACCACGGCGACCTGCGCGTCGACGGCGATCCCGACGACCTCGCCGCCCGGCGCGCCGGCGTGGCCCCCACCCCGTGGACGTGGCTGCGCCAGGTGCACGGGGCCGAGGTGGTCGTGGCCCGTCATCCCGGCGACGGCGCGGGGACCGCGGCCGACGCCGTCGCCACGGTGACCACCGGCGCCACCGTGGCGGTGCACACCGCCGACTGCGCCCCGGTGGTGCTCGTCGCCCCGACCGGCGCGGTGGCCGTGGCCCACGCCGGCTGGCGGGGTCTCACCGAGGGCGTGCTCGAGGAAGCCGTCGCCGCGCTCCGCGACCTCACCGGCGACCACCGGGTCGAGGCGGCCCTCGGGCCGTGCGTGCACCCCGAGTGCTACGCGTTCGGCGCCGACGACCTCGCCCGCGTGGTCGACCGGTTCGGGCCCGCCGTGGCGTCGCGCACCGCCGACGGCGATCCGGCGCTCGACCTGCCGGCGGCCGTGCGCGCCGCGCTCGGCGCGGTCGACGTCGCCGTCGACGACCACGAGGGTGGGTGCACCGCCTGTGGCGACCGGTGGTGGTCGCACCGCGCCCGCGCCGACGCCGCCCGCCAGGCCGCGGTCGCCTGGATCGAGCCGGACACCTTCGAGGGCGAGCCGTGAGCCTCCCCGACGTGGCCGAGGTGCGCGCCCGGGTCGACCGGGTCCACGAGCGCCTGCGCGCCGCCGGGGGCGATCCCGCCGGCATCCGGCTCGTCGCCGTCACCAAGGGGTTCGGCCCCGAGGTCGTCGAGCTGGCCGTCGCCGCCGGACTCGTCGACCTGGGCGAGAACTACGCCCAGGAGCTCGTCGCCAAGTCCGCCACCCGGCCCCCCGACGACCCGGTGCGCTGGCACTTCATCGGACGCCTGCAGCGCAACAAGGTGCGCGACCTGGCCGGGCTGGTGGCGCTGTGGCAGAGCGTCGACCGCATCGAGGTGGGGCGCGAGATCGCCCGCCGGGCCCCGGGTGCCGCGGTCCTCGTGCAGGTCAACGTCACCGCCGAGCCCGGCAAGGGCGGGGCCGACCCCGCCGCGGTGCCCGGTCTGGTCGACGAGCTGCGGGACCTGGGCCTCGACGTGCGCGGCGTCATGGCGGTGGGTCCCACCGACCCGGGCGCCGATCCGGCCCCGGCGTTCGCCGCCGCCACCGATCTCGCCGACCGCCTCGAGCTGGTCGAGCGGTCGTTCGGCATGTCGG
>DATHSN010000238.1:0-7021 GCA_035464115.1 Acidimicrobiales bacterium | reverse complement strand
AGCAGTCCCCGCCCCAGCCCCCGGCCCTCGTGGTCGAGGTGCACACCGAGCCGGGCGAGGAGCGCCACCGGCTGGGGGTAGCGCCCGGCGCCCTTCGTCAACCGGGCGGGTGCATCCGTCGCCGCCAGGCTCGCCATGCACCAGGCGTAGTAGGCGACGACCTCATCCGCGCCGTCAGCGGTGACCACGAAGACCTTCGTCGACCCCGCACCGTGGGACTGACGGGCGTGGCGCCGCAGCCACTCGGTCTGCTCCGCCGAGGCGCAGGTGAAGGACTCGAGCCGGTGCGAACGCTCGAGCGGGCGGGGCGAGCGGTAGCCGGGCACCTACCCGTCGACGAACGGGCTCGGCCGGTCGAGCAGGCGCCGCAGCGAGGGCAGCGCCCGTGCCGGCGCGGCGTTGACCGCCTCCCACGCCTCGCGCTCGTCGGGCGAGAGCCGGAACTCGGTGCGCTCGGCCAGCGCCCGCTGGGCCGCCACGCGGCTCGCCGACAGCACGAAGCTGGAGAGGTCGGTGCCGGCCGCCTCGGCGCCGTCGTCGAGCAGCTCGCGGTCGGCAGGGCTCATCCGGAGCTGGAACCGCTCGGACTTGGTCGTGGTGCTCAACGGCGGTCCCTCCCGGTCGCGCACTTCCTGTACGCACATCGTACGCACAGTCGGACCGGGTGGCAACGAGTCGGTGCCCGGGGCGGGACTCGAACCCGCACGCCCTCTCGGACAGAGGATTTTGAGTCCTCCGCGTCTGCCATTCCGCCACCCGGGCGAGCAGCGACAACGGAGCGTAGCCTTCCCCCATGGCCACCCGACGCCGCGGCATCCGACCCCTCATCGTCCTCGGCGGCCTGGTGGCCGGGGTGTGGGCGTGGCGCGAGGCGGCCCTGCGCCGCGACGAGGCCCGCATCGCCGCCATCACCCCCGACCCGCCGGCGCCGACGCCACCGCAGCGCACCATCAACGGGGTCTCGGCGAACGGCGGGTGAAACCTCACGGCCCGCCCGCGGGTCGAAGCACCCCACCGCCACCCTGAGGTCGACCCACCACCATGATCGCGTTCACCTTCCCCGGCCAGGGATCCCAGCGGCCCGGCATGGGCCGCGCCTGGGCCGAGCACCCGTCGTGGGAGCTCGTGGCCGAGGCATCCGAGGCCGCCGGCCGTGACCTCGAGGCCCTGCTGCTCGACGCCGACGCCGACGAGCTGGTGTCGACCCGCAACGCCCAGCTCGCCACGTTCGTGGCCAGCCTGGTGGTGCTCGACGCGGTGGAGCGCATCGGCGTGGAGCCGGCCCGGGTCGCCGGCCACAGCCTCGGCGAGTACTCCGCCCTCGTCGCCGCCGGCGCCATCGCCTTCGACGACGGTGTCCGCCTGGTCGCCGAGCGGGGCGCCGCCATGCAGGTCGCCGCCGAGGACCGGTCGGGGACGATGGCGGCTGTCCTCGGCCTCGACGACGACAAGGTCGAGATCGCCTGCGCCCGCGTCGACGGCGAGGTGTGGGTCGCCAACTACAACGCCCCCGGCCAGGTCGTCATCGCCGGCGATCCCGCCGCCATCGACGCCGCCGGCGCCGCCGCCAAGGACCTCGGCGCCAAGCGGGTGATGTCCATCCCGGTGAGCGGGGCGTTCCACACCCCGTTCATGGCCCCGGCCCGCGACCGGCTCCGCAAGGCCATCGCCAGCGCCGAGATCCGCGCCCCCGAGGTGCCCGTCTACGCCAACGTCGACGCCCTCCCCCACCTCGGCGACGACGAGTGGGACGGCCTGCTCGCCGCCCAGCTGCTCGCCCCGGTGCGCTGGAAGCAGACCCTGCTCGCGCTCGAGGCCGAGGGCGTCACCAAGTTCGTCGAGCTCGGCCCGGGCACGGTCCTCACCGGCATGGCCAAGCGCACCGTGTCGGGGGCCCGCACCTTGTCGGTCGCCACCCCCGACGACCTCGACTCGCTGCTCGAAGCGCTGCACGCCGCCCCCGACACCGACGTCGGCCAGCACGACGGCGAGCACCTCTTCGCCACCGAGCGGCTGGTGGTGAGCCCCGCCGCCGGGCTGTTCACCCCCGATCCCGCCATCGGCGCCGGCACCCGCATCACCCCCGGCCAGCTGCTCGGCCACGTCGGCGAGCACGAGGTGCGCACGCCGTTCGCCGGCGCGGTGCAGGGATGGCTCGCCGTCGACGGGGAACGGGTCACCCCATCACAACCCATCGCCTGGCTGAGGACGGTCTGAACGTGCGTGGAGCCACCATCCGGAGCTGGGCCACCGCCCTGCCCGACAAGATCGTCACCAACGTCGACCTCGAGAACACGCTCGACACGTCCCACGACTGGATCGTCGAGCGCACCGGCATCCACGAGCGCCGCGTCGGGTCGTCCACCTCCGAGCTGGCCATCGCCGCCGGGGCCCAGGCCCTCGAGCGGGCCGGCTGGAGCCCCGACAGCGTCGACCTGGTCGTGCTCGCCACCACCAGCCCCGACCAGCAGGTGCCGGCCACCGCCTCCACCGTGCAGCACGCGCTCGGCCTCACCTGCGGCGCGTTCGACCTCAACGCCGCCTGCTCGGGCTTCGTCTACGCCCTGGTCGCCGCCCACGGCTTCGTCGGCGCGGGCATGGACCGCATCTTGGTCATCGGCGCCGAGACCCTCAGCCGCATCACCGACTGGGACGACCGCAGCACCGCCATCCTCTTCGCCGACGGCGCCGGCGCCGTGGCCCTCGAGGCGGTCGACGGACCCGGCGAGCTGCTGGCGTGGGACCTCGGCTCCGACGGCTCGCTGCGCCACATCCTCGACGCCGACATCGGCGGCTTCCTCGAGATGGACGGCCGTGAGGTGTTCCGCCGGGCTGTGCGGGTCATGGTCGCCTCCGCCGAGACGTCGTTCGCCCAGGCCGGCGTCACCGCCGACGACATCGCCGCGGTGATCCCCCACCAGGCCAACATCCGCATCATCGAATCGGCCTGCGCCAAGCTCGGGATCCCCATGGAGAAGGCCGTGTCGGTGCTGCACCGCACCGGCAACACGTCGTCGGCGTCGATCCCGCTCGCGCTCGCCGAGGCGGCCGACTCCGGCCGGATCCAGGCCGGCGACCTGGTGCTGCTCGTCGGCTTCGGGGCCGGCATGACGTGGGCGTCGGCCATCATCCGGTGGGACCCGTGAGCGAGGCGTCGTCGGGCACCGCACCCGCCGGGCGGGTCGCGCTCGTGGTCGGTGGGGGGCGGGGCATCGGCCTGGCCACCGCCCGGGCCCTCGCCGCCGCCGGCTACCGCGTGGCGGTCACCCACCGGTCGTCCACGCCTGTCGCCGACGACGGCTTCCTGTGGGTGCCGTGCGACGTGTCGTCGGCCGAGTCGGTCGACGCCGCCTTCGCCACCGTCGAGTCCGAGCTCGGCCCGGTCGAGATCGCCGTCGCCAACGCCGGCGTCACCCGCGACGGGCTGGTGCTGCGCATGTCCGACGACGACTTCACCGAGGTCGTCGACACCAACCTCACCGGCGCCTTCCGGGTCGCCCGCCGGGCCGTGAAGTCGATGATGCGGGCCCGGTGGGGCCGCATCGTGCTCGTGTCGTCGGTCGTCGGCGCCAGCGGCCAGGCCGGGCAGGCCAACTACGCCGCCTCCAAGGCCGGGATGGTCGGGCTGGCCCGGTCGCTCGCCCGCGAGTTCGCGTCACGGAACGTCACCGTCAACGTCGTCGCCCCCGGCCCGATCCGCACCGACATGACCGACGCGCTCACCGACGACCAGCGCGCCGCCATCGGCGACGCCGTCCCCCTCGGCCGCTTCGGCGAGCCCGACGAGGTCGCCGCCGTCATCCGCTTCCTCGTGTCCGACGAGGCCGGCTACGTCACCGGGGCCCTGGTTCCCGTCGACGGCGGCCTCGGCATGGGACACTAGAGATCCGCTCGGGGGCGGTCGCCGTCGCGCCGCCGACCACCGAGCCGGTCGATCCACCCACCCCAGTCCCACCACCGAAAGAGAGTGCCAGTGAGCGAGTCCGAGAACTTCGAGCGGTTCAAGAAGTGCGCCGTCGAGGTGCTCGCCGTGGAGCCTGACCAGGTGACCCGCGAGGCCAAGTTCGCCGACGACCTCGACGCCGACAGCCTCGACCTGGTCGAGCTCGTCATGGCGCTCGAGGAGGAGTTCGACGTGAGCGTCGAAGAGGAAGAGCTCGAGGGCATCGAGACCGTCGGGGCGGCGTTCGACCTGGTCGCCGCCAAGCTCTGATGACCGAGCGGCGCGTCGCCGTCACCGGCATCGGCGTGGTCGCTCCCTGCGGGATCGGCCGCGACGAGTTCTGGGCGGGGTTGCTGCGCGAGCCCGCGTCGGGCGCCGAGCGCCGGGTCGACGACTTCGATCCGGCGCCGTGGTTCGAGAACCGCAAGGAGTCCCGGCGCACCGACCGCTTCGCCCAGTTCGCGCTGGCGGCGGCGGCGATGGCGCTCGAGCAGTCCGGCGAGCCCACCGTCGACCCGGGGCGCCGCGGCGTCATCATCGGCACCGGCGTCGGGGGCCTCAGCACCCTCGAGGAGCAGGTCCAGGTCTTCTACTCCAAGGGCCCCGACCGGGTGTCGCCGTTCCTCGTGCCGATGATGATGGCGAACGCGGCAGCCGCCTCGGTGTCGATGCGCTACGGCTGGCAGGGTCCGTGCGAGACCACGGTCACCGCCTGCGCCGCGGGCACCCACAGCATCGGCAACGCCGCCCACCTCATCCGCTCGGGCCGGTGCGACACCGTGCTCGCCGGCGGCACGGAGGCGGCCATGACGCCCACCGGGGTGCAGGGGTTCCGCAACATGACCGCGCTGTCCACGTCGGGCAACTCGCGGCCGTTCGACGTGCGCCGCGACGGCTTCGTGATGGCCGAGGCGGCCGCCGTGCTGGTGCTCGAAGAGCTCGAGTCGGCGCGCGCTCGCGGCGCCCGGATCCTCGGCGAGGTGATGGGCTCGGCCAGCACCGCCGACGCCCACCACATCACCGCGCCGGCGCCGGGCGGGGCGGGGGCGGTGGCGTGCATGGAGATGGCCATCGCCGACTCGGGGCTGCGGGCGGCCGACATCGTCCACATCAACGCCCACGGCACGTCCACCCCGCTCAACGACGCCGCCGAGGCCGACGCCATCGCCAAGGTGTTCGGCGCGCCCGGCCCGGCGGTCACGTCCACCAAGGGGGTCACGGGGCACGCCCTCGGGGCGGCCGGGGCCATCGAGGCCGCGGCGGTGCTGCTCGCCATGGAGCACCGGCTCATCCCGCCGACCATGGGTCACGAGCAGGCCGACCCCGAGATGGCCCCCATCGACCTGGTGGTCGGCGAGGCCCGGGCCTGGGAGCCGGGCCCGTCGCTGTCGAACTCGTTCGGGTTCGGCGGCCACAACGGCTGCATCGTGATCGGCCCGCCACCGGCCTGACCGGTTCGTCGGTCGGTCGGGCCCTGTGCCCGTGGTCGGCGCCGCCCGGCTCCCCTGGGGGCCGGGCGGCGGCGCGTTCGGGGGCGGGCGTCGGGGACCTGCGCTCCCAGGCGTCGGTCAGCGACGCTCGGGAGAGCAGCTTCGGCGCGACCCGGCGGTGCCGAGCTCGGGGTCGTGGGACCTCCGCTCCCAGGCGTCGGTCAGCGACGCTTGGGAGGGCAGGTTCGGGCGGGCCGGACGGCCGGACGGGGCCTCAGGGTGGGGCTCAGGGTGCGAGCAGGACGCCCTCGTGGGCCAGCAGCCAGCGCTTGGCGTCGAGGCCCCCGGCGTAGCCGCCGAGGTCGCCGCCGGTGCGCAGCACCCGGTGGCAGGGCACCACGACCGGGATGGGGTTGGTGGCCATCGCCGATCCGACCGCCCGGAACGCCCGCTCGTGGCCGACGGCGCGGGCCAGGTCGGCGTAGGAGACGGTCGTCCCCCACCCCACCTGCTCGAGGGCGGCGAGCACGGTCGCCCGGAAGCCCTGGCTGAGCGCCCGGTCGAGGACCAGGTCGAAGGCGTGGCGCCGGCCGGCGAAGTACTCGTCGAGCTGGCGACGGACGTCGTCGAGGCGACCGGGGGCCTCGAGCACCCGGGGCGAGACCTTGCGGGCGAGCTCGTCGAGGGCCTCGTCGGCGGGCCGGAAGCTGATCTGCACCAGGCCGCGGGGTGTGGCCGCGACCACGAGCGACCCGATCGGGCTGTCGGCGCGGGCCCAGGCCACGTCGATCAGGCCGTCGGCCTCGGCCCGGGCGGCCAGGGCGGCGACGTCGAACCGGGCCGCGCCGGTGGCGGTCGCCGCGCGCAGCCGGGCCGCCACCTCGGCCGTGTCGTCGGGTTCATCGCCCGGCATGGCCGGCCCATCGACCGGGTTCTCGCCGGGCAGAGCGGACCCGCCGACCGGACCGTCGGACGCAGCCCCAGCACCGGTCGCTGGACCCTGCACTGGCGGGTCGGCCACGGGGGACCGCGCGCCGCCCACGCTGTCGGGGACCACCGGTCCGGTCGCAGCACCGTCGTCGGGGCGCACGGGTGCGCCGTCGGGGCGCTCGGGATCGGTCACGGGGTCACCTCCGGGGCGGGCAGGGTGCGGCGCAGGCTGCGCACGGCGTCGTGGACGCGCTGGCGGGCGGCGCCCTCGCTGCAGTCGCAGATCGCGGCGATCTCGGCGTAGGACAGGTCGTCGAGGAAGCGCAGGGCCACCGCAGCGCGCTGGGCGGGCGGGAGGCCGGCCACGGCCGCCCAGACGGCATCGTCGTCGGGTTCGGGCGGCGTCACCCCGCGGTCGGGGACCTCGCTGACCGGGTCGACCCGGCGGCCGGTGGCCCGCCAGGCGTCGATCACCTTGCGGTGGGCGATGGTGTACAGCCAGCCCCGCAGGTTGTCGGTGTGACGCAGATCGGGCCAGGCCCGCAGGGCGGCGAGGAAGGTCTCCTGGGCCACGTCGTGGGCGTCGTGGGGGCCGACCACGGCACGCAGGTGGCGGACCAGGGCGTCGGCGTGGTCGTCGACCAGCTGCTGGAACGGCGGCGTCACGGGGAGGGAACGCCCGTCACGTCCGGTCCGTCAGACCGTCGGCGTGGATTCC
>DATHSN010000237.1:0-3827 GCA_035464115.1 Acidimicrobiales bacterium | reverse complement strand
TCGGCGCGGTCCATGACCGCGAACCGCAGGCCCGGGTCGAGCCAGCGCTCGGGATCGGCGACCCACTCGGGGTGCACCGCCAGGCGGGGCGCCAACGTGTGGCCGGCCGCCTCGGTGGCCTCCCGGAGCCGGTCGAGCTCGGGCCAGGGCCGCTCGGGGTTCACGTGGTCGGCCGTCACCGGCGACACGCCCCCCCAGTCGTCGATGCCCGCCGCGAGCAGCGCGCCGAGATCGGAGGCCAGGTTGGGCGGCGCCTGCACGTGCACGTCGTCGGGCAGGATCAGCCGAGCCAGCGCCACCGCCCGCAGGTGCTGCTCCTCGGGGCAGGGATCGTGGCGCCACATGGCCGTGCCCGGCTTGGGCAGGAAGTTCTGGACGATCACCTCCTGGACGTGGCCGTGGCGCCGGTGCGACGCGGCGATGGCCTCGAGCGCCACCACCCGGTCGGACTCGTCGTCGCCGATGCCCACGAGGATGCCCGTGGTGAACGGGATGGCCAGCTCGCCGGCCGCCTCGAGGGTGGCCAGGCGCCGCTCGGGGGTCTTGTCGGGCGACCCGTGGTGGCAGTCGAGGTCGGCCCGCAGGCTCTCGATCATCATCCCCTGCGACGGCGACACCGCCCGCAGACGGGCCAGCTCGTCGGCGAACAGCGCCCCGGCGTTGGCGTGGGGCAACAGGCCCGTCTCGTCGAGCACCAGGCGGCACATCGCCACCAGGTAGTCGACCGTGGACGCGTAGTCGTGCTCGGCCAACCACTCCGCCGCCACCGGGTAGCGCTCCTCGGGGCGCTCCCCCAGGGTGAACAGCGCCTCGTGGCACCCCCGCCGGGCGCCGGCCCGGGCGATGGCCAGCACCTCGTCGGGCGACAGGTACGGCGAGTCGAGCCGAGCCGGCGGTTGGGCGAACGTGCAGTAGCCGCACTTGTCGCGGCACAGCATCGTCAACGGGATGAACACCTTCGGCGAGAAGGTCACCCGGGTGCCGAACACCTCGTCGCGACGCGCCGCGGCCGCGGCCACGAGCTCGGCGGTCGAACGAGCGGTCAGGTCAGCGCGCAACGCGCCTCCTCGGCTGTTGGGCCGCCCCGGGACCGGGGCGGCTGCGGATCTGGCCGGGGGCGACGACCTCGTCGCACGCCGGGCACCGGGGACGCCGCTCGAGGGCGGTGCCGCACCGGTCGTGGTACAGCTCGACGGGAGCGCCGGCGTCGGCGTACCAACGGTCGCCCCACGCCATGAGCGCCACCAGCGCGGGCGACAGGTCGGCGCCCTTGGGGGTGAGGCGGTACTCGCAGCGCAGCGGACGCTGTTGGTACGGCACCTTCTCGAGCAACCCGTCGTCGACCAGCCGACCGAGGCGGTCGGTGAGCAGGTTGCGGGCGATCCCGAGGTCGGCCTGCAGCTCGGAGAAGCGGTGCAGGCCCCGGAACACGTCGCGCAGGATGAGCAACGTCCAGCGATCGCCGACCACCGCGAGGGTCGATGCGATCGAGCAGTGCTCCCCCGGGCGGTCCATGGCGTGGCGACCCTAGACGGGTCGGTTTCGATCCGCAACCGACTCTCGGCGGGACCTCGTCCCCTATCTCGGGCGCCCCGGACAGGGTCTCCTGGAGCCATGCGGGACCGGCTCCAGGATGAGCTCGTCGTCCGTCGGGGTCCCGGTGGGGGCCCCGATGGTCGCGCTCGGCGGTGGACGACCATCTGCGTCGCCGCGGCGATGGGCCTGGTCGGGGTCGTCGTCGGGATCGGGATCGGTGTGCGCCACCTCACCGTCGACGGGATCTCCCCGATCGCGCTCGCCGCCCTGGTCGGGCTGGTCGCCGGGCTGGCGCTCGTCGTCCACGCCATCCGCCGGGCGTGGGCGGCGACCCCCGGGTGGCGGCGGGCGTTCGTCGTCGTCGCCGCGCTCCTCGCCGTCGTGTTCGTGGCGTTCCCGCTCACCCTCGCGGTGATGGCCACCAACGTGCCCCCCACCGAGGTCGACGCCCGCCCCGCCGACGTCGGACTCGAGGCCGACACGGTGGTGTTCACCGCGGCCGACGGCACCGAGCTGGTGGGCTGGTACGTGCCGTCGCGGAACGGCGCGGCGGTGGCGCTGCTGCACGGGGCCACGTCGACGCGCGCCGCGGTGCTCGACCACGCGGTCGTGCTCGCCGACGCCGGCTACGGCGTGCTCGCCTACGACGCCCGGGGCCACGGCGACAGCGGCGGCGACGCCATGGACCTCGGGTGGTGGGGTGAGGACGACCTCGCCGGCGCGGTGACGTGGCTGGCCGACCAGCCCGACGTCGACCCCGGGCGCATCGGCGCCCTCGGCCTGTCGATGGGCGCCGAGCAGGCCCTGGGCGCGCTGGGCGCCGATCCCCGGCTCGCCGCGGTGGTCGCCGAGGGCGCCACCGGTCGCACCCGCGCCGACCGGGCCTGGCTCCCTCGCCACCTCGGCGGGCAGATCCAGCGGGGCATCGACTGGGTGATGTTCACCGCCACCGACCTGCTCACCGCCGCATCGCCACCAGCGTCGCTGCGTGACTCGGTGGCGCGCGCCGCGCCCCGACCGGCGCTGGTCATCGCGGCGGGATCGGTCGGCGACGAGTCGCTCGCCGCCGAGCACATCGCGGCGGGCGCCCCCGACTCGGTGGAGGTGTGGGTGGTCGACGGCGCCGGCCACACCGGCGGGCTCGACGCCGCCCCCGAGGAGTGGGCGGACCGGGTCGTCGGCTTCCTCGACGCCCACCTGCGCTGACCGGCGTGCGGCGACCCTGTGGCGGCCGGCACGCGAGGAGGCCCTCCCCGGCGTGCGGGAAGGGCCTCTGAGCCGTGGTGCACGGTGGCACCCCCAACGGGATTCGAACCCGTGCCGCCACCTTGAGAGGGTGGTGTCCTAGGCCGCTAGACGATGGGGGCCGGCGTCCCGGCGGGGGGACCCGCAGACTCTAGCAAGTCGTGCGGGCCCTCCCAACGGGTGGACGGTGTGGCCGGGTGCTACTCGCGCAGCTTGGCCAGCAGGCGCAGCATCTCGAGGTAGAGCCAGACGAGGGTGACGAGCAGCCCGAAGGCGGCGAACCACTCCATGCGACGGGGCGCACCGGCGGCGCTGGCCTTCTCGATGAAGTCGAAGTCGAGCAGGAAGTTGAACGCGGCCACGCCGACGATGGCGAGGCTGATGAGGATGCCGACCGCGCCGGTGTCGTGGATGAACGGCGCCGACCCACCGAACAGGTTGATGACGAACGACACCATGTAGACCAAGAAGATGGCGCCGGTGGCGGCGACGATGCCCATGCGCAGCTTCTCGGTGACCTTGATGATGCGCGAGGCGTAGAGGAACAGCATCAGCCCCATCACGCCCAGGGTGAGCCCGACGGCCTGCACGACGATGCCCTCGTAGGCGCTGTTGTACACCGCGGAGATGGCGCCGAGGACGAGGCCCTGCACCGCGGCGTAGAGCGGAGCGGTGAACCGGGCCAGGTTCGGCTTGAAGATGGTGAGGATGGCGATGCCCAGGCCGCCGAGCATGGCGACGATGAGCCAGCCCGGCAGGGCGATGGCCTGGCCTTCGAGGCCGCGTTCGACGGAGTTCCAGCCGAACACCCCGGTGGCGACCACGAGAGCGAGCAGTGCGGCGGTGGCCCAGATGGTGCCGCGCACGGTCATGACGTCGGTGCGC
Organism: Acidimicrobiales bacterium; assembly: GCA_035464115.1. Taxonomy (GTDB): domain Bacteria; phylum Actinomycetota; class Acidimicrobiia; order Acidimicrobiales; family SKKL01; genus DATHSN01. The sequence continues at coordinate 161 of DATHSN010000237.1, read as the reverse complement.
TGGTCGACGTCGACCGGCGCGCCAGTGGGGGGAGCCCAGTCGGCGACGGCCCGCTCGAAGGCCGTGTCGCTGAGCGCAGGGTTGGCGGTACGCATGGGCGTCAGGATACCTCTACCGGTGTTGCTCAGGGCGCCTGACAGGGGCGAAAACGGGCGTGGGGG
>DATHSN010000236.1:0-2191 GCA_035464115.1 Acidimicrobiales bacterium | reverse complement strand
CACACGCGGTCGCCGTCGGCTCCGATCCGGTGTGGCATCCTCGCCCGGGCGAGCTCGCGCACGCCGATGCCGAGGCGCTCACGGCGCGATCGGACGACCTCGCCCAACCGACGACCCCACCGCCCACGCCGAGGTGGAGGCCGTGCGCGACGCCGGGTGGCGCACCGACTGGGCCGACTGCGTGTTGGTCACCACCATGACGCCGTGCTGGATGTGCGCCGGGATGATGCGCTTCCTCGGCCTCGGCGCGGTGGCCTACGGCGACGGCGCCAGCTGGCCGACCGACGCGGCGACGGGGCTGGCCGCCGCCGGGATCCGCGTGATCGACCTGGGCAGCGCCGAGGCGGTGGCCATGTTCGACGATTGGCTGGCGGGCACGCCCGCGTCGTGGAGCCAGCCGACGGCGACCGGGGAGCTCGGGTAGCCGGGGTTTTTCGGCGCCCGAGGGGTTGCCCTCGATTCATCGACTCACTACAATCGAACAGGTGTTCGAGAGCGTGGCGGACAGACTCGACGAGGCGATCGCTGTCGTCGACGGCGTGGTGGGCACCCTCGAGCCCGGCACCTGGTCCGGCGAGCAGGCGCTCGCCCACCTCGACCGGTTCGACCACCTGGTCCGGCTCTCGGGCGGTGGGCGTGCCCTCGCCGCGGGGCGGATCGACGCCGCCGGCGCCTGGAAGCGTTCGGGGCACCGGTCGGTGTCCGCCTTCCTGGCCGACCGGTTGGGCATCTCGCGAGGCGAGGCGCTGGCCATGGTCCACACCGCCACCCAGCTCGGCTCGCTCGGCGAGCTCGACGCCGCGGTGCGCGCCGGGCACCTCTCCGCCGCCCAGGCCGCGGCCGTGGCCGAGTGCGCCGGCGAGCACCCCGACGCCGAAGCCGAGCTCATGGCCGTCGCCCGGGCCGGATCGCTGCGCGACCTGCGCGATCGGTGCGGGCAGGTGGCGTCGCGGGGCGAGGGCGCCGAGGAACGCCACCAGCGAGCCCGGCGCCAGCGCCGGTGCGTCGACGGCACCCGCTCCGACGGGTCGTGGGGCCTCACCGCATCGATGAGCCCGGTCGACGGCGCCATCGTCGCCCGGGCGCTCGACGCCCACCAGCGCATCGTGTTCGACGAGGCTCGCCGCCGCGGCGAGCGCGACGGCTTCGCGGCCTACCGCGCCGACGCCCTCGTGCGGATGGCGCAACACAGCGTGACGCCGGCGGGCGGTGGCGCCAGCTCTGCCTCGGCGCCCAGCACCGTCGGCCCGATCGTTGCCACCCGCTCAGCCGGCACGACGAAAGCCCCGGAGAACCCCGGGTCGGCCGCCGACGAGGCACCTGGGGCGACGGACGCGTGGCGAGAACCAGACGCCGGTGCGACCGCTCGCCGCGTCAGCACACCTCGGCCCACCGTCATCGTCCGCATCGACCACGCCGCGCTGTGGCGAGGGTGCACCGCGGGCGACGAGGTCAGCGAGATCGCCGGCGTCGGACCCGTGCCCGTGTCCCACGTGCGCGACCTGCTGGCGAGGGCCGATCCGCTCGTGAAGGCCCTGGTGGTCCGCGGGCGCGACGTCGCCGCCCTCGCCACCGTCGACCGCCACCTCAAGGACGATCTGCGCCTGGCCGTGCTCGAGCGCGACCGCCGATGTCAGGTCCCCGGCTGCGGCACCACCTTCCCCCTCGAGATCGACCACCACCAGCCCGTCGCCCGCGACGGTCCGGAGACCTACGAGAACCTCCGTGCCCTGTGCGGGCCGCACCACGAGATGCGCGACCAGGGCTACGAGCTGGTCGGCCCGCCCGGGGCCCGGCAGTGGCTCGCCCCCGACGGCACCGTCCTCGCCGCCGACCCCGGCTGCTGCTGATCCCTTCCCCCACCGACGTCCGCGGTGCCGGACCCTCCCGGCGCCACACCACCCGCATCGGCGGCGAGCACTCCGACCCGGCCAGCTCCGGCGGGCGCGACCTCCGCCCGGCTCTTCCCCGATCTCCACGCCGGCGCCGATGCACCGCTCCTTGACAACTGAAGATCGCGGCCCGGGCGGCCGCTCGTGCAGCTCCTGCCGTTCCGGTGCGCGGTCGCCCGCGCAGCAGCACTCGACGACGCCGTCGAGTGCTGGCATGTCGGTGCGCCCCTGCAAGCGACGCAGCGGCTCGACGACGTGGCCGGTCGGTGGCGTGTCGGTGGGAGGCCCGCGGAGAAGCG
>DATHSN010000235.1:0-6645 GCA_035464115.1 Acidimicrobiales bacterium | reverse complement strand
CGATCGGGGCGCCCGACGGCTCGGCGCACTCGACGGCCACCTGGTCGCCGTCCTGCACCTCGAGGCAGTAGCCCTGCTCGCCCTGGTACCCGACGACGCGCAGGCCGCTGCCCTCCAGGTCGGAGGCCAGCTCGAACAGGTCGTGGTCCACGGCGAGGAGGAACCGCACGAGCTCCCGGGTGTTCTCGCCGACGATGCCGTCGACGCGCAGCCCGAAGAACCGCTGGAGGTTCGCGGTGGCGGTCTCGGTGGACGTGCCGTAGACGCCGTCGACGGGCACGTCGGCGCCCGTGACGATGCGCAGCTGGCGCTGCCATGCAGCCACCGACGGGCCGGTGTCACCGAGGCGCAGCAGGGGCCGGTCGGCCACCTGGGTCGGGGTCGGGGCGGATGCCGCGGTCGTCGGCGCGGGGGCTGCGGGCGCGGCGAGCAGGGGGAGGAGGAGCGAGGCCGCGGCGATGGCGGCGAACGATCGGATGAGGAGGCGCACGGGTCGGACTCCGGCGTTGCGGTCAGTGTCGATCGGCGGGGCCGATCACCTCAGGGTGTACCCGCGAAGAGGCGTTTCCATGCGTGGTCTCGCGTTGGTCGACAGGTATCGACCCTGGTCAGCTGTCGCCGACCGGCCGGCCGTTCACGGAGAACGTGGACCCTGCGGCGTCGAAGCGGACGTAGCCCGACTCGCGGGGGCCCGTGACGTACACCGAGAAACCGACCTGCTCGTCGAACGGGAGCTGGCGCCCGATGATCACGTGGGTGACCTCGCCGGCGTCGATCTGCAGCTGTCGGATGGCGTCGGCGCCGAGCCGGGGCACCAGCGAGAGGTCGACCTCGGACGCGGTGAACAGCTGGTCGGCCAGGTCGGCGGGCACGTTCCTCACCGGGTCGGGCCCGGTGGTGCGGCCCTGGCCGGGCCACACCACCCAGCGGTCGAGCGCGGTGGCGGTGGTGGCCACCTCGGCGACCAGGTACTCCCGATAGACGATCAGCTCGCGGACCGGCGGCACGTCGATGCCCCCGGCCACCGCGGCGAGGGCGGGCGTCGGGTCGGTGCCGAGGAGGTCGACCGGTCGGGTGGTGGCGGTGGGGAACGCCACGCTCTCGGGGACCTCGACGGCGACCGGGCCCGACAGGGATCGCGCGACCCAGACGGTGACCAGGGTGCTCCCCGCGACCACGAGCGCGGCGGTGACCACGAGGATGCGCGTGGGCGTCGGCGGACGGGGCATGGTCCCGCGGAGGGGCACGGTCCCGCGGAGGGGCACGGCGGCCGGGGGAGGTGGGATCGGCGGTCGCGCGCCCGACGGCGGCGGTGGCGGGGGCGGCGGCGGGGTCGCACCACGTGGGAGCGGCGGCGGGGTCGCGCCACGTCGGGGGGGCGGGACCGGATCGCCCGGGACCCAGCCCTCCCAGCGCGCGAAGTCGTCGTCGACCGGGTCGGTACCGTCGCGGGGCTCCACGAGCGCGAAGTCTGCCGCAGCGCGGCCGGCACCGCTCGGGGTCAGGTCTCGTCGTGGGGGAGCGGCTCGGGGATGGTCTCGGCGGCCGGGTCGTCGTCGTGGAGCGGGGGCGGCGCCTCCTCACCGGCGAGCCGGTCGTAGCCCGTGCCCCCGGTGCCCTGACCCCGGTGGGTCTGCAGCTCGCTCCAGTCCTCGGGGTCGTCGGGCGTCATCTGGTCACGGTCCTTGGGCATGGTCCGGTCGTACCCGCCCGGGCCGGCGGGCAACCGCCGACCTCACTACGGCAGGAACTGCTCCACCAGGAGGTCGGCCTCGCCGCCCTGCACCCGCAGCCACACGGGGAAGATCTCGCCCAGCTGACCGGGCGCGACGCACGGGCCGGTCTCGGGGATGACGGCGCCGACGCAGCGCCGTTCGGCGTCGGGGGCGATCGGCACGTCGCGCCGCTGGGTCACGTCGTTGATGATCCAGTAGCCGTTCTCGACCTCGCCGCCGGCCGCTGCAGCCTCGGCCTCGGCGGCCGGCCCAGTGAGGAAGCAGGCGAGGTCGAACGACACGACATCGTCACCCACCGGGACGTCGGGGAACCCGAACCACCAGCCGTCGGGGAGCGGACCCGGGCCGGGCGCGCAGCCCGAGCCGCCGACGCCGTCGGCGGAGAAGGTCACCTCGTCGCCGAGGACCACGGCTGTCGTGGTGGTCGTGGTGGTCGCCGCTGTCGTGGTCGGCGCGGCGGTGGTCTCGGGCGCGCTCGTGGTCTCGGGCGCGCTCGTGGTCGCGACCTCCGTGGTGGCCGTCGCCGCCACGCCGGCCGTGGTCGCGGCGCCCACCTCGTCGTCGTCGCCGTCACCACACCCGGCGAGGGGGATCAGCACCACCGCGACCACCACGAGCACCAACCGACCGAGCCGGGCCACGGCGCACCTCCCGTCGGTCTGGACGCTACGGCTGCGTCGTGGGATCACCAGTGCCCGAGGACCCGGATCGCCCGCACGCCGGCTCGGGATCGAGCCCGAGCCGGCGGGAGCCAGCTCAGCCGGCGGGGAACACCACCGGGCAGCTGCGGGGGCCGCGGACCTGGCCGCCGGCCCAGGTGACGGTGTCGGGGTCCTCGAGCTCGAACTCGGGGATGCGGTCGAGCCAGGTCTGCAGGGCGACGCGGAGCTCGAGGCGGGCGAGGTTGGAGCCGGCGCAGCGGTGGATGCCCGAGCCGAAGGCGACGTGGCGGTTGTGCTGGCGGTCGAGGATGACGTCGTTGGGGTTCTCGAACACCTCGGGGTCGCGGTTGGCGGCCGGGAACGCCATGAGGATCCGGTCGCCCTCCTTGATCGGGCAGCCCTTGAACTCGGTGTCGTGGTTGGCCACCCGCGCCATGGTGACCGGCGAGTAGGCCCGCAGGAGCTCCTCGATGGCGGTGGGCCACAGGTCGGGCTCGGCGACGAGGCGGCGTCGGTCCTCGGGGTGGGTGGCGAGGTGCCACATCGACGACCCGATGCCGCTCCAGGTCGTGTCGACGCCCGCCACCAGCATGAGCAGGCAGGTGCCGAGGATGTGCGACTCGGGCACCGGCTCGCCGTCGACCTCGAACTCGAGCATCTCGGAGATGAGGTCGTCGCGGGGGTTGGCCCGCCGGTCGGCGACCTCGTCGACGAAGAACAGCACGATGTTGCGGAACGCGTTGGCCCGCACCTCGGGATCGGTGGCGCCGACCTCGAGCATGCCCCGCACCCACTCGACGAACTCGTCGGAGCGCTCGGTGCCCACGCCGAGCATGGTGGCGATGACCCGCACCGGGATCTGCTGGGCGTAGTCGTGCGCCGCGTCGGCGCGCCCGTCGGCGATGAAGCCGTCGATCAGCGAGTTGCACAGGTCGCGGGTGCCCTGCTCGTACTTGGCGACGGCCTGCGGCGAGAAGACCGGCAGGATCAGCCGCCGGGCCCACTGGTGGTCGGGCGGGTCGGACGTGATCGGGGGCGCCGACACGTTGGCGAACAGCTCGTCCTGGGGCTGGGGCTCGTAGTCGCTCACCTCTTGGGGCCCGGTGACCAGCGGCTGGCGCGACGAGAAGGTGTCGGTGTCCTTGGCGAAGGCCACCACGTCCTCGTAGCGGGTGGGCAGCCACGAGCCGCCCCAGCGCTCGGTGTGGGCGATGGGGCACTCCTCGCGGAGCATGTCCCAGACCTTCCAGGGCTCCTTGATGAACTCCTGGTCGAAGATGTCGTAGTCGGTGGTCCAGTCGACCACCGGGGGATTCGTCGTCATGCTCTCTCTCCGCAGCTCAGGGGTCGGTGGCTCACGCCTCGACGATGATCGCTTCTTCGGGACAGTTGGCTTGGGCCAGCAGCACCTTCTGCTCGAGCTCGGGCGGCACCTCGCCGTCGGGGAGCAGCACGACGGCGTCGCCGAAGTCGTCGGCGCCGAACGCCTCGGGGGCGGCGATCGAGCAGGCCTGGTGGCCCATGCACTTCTCGGAGTCGACTCGGACCTTCATGGTTCTCTCCTGGGTTGGTCGAGGGGTCGGGGGTCGGGTCAGCCGGCGGGGAACGTGACCATGCAGCTGCGGGGCCCGCGGACCTGGCCGCCGGCCCAGGTGACGGTGTCGGGGTCCTCGAGCTCGAACTCGGGGATGCGGTCGAGCCAGGTCTGCAGGGCGACGCGCAGCTCGAGGCGGGCGAGGTTGGATCCGGCGCAGCGGTGGATGCCCGAGCCGAACGCGACGTGGCGGTTGTGCTGGCGGTCGAGGATGACGTCGTCGGGGTTCTCGAACACCTCGGGGTCGCGGTTGGCGGCCGGGAACGCCATGAGCACCCGATCGCCTTCGTGCATGGGGCAGCCGGCGTACTCGGTGTCGTGGTCGACGATGCGCGCCATGGTGACCGGCGAGTAGGCCCGCAGGAGCTCCTCGATGGCGGTGGGCCACAGGTCGGGTTCGGTGGCGAGCCGGCGTCGGTCGTCGGGGTGCGAGGCGAGGTGCCACATCGACGACCCGATGGCGCTCCAGGTGGTGTCGACACCCGCCACCAGCATGAGGTTGCAGGTGCCGAGGATGTGGTGCTCGGGCACCGGCTCGCCGTCGACCTCGGCCGCGAGCAGCTCGGTGATGAGGTCGTCGTCGCGGGGGTTCTCGCGCCGGTCGGCGATCTGCTCACGGAAGAACCCGATGATGTTGGTGCGGGCCTCGATGCGGGCCTCGGGGTCGGTGAGGCCGACCTCGAGCACGCCACGCACCCACGACGTGAACTCGTCGGCCCGCTCGGTGCCCACGCCGAGCATGGCGGCGATGACCCGCACCGGGATCTGCTGCGCGTAGCCAGCGGCGGCGTCGGCGCGACCGTCGGCGATGAACCCGTCGATCAGCGAGTTGCACAGATCGCGGGTGCCCTGCTCGTACTTGGCGACCGCGCCCGGGGCGAAGACCGGCAGGATCAGCCGCCGCGCCCACCGGTGCTCGGGCGGGTCCGAGGAGATCGGCGGGGCCTTCACCTGCTGGTTGGCGCCGGCGTAGGCCGCGGTGGGCGACGGGGTGACCAGGATCTCGCGCGACGAGAAGGTGTCGACGTCGTGGGCGATGGCCACCACGTCCTCGTAGCGGGTGGGCAGCCACGAGCCGCCCCAGCGGTCGGTGTGGGCGACCGGGCACTCCTGGCGCAGCTCGTCGTAGGTGGGGTAGGGGTCGCGCACGAAGTCGGGGTCGAAGATGTCGTAGTCGGTGGCCCAGTCGGTCACCGGCGGGTTGGTGGTCATGCGGGCTCCTCGAGATCGGTGACGGACCGGTCGGTGACGGGCACGTGCGCGGGGTCGCCGCCACCGGCCCAGATGCGGCCGCGTGACGACGTGGCCCGGAGCTGGTCGACGACGGTGGTGGCGTCGGGCGCGGGGTCGAGCTCGAGCCACCAGCCGAGCACGGCGAGGACCTCGCCGGCGGCCATCCGGGCCAGCAGCTCGGGGTCGACGCGGGGCTGGTGGCCGGTGCGGGCGACCCGCGCCGCGTGGCTGACCCGGGCGACGTCGATCACCCGCTCGGTGAGGGTGCGCAGGGGCAGTCCGTCGGCCTCGCCGCGCAGGATGAGCCGGAACAGCTCGCGCTCGTGGCGGGCGTGCTCGAACAAGAGGCGCAACCGGATGCCGTCGAGGTCGAGGGGGTGGGTGGTGGCCCCGGCGGCCCGCTCGAGCACGGTGTCGGAGATCTCGTCGACGGCGTCGGCGAGGAGGCGGTCCTTGTCGCGGTGGTGGCGGTAGAAGGTGGCCCGGGTGACCCCGGCGCGCTCGGCGATCTCCTCGACGGTGACCGCCTGGTAGCCGCGCTCGACCACGAGCTCGATGGCCGCGTCGCGCAGGCGTCGGCGCGTGGCGGTGCTGCGGGCCCCCTCCCGGCTCATGTGACCGACGTTACCTGCCGCGAGACACGGTGTCTCATCGGGGGGAGTGTCTCATCGGGGGGTGGGTCTCATCGGGGGGCGGGTCTCAGCGGGACGGGGGGCGCCCCTGGTCGCGGTCGCGGCGGACGTTGGCCTTGCGGCCCCGGATGGTCGCGGTGCGCATGCGCTCGATCACGAGGTCGACCGCGTCGGCGGGGACCTCGACCAGGGCGAAGCGCTCGGTGAGGGTGATGGCGCCGATCTGCTTGCCGCTCAGGCCGGTCTCGCCGGTGATCGCCCCGACCAGGTCCTGCGGGCGCACGCCCGCGGCCCGGCCCACCCCGACGTAGACGTTGGCCATCCCCGCCGACACCGGTCGCTGACCCCGCCCCGGCGGACCGTCTCGTGTCGGAGTGGGGCGGCCCGGGCGGCCGCCGCTGCGCTCGCGGTCGGGGTGCAAGGTGACGGTGGGGATCTCGTCCTCGTCGTCCTCGCCACCCGTCTCGAGGTGCACGAGGCGGACGGCGGCGAGCGCCACGTCGCGCAGCTCGACCTCCTCGGTGAGGCGGTCGACGAGGGCTGCCACGTCGTCGAGGTCGTCGGCGTCGAGGGACGCGCGCAGCGTCTCGAGGGTGCGCTCCACGCGGCGGGCCCGCAGGTCGGCCACCGACGGCACCGCGCCCATCTCGACGCGGTGGCCGGTGGCCCGTTCGATGTTGGCGAGCAGGCGCCGCTCGCGGGGCTCCACCAACGTGATGGCCACGCCCTCGCGCCCGGCCCGCCCGACCCGACCGATGCGGTGCACGAACGAGTCGGGGGCCGACGGC
>DATHSN010000234.1:0-6621 GCA_035464115.1 Acidimicrobiales bacterium | reverse complement strand
TCCCGTGAGCGTCTGGCCCAGCACCTGGCCGACACGTGGGGCCTCCACGCACGGCTCGCCGAGCGGGGCGCCCGGCGCCAGGCGGTGCTCACCTTCGACACCGCCTCCACCGCCAAGCTCCACGCGCTGATCGCGCCGTTCGTCCACCCGACGATGGAGCACAAGCTCCTGCCTCGTTACCGGGGTCGCTTCGCCGTCGACACCGTGTTCGCTCCGGAGCGGACCGAGCTGGTGCCGATGCCGATCACCCGCATCGAGGTGGCGCCGCCCAACGGCCGTCAGACGCATCGCTTCGACATCGAGGTCGAGGGCACCCACAACTACTTCGTCGACGGTGTCATGGTGCACAACTCACCCGAGACCACCCCCGGTGGGCGGGCGCTCAAGTTCTACAGCTCGGTCCGCATCGACATCCGCCGCATCGAGTCGATCAAGGACGGCGTCGAGGTGGTCGGCAACCGCACCCGCTGCAAGATCGTCAAGAACAAGGTCAGCCCGCCGTTCAAGCAGGCCGAGTTCGACATCATGTACGGCAAGGGCATCAGCCGAGAGGGCTCGGTGCTCGACCTCGGCGTCGACCTCGGCATCGTGAAGAAGTCGGGTGCCTGGTACACCTACGACGGCGAGCAGCTCGGCCAGGGTCGCGAGAACGCCAAGGGCTTCCTGCACGACAACCCCGAGATCATGGTCGACATCTCCGAGCGGGTCCGGGCCCAGGTCGGCATCGGTGTGGTCGACGAGGCCGACGCCCTGCCCGACGCCATGTCCGACGCCGACGACGAGCCGATCTCGCTCGACGACTGATGGACCACCCCCTCGGCGCCGTCGGCCCGGTCCGCATCGTGCTCACCCCCGACGACTTCGACGCCCGGCGCGCCTTCTACCGCGACGTGATCGGGCTCGAGGTCGTCGAGGAGTTCGACGGCGACGAGGGCATCCTCTTTCGGCTCGCGGCCGACACCTACCTCGAGCTGCTGCGCCCCGCCACGGCCACCGTGGCGGGGCTGCGGTTCGCTCTCCACGTGGCCGACGCCGACGCCGCCCACGCCACGGTGGCGGCCGCCGGTGCGGCGTCGGGTCCGGTCGAGGTCATGCCCTGGGGGCACCGCTCGTTCACCCTCACCGACCCGGGCGGCGTGCACCTCACGTTGTTCGAGCCGGTCGGCGACGACGAGCCCTAGCCGGGTGGCCCATCCCGTAGCCTGACGCCGTGCCCCGCAGCTACTTCGTGCGCACCTACGGGTGCCAGATGAACGAGCACGACTCCGAGCGCATCGCCGGCCTGCTCGAGGCCGACGGGCTGGTCCCGGCTGCCTCCACCGACGATGCCGACGTGGTGGTGCTCAACACCTGCTGCATCCGCGAGAACGCCGACAACAAGCTCTACGGGGCACTCGGCCAGCTCAAGGCCCTCAAGGCCGAGCGCCCCGACCTCGAGATCGTGGTCGGCGGCTGCCTCGCCCAAAAGGACCGCGACACCATCCGGCAGCGGGCACCGCACGTCGACGTGGTGTTCGGCACCCACAACGTGCACCGCGCCGCCGAGCTGCTCCACGAGGCCCGCGCCGGCGGCCCCATCGTCGAGATCCTCGAGCAGGCCGCCCTCGACGAGGCCGAGGCGTTCCCGTCGGCGCTGCCGGTCAAGCGCGAGGTCGACTACGCGGCCTGGGTCACCATCCAGATCGGCTGCGACAACTCGTGCGCGTTCTGCATCGTCCCGTCGGTCCGGGGCGTCGAGGTCAGCCGACCCTTCGGTGAGCTGGTCGGTGAGGTCGAGCGCCTCGCCGCCGACGGCGTGGTCGAGGTCACCCTGCTCGGCCAGAACGTCAACTCCTACGGCCGCGACCTCACCACCCGCCTGCGTGGCGCCGAGGTCGATCCCGCCGCCGATGTCTTGGTGGCCGGCGCCGCCTGGGCCACCGACGATCGTCGCCGGCCCCGACCCCTCTTCGCCGACCTGTTGCGGGCCGTCGGCGCGGTCGAGGGCATCCACCGGGTGCGCTACACCAGTCCGCACCCCAAGGACCTGCGGCCCGAGACCATCACCGCCATGGCCGAGGTCCCCGCGGTGTGCGAGCACCTCCACCTGCCGCTGCAGTCCGGGTCCGACCGCGTCCTCGCCGCCATGCACCGCGGCTACACGGCCGAGCGCTACCTCGACAAGCTCGCCGCGGCCCGCGCCGCGGTCCCCGACCTGGCCATCACCACCGACCTCATCGTGGGCTTCCCGGGCGAGACCGACGACGACTTCGAGCGCACCCTCGAGGTCGTGGCCGCCGCCGGTTACGACAGCGCCTACACCTTCATCTTCTCGCCCCGTCCCGGCACCGAGGCGGCCGAGCTGGTCGACCAGTTCGTCCCCGCCGACGTGTGCGGGGCCCGGTTCGAGCGACTGCGCCAGGTCGTCGAGCCATCGGGGGCTCTGCGCCACGCCGACCGCGTGGGGCGGGTCGCGGAGGTCATCGTGGAGGGCCCGTCGAAGAAGGACCCTACGGTGCTCACCGGGCGCACCCGGCAGAACAAGCTGGTGCACTTCCCGTCGCCCACGCCGCTGCGGGTGGGCACCCTCGCCACGGCCGAGGTCACCTCGGCCGGAGCCCACAGCCTGCGGGGCGAGCTCCGCGAGGTGCTCGCCGCCCCCCGGCACCGCACGCGCATCCCCGTCGTCGCCGGCTGACGTGGACGCCCCCGACGGGCTCCCCCCGGGCGTCCCGCCCGAGCTGGCGGCGGCCCTCGCCGGCTCCACCGTGCACCCGGTCGACGACGGGCGCGCCCGCGCCGAGGTCTGGCGGGTCGAGCACCCCGACCGCGGGCGCCGCTACCTCAAGCGCACGGCGCCGGCCGACGCCGCCGATCCGTGGGAGGGCGGCACCGCGGTCGAGGCCGAGCGCCTGCGGTGGCTGGCCGGGCGGGTGGCGGTGCCGTCGGTCGTGGCGCACGCCACCGCCACCGACGGGTCGGGCTGGCTGCTCACCGAGGCCCTCGGTGGCGCCGACGCCACCGACCCGGTGCACCACGGCGCCCCCGAGCGCCTCGTCACCGCCCTGGCCCAGGGTCTGCGCCGGTTCCACGAGGCGCTCTCCATCGATGCGTGCCCCTTCGACACCCGCCTCGATGTCCGCCTGGCCGCGGCGCGCCAGCGCATCGCCGCCGGCCGGGTCGACGCCGACGACTTCGACCCGCTGCACCGTGGCCAGACCCCCGACGATCTGCTGGCGGTGATCGAGGCGCTGCGACCGCCCGGCGACGAGGACCTGGTGGTGGTCCACGGCGACTACAGCTTCCCCAACGTGATCCTCGACCGGGGTGAGGTCATCGGCTACGTCGACCTCGGGCGGTGCGGGGTGGCCGACCGCTACCTCGACCTGGCCGTGGCCGCGACCAGCATCGCCCGCAACCTGGGCGGTCACGCCGTCGGCCCGTTCTTCGAGGCGTACGGCATCGAGTGGCCCGACGTGGTCAAGCTCGAGCTCTACGTCCTGCTCGACGAGCTCTTCTGACCCGGTGCCGCCCGCCCCGCCGTCGCCCGCCGCCCGACCCCTCGCGCTGGTCGGGACCACCGCGTCGGGCAAGTCGGCCCTCGCGCTGGCCGTCGCCCGCGCCCGACCGGGCACCGAGCTGGTGTCGGTCGACTCGATGGCGGTGTACCGGGGCATGGACATCGGCACCGCCGCGCCGAGCCCCGCTGAGCGGGCCGAGGTGCCCGTCCACGGGCTCGACCTGGTCGACCCGTGGGAGGAGTTCACCGTCGCCGAGTTCCAGCGGGCGATCACCGCCGCGGTCGACGACGTCGAGGCCCGAGGCGGGTGGCCGCTGCTGGTCGGCGGCACCGGGCTCTACCTGCGCGCCGTCGTCGACCAGCTCGACATCCCGGGTCGGTTCCCCGACGTGGCCGCCGCCCTCGAGGCCGACCCCGACACCGCCGGGCTCCACCGCCGTCTCGCCGAGCTCGACCCCGAGGCCGCGGCCCGCATGGAGCCGACCAACCGTCGGCGGGTCGTGCGGGCGCTCGAGGTCACGCTCGGGTCGGGTCACCCCTTCTCGTCGTTCGGGCCGGGGCTCGAGGCCCATCCCCCCACCCGCTACGCGCTGGTCGGGGTGCGGCTGCCCCGCCCGGTGATCGACCAGCGGATCGCGGCGCGCTATCAGGCCCAGCTCGACGCCGGGTTCCTCGACGAGGTCCGCCGCCTCGCCGACGATCCACGGGGCCCGTCGCGCACGGCCGCGCAGGCCCTCGGCTACCGCGAGCTGCTCGACCACCTCGCCGGTCGCTCGACGCTCGCCGAGGCCGTCGAGCTCGCCATCACCCGCACCCGCCGCTTCGCCCGGCGCCAGGAGCGCTGGTTCCGGCGCGACCCGCGCATCGTGTGGCTCGATGCCGAGCACGACCCGGCCGAGGTCCTGCCCGCCCTGCTCGAGCTCGTGGACGCGGCCCGATCGACCTGACGCTCCCCACCCCGCCGGTGGGCCGGGGCAACCCGGTGGTGGATCCGATCGCTGGCAGGCGAGACTGGAGGCACATGCACCTCGCCAAGCACCACGGACTGGGCAACGACTTCCTCATCGCGCTCGACGAGACCAACCCGGTCCCGATCGAGGCCGGACCCGAGCTGGCCCGGGCCCTGTGCGACCGCCGTCGCGGGGTCGGCGCCGACGGGTTCATCCACGGCGCCCGGGTCGGCGGTCCCGAGGCCGACGTGGTCATGCACCTCTGGAACGCCGACGGGAGCCGCGCCGAGACGAGTGGCAACGGCATCCGCTGCCTCGCCCAGGCCGTGGCCCGCGCCCGGGGGCTCGCCTCCCTCGACGTCATCGCCGACACCGACGCCGGGCGCCGACACCTCCACGTGGCGCCCGGCCCCAGCCCGGCGCGCAGCTCGGTGCGGGTCGACATGGGCGAGGTCCGGCCCGGCCCCGATCTGCCCGAGGTGCTGCCGCTCGTCACCGAGGCGGTCACCACCGCCGACATCGGCAACCCCCACGTGGTGGCCTGGGTGGCCGACGTCGAGGCCCTCGACCTCGCGGCGGTGGGCCCTGCGGTCGAGGGCCAGTTCCCTGCGGGCATCAACCTCGAGATCATCGCCCCGGTCGGTCCCGACGCCATCGTGCTGCGGGTCTGGGAGCGGGGCGCGGGCATCACCGAGGCCTGCGGCAGCGGGGCGTGCGTGGCCGCCCACCACGCCCACCAGTGGGGCCTGGTGGGCGACCGGGTCCGCGTCGGCATGCCCGGTGGCGAGGTGGTGGTCGACCTCTACGACGGCCGGGCGGTGCTCACCGGCGAGGCGGTCCACGTGGCCGACCTCGAGATCGACCCTGGGGAGGTGCTCGGTGGCTGAGTCCCATCGTGGCGGGTTCGGCGAGTACGGCGGTGAGCGCAGCGCGTTCATCGAGCGGGCGTTCCGGGAGAAGATCGTGCTGGTCGGCGTGGCCGGACCGGGCCGCACCGACGACGACGTCGAGGCCTCCCTCGACGAGCTCGCCCTGTTGGTCGACACCGCCGGGGCCGACGAGGTCGGTCGGCTCAGCCAGCGGCGCGACGCGCCCGATCCGGCCACCTACGTGGGTCGCGGCAAGGTGCAGGAGATCCGTGAGCTGGCCGAGGCCACCGACGCCGACACCGTGGTGTTCGACGACGAGCTCAGCCCCGCCCAGCAGGGCAACCTCGAGAAGCTCCTCGGTCGGTCGGCCATCGACCGCACCGCCGTGATCCTCGACATCTTCGCCCAGAACGCCCACACCCAGGAGGGCAAGGCCCAGGTCCAGCTGGCCATGCTGCAGTACCGCCTGCCCCGGCTGCGGGGCAAGGGACGGTCGTTGTCGCAGCAGGCGGGTGGCATCGGCGCCCGTCGGGGCCCGGGCGAGACCCAGCTCGAGGTCGACCGTCGGCGGGTCCAGCGGCTGATCCACAAGCTGCAGGCCGACCTGCGCGACATCTCGCGCCACCGCGACAACCAGCGCAAGGCCCGCCGCCGCTCGCCGTACCACCAGGTGGCCATCGTCGGCTACACCAACGCCGGCAAGTCGACGCTCACCAACCGGCTCACCGACGCCGGCGTGCTCGTCGAGGACCGCCTGTTCGCCACGCTCGACGCCACCACCCGCCGCCTGCAGCTCCCCGGTGGCGAGACGGTGCTCGTCACCGACACCGTCGGGTTCGTCAAGAAGCTGCCCCACCAGCTCGTCGAGGCGTTCAAGAGCACCCTCGAGGTCGTGGCCGACGCCGACCTGCTCGTCCACCTGGTCGACGCCTCGGGCCCCGACATCGACGGCCAGCTCCGGGCCGTGCGCGACGTCCTCGGCGAGATCGGCGCCCGCGAGGTCCCCGAGCTCATCGTGCTGAACAAGATCGACCGCCCCGGTGTCGACGTCGAGCACCTGGTGCGCACCCATCCCGGGTCGGTCGCCATCTCCGCGGCCACCGGCGAGGGGCTCGACGCCTTCCTGCTCACCATGAGCGACCGGCTGCGCGCGCTCACCCAGGTCGTCGAGCTGGTCGTGCCGTTCGACCGCGGCGATGTGCTCGCTGCGGTGCACCGCGAAGGCGAGGTGCTCGTCGAGAGCGCCGAGGAGGGCGGGATGCGTCTGCGCGCCCGCCTCGACGAGGCCGCCACCGCGCGCCTC
>DATHSN010000233.1:0-4272 GCA_035464115.1 Acidimicrobiales bacterium | reverse complement strand
GGGTGCGCGTCGCGCACCGTCGGTTCGCCAGTTCGCCTGTGGGAGGGGGCGGTCAGAGGATCTCGGCGTCGAGCTCGGTGGCCTTGACGCTGGCCCACACCTCCCGGCCGGGATCGAGACCGAGCTCGGCCAGCGCGGCGGTGGTGATCTCGGCGGTGACGTCGGGGGGGCCGACGAGGTGGACCCGCACCCGGTCGCCGGTGGGCTCGACACCGTCGACGCGCACCGGCCACACGTTGCGGGGGCTGCCCTCGGGGTGCTCCGCGTGGAGCGACACGGCGCGTGGGTGGGCGAGCACGGCCACCTCGCCGTCGAGCGGGTCGGCCAGCACCAGGTGACCTCCACCGGACAGGGTCACCCGTCCCCGGTCGGCGCGGCCCCGCCACAGGTTCACCCCGACCAGGCGGGCCACGTAGGGGCTGCGGGGCCGGGCGGTGATCTCGGCGACGCCGCCGTCGTGGGTGACCCGACCGTCCTCGATCACCACCAGGCGCTCGGCGAGGACGATGGCGTCGAGGGGGTCGTGGGTGACGAGCACCCGGATGCCTGCGACCTCGGCGAGGTGCCGGCGCAGGTCGGCGCGGACCTCGAGGCGGGTCGATGCGTCGAGTGCGGCGAGCGGCTCGTCGAGCAGCAACAGCCGCGGCTCGGCCACGAGCGCCCGGGCGAGCGCGACCCGCTGCGCCTGACCCCCCGAGAGCGCCCGGGGCCGGTCGCCGGCTCGGTCGGCGAGGCCGACGCGGTCGAGCCAGCCGAGGGCCCGGCGCCGAGACTCGTCGCGCCCGGTGCCACGCGCCCGCAGCCCGAACGCCACGTTCTCGAGCACCGACAGGTGCGGGAACAGCAGGTGGTCCTGGAAGACGTAGCCGATGGAGCGTCGCTCGGTCGCGACGTGGAGACCGCCATCCACGTCGTCCCACACCTCGCCGTCGACCGACACCCGGCCGCCGTGGAGCCCCACGAGGCCGGCGAGGGCGCGGAGCAGCGTGGTCTTGCCGGCGCCGTTGGGTCCGAGCACCGCGACGAGAGCGCCGTCGGGCGCGGCGATGCGCACGTCGAGGTCGAGCGCGCCGAGCCGCAGGCGCACGTCGGCGTCGAGGCTCATCGCAGGGAGAACCAGCGGTCGCGGAGGGCGACGAGCACGGCGAGCGACACCGCGACGAGCACGAGGCTCAGGGCGATGGCCGCGTCGCGATCCTCTTCGAGGGCCAGGAACACGGCGAGCGGGAGCGTCTGGGTGCGACCCTGCAGGTTGCCGGCGAACGTGATGGTGGCGCCGAACTCCCCCAGCGCCCGGGCCCAGCACAGCACGGCGCCGGCCACGAGCGACGGCGCCAGCAGCGGCACGGTGACCCGGCGGAAGGTCGTCCAGCGGTCGGCGCCGAGGGTGGCGGCGGCGTCCTCGTAGCGGACGTCGAGCGAGCGGAACGCCGCCTCGACGGTGATGACCAGGAACGGCATGGCCACGAACGTGGCCGCCACCACGACCCCGGCGGTGGAGAACGGCAGCAGCACGCCGAGCTCGGCGTCGAGCCACTCGCCGACCAGGCCCCGTCGCCCCAGGGCGAACAGCAGGGCGGCGCCGCCGACCACGGGCGGGAGCACCATCGGCAGGATCACGATCGCCCGCACGATCGAGCGGCCGGGGAAGTCGACCCGAGCCAGCACCCAGGCGAGGGGCACGCCGAGGAACACCGACACGGCGGTGGCCGTCACGGAGGTGATGAGGCTGAGGCGCAGCGCCTCGAGCGCCCGGTCGCTCGTGAGCAGCGACCCCAGCTCCGACCACGGGGTGCGCTGGAGCAGCCCGATGAACGGGAGGACCACGAACGCCACCGCGACGGCGGCGAGGACCAGCACCACCGCCGGCGGGCGGCGAGAAGCGGCGCCCGACGGCGTCGTGACGGGGCTCACGACGCCATCGGCTCGCAGGAGGAGGGCTCAGGGGAGATCGAAGCCATACGACGCGAGGATGGCTCGCCCGGCCTCGGAGAGCACGAACTCGATGAACGCCTCGGCCCCGGCCGGGTTGGGGGCGTCGGCGAGGGGCGCGATCGGGTAGTCGGCGGCGACGTTGACGTCGGCCGGGATCTCGACGCCCTCGACCCGATCGCCGGCGGCGGCCACGTCGGTGCGGTAGACGATGCCGGCGTCGAGCTCGCCGGCCTCGACCTTGGTGAGCAGCGCTCGCACGGCGGGCTCGTTCGTGTCGGGCGCGGGCTCGACGCCGGCGGCCGCGAGGGCCTCGCGCCCGAGCGCGCCGCACGGCACCTCCTCGGCGCACAGCCCGATCAACAGCTCGTCGCGGCCGAGGTCCCCGAGGCCGGTCACCCCGGCCGGGTTCCCGGCGGGCACCACGATCTCGAGGGTGTTGCGGACGAACACCTGCGGCGTGGCGGTCACGTCGCCGGAGTCGACGACCTTGTCCATGTTCGAGGTGTTGGCGGAGGCGAACACGTCGGCCGGGGCGCCCTCCTGGATCTGGGCCGCCAGCCTGGAGCTGCCAGCGAAGCCGAGCTCGACGGTCACCCCTGGCGTGGCCGCCTCGAAGGCGGCGGCGAGCTCACCGAACGCGTCGGTGAGCGACGCCGCCGCGAGCACCAGCACCGTGCCGCCCCCGCCGTCGCCATCGGCCGGGGCGGGAGCGTCGGCCTCGCCGCCGTCCTCACCACAGGCGGCGGTCACCAGCGCGGCGATCGCCACCATCACCGCGACCACCCACCGCCCTCGCTCGGGTCGCCGTGATCTTCGGTGTCGCACTGGTCCTCCCGCGCCGTTCAGTAGTCACGCTGACACTAGTGGACAGCGGCGGCGGCCCCGTCCACCCGCGTGCGATGCTCATCTCGTGCCCGAACGCCGCCCCGAGCTGTCGTTGCACGACTGGGCGGTCCTGGGCGTCCTCGCCGGCGGCGAGAGCCACGGGTTCGCGGTGGCCAAGGAGCTGGCCCCCCACGGCGAGGTCGGCCGGGTGTGGACGGTGAGCCGCCCGCAGGTGTACCGGTCCCTCGACCGGCTGGTCGACCTCGGTCTCGTCGAGCCGGTCGAGCGCCAGCCCGGCGACGCCGGCCCCGACCGCACCGTCCTGGCCGCCACCGCACGCGGCCACGACCGCCTGCGACGCTGGCTGGGCCGACCGGTCGCCCACCTGCGCGACGTGCGGTCCGAGCTGTTGGTGAAGCTCCTGCTGGCCGAGCGGCTCGGCGTCGACGCCCGTCCGCTCGTCGAGGCCCAGCGCGCCGCGTTCGCGCCCAGGCTCGACGCCCTGGCCGCCGCGAACGTCCACACCGACGGCGTCGTCGACGCGTGGCGCCACGAGTCCGCCGACGCGGTGCGCCGGTTCCTCGACCGGCTGGATCGCTGAGCGCCCGGTCGCGGTCAGCCTGGCCACCGTCGCCACCCTCGCCACCCTCGCCACCCTCGCCACCGTCGCCACCGTCGCCACCCGAAGATGCGCTCCCCGGCGTCGGATGCCGACGCTCCTCGGCGCATCCTCTCCCCCCTCACACCTCTCGCTCCCAGTCGCCACCCGAAGATGCGCTCCCAGGCGTCGGACACCGACGCGTGGGAGCGCATCCCTCCTCACTTCGCGCCCACCGCCCGCCGCCACCGGACGCCGCGCTCGAGCCCTCGGATGCGCAGCGATCGCCGGGCACCTGCGGGCCGGGCGATCGGGACGTCAGCCCCGAGCGGGCGCAGCGGCGCGGGCGGCGTCGATGCGGGCGCGGGTGAGCTGCGGCGCGGCCACCACCACCGCCACCAGGGTGAGCCCGCCGGCGAACCACCACGGTGCCCGGAGGCCGAAGGCGGAGGCCACCACACCCCCGATGGCGCCCCCGACGGGGATGGCGCCCCACCCGAGGAACCGGTAGACGCTGTTGACCCGGCCGAGCAGCTCGTCGGGGATGATCGCCTGACGCAGCGACACCGTGACCACGTTCCACAGCACCACGAGCACGCCGTTGACGGCGAGCATCGCGCCCACCGCCACCGGCGACGACAGCGGGGCGATGGCCAGGCTGGTGAGGCCGAACCCGATGCCCGAACCGAGGATCGTCGCCGAGGTGCCCAGCCGCCGGTTCAGCCGTTCGGCGACGAGGCTGCCGAGGAGCGCCCCGCCGGCGCCGGCGGCGAGCAGGACGCCGAACCCCGCACCGTCGACCCCGAGCTCCTCCTGGGCGACCAGGACGAAGGTGGCGACGGCGGCCGTCGCCGCCAGGTTGAACACCCCGTGCAGCACGCCTAGGGTGCTCAGCACAGGGTGCCGCCACAGCA
>DATHSN010000232.1:0-4469 GCA_035464115.1 Acidimicrobiales bacterium | reverse complement strand
GAGCGCGCGGCGCGGTCGGCGCGCCGTCGCTCCGAGATCGAGCTGGCCGAGGCGGCCGATCGCCTGGCCCGCCTCACCGAAGCCGAGCGCCGCATCCGCCACCGGCTGGCCTCGGCGCGCGGCGAGCTGCTCGCCGCCCAGGGCCCCGACCCCATCGACACCCCCGAGCCGGCGATCCCCACCGACGAGACGGTGGCCCCCGAACCCGAGCTCGCGCCCGCTCCCGCTCCCGCTCCCGAGCCGGAACCGGAAGCGGAAGCGGAAGCGGAACCGGAACCGGAACCGGAACCGGCCGACGGTCCGCTGATCGACCTCACGGGGACGGCCGAACCGGCGGCGCCGAGCCCTGCCGTCGCCGATGCCGACGACGAGGACGAGCTGCTCGAGCGGATGGTGCGCGACGCCGTGGGCCGCGCCGTGCGCCAGGCTCGCGGCAACGACGATCCGGGCGCCTGAGCCGACCCACCGGGCGGCGGCGGGCACAAGGTCCCAGGACTTCGGGACTGTCGAGCACCCCCACCGAGAGCGACGTTCTGGGTGAGGGCTTCCGGGTCTCGAACCCGGGCCACGGGTCGTTCCGCACGGAGCGACCGGGCTCCTGTCGCGGGTCCCTCCGGTCGAGCGGAGGAGAGAAGCGATGGCGATCGAGACCCCGAGTCCCGAGTCAGCGGCGCCGCGCGCCGCCTGGCACCCCGACCCGGTGCACCACCACGAGCTGAGGTGGTGGGACGGACGCACGTGGACCGACCACGTCGCGGACGGATCGACGACCGCGACCGATCCGCTGACGCCCCCGACCGCCGAGGGTCCCGATGTCCGGGCCATCGTGGCCCGCCACCGCGGGTCGCTCGACGGCGGACCGGTGTTCCTCGCCCCCCACGTGCCCGAGCGCCGTCTGGCCGGGGCGCTCGGAGGCTACGCACGCGGCGTCGACCCGGCCGACGTCGTGGTGCTGGTCGACAGCAGCCTCCGAGGCAACGGGAAGACCGGCATGGTGCTGACCGGCGACCGGCTCGTCGCCCACGAGGTGATGCAGACCCGAGAGCTCGGGCTCGACGAGCTGGGCGAGGTGAGCACCTCGGGATCGCGGCTGCGGGTCGACGGCACGGACCTCGTCCTCGCCGGATCCACCGAGACGGCCGAGGCGCTCGCCGCGCTGCTCCGCGACCTGGCGGGCGCCCACCCGGCGACCGCCGTGACCGCACCGCCGGTGGCCCCGTCGGGTGAGCTGGTCCGGCCGCAGGCGGTCGGCGAGACGACCGAGCGATCCGACGACGGGCCGGCCGACCGTCCGCCCCGGTTGGGGACGGCGCTCGGACACCTGGCGTTCGGAGCCCTGCTCGGCGCCTGGCCGGTGATCGCCGCGATGACGATGACCGGTGATGACTGCGAGCGGAACGGTTGGATGGTCGAGTGCGTGAGCCAGGGCGGCTCGACCCGCGTCGAGACCACCATCGCCCTCCCGTTGGTCGCCGTCCTCGCCCTCCTCGCGGTCGCCAACCTGCTCCGGGGCTTCGTGCTGCTGGCCGGGACCGCGCGCACACTGGCGGTCCGCCGAGTGGTCGCCTGGTCGATCGACGCGGCCGGGTGGCTGGTGCTCGCCGGGCTGCTGGCCGCCGTCGTCCCCGAGGGTTCCTCGGGCGCGGCCGCCGTCGTCTCACTCACCGGCCTCGCCGTCTACTTCACCTGGGGGAACGCCACCGGCCAGACCCTGGGGCGTCGACTGCTCGACGTCGCCGTCGTCCGCCACGATCGCCGCGGCGACACCGACGCCCCGCTGTCCATGGAGGCGGCCCGGGCTGCAGCCCCTGGTTGGGCGAAGGGCGCGCTGCGAACGCTCGTGGGCTGCTCGAGCATCGTCTACCTCATCGCCCACCTCTGGGCGCTGTGGAACGCCGAGGACCGAACCCTCGGCGACCTGGCGGCGGGGACCTCCGTGGTCGCCGTCGCCGGTGAGCGACGTTCGGATGACGGTCGGGACCGTGCGGTCCCGACCGCGGGAGGAGGTAGCTGACATGGCCGCTCCGATCCTGGAACGTCCCACCCCCATCCTTGAGCCTGGTCGGGCCGGGGCGGAGCACCCTCCGCCCGCGGGCCGACCGCCCGAGGGGCGTCCTCGCCGGCTCCCGCTGGCGCTGCTGGTCGCGGTCGCCCTGGTGGGCTTCGCCGGTGGTGCCGCCGCGGTGCTGCTCGGCGCGAACCGCGACGAGCTCGTCCTGCTGCTCGCGGCGTGGGCGCTCACGCTCGCGGGCGTCGGCGCAGCCGTCGCCCTGGCGGTGGCCCGCCTGGTGCGCCCCACGATGCGAGGAGCCGCCGTCGTCGGCGTCGTGGCGCTCGCCGCCGCGCTCCTCGTCCCGGCGTCCCTCGCGGCTGGGACCTGCGTGCCGGGCCCCGGCGCCGACCTCGCCGGCTGCCAGATGGCGGAGCGTGACCTGGCCGGCCGTGACCTGTCCGGTGCCGACCTGACCGGGGCGACGCTCGACCGGGCGGTGCTCCGCCAGGCCGACCTGACCGGGGCGCTCCTCGTGGGATCCGTGCTGCGTGATGCCGACCTGTCCGGTGCGCGCCTCGCGGGCGCGGACCTGGAGGGGGCGGACCTGTCCGGGGCCGTGCTCGACGGCGCCGACCTCACCGCCGCCAGCCTGGAGGGCGCTCGCTTCGGAGGTGCCTCCGTGGTCGGGGCCGTGCTCGTCGACGCCGACCTGGAGGGGGCGGACCTCGCCGGGGTCGATCTCTCCGGCGTCGACCTCTCCGGTGCCGACCTGGGCCGCGCCGACCTCACCGGTGCGCGCCTCGACGGCGCGCGCCTGCGGGCGACCAGCCTGGCCCTCGCCACGGTGGAGGGCGCCAGCTTCGCCGGCGCCGACCTCGCCGCCGCCGATCTGGAAGCGATCGACCTCTCCGGGCTCGACCTGTCCGGTGCGTCCCTCCGCGCCGCGTCGCTGGTCGGCACCGTGCTGGCGGGTGCTGATCTCTCGCGGGCGGAGCTGGCGGGTCTCGACCTGCGCCTGCGCGACCTGACCGGAGCCGACTTGACCGCGGCCATCCTCACCGACGCCGCCCTCGACAACGCCGTGCTCACGGACGCGACGTTGGACGACGCCGAGGTGGACGGGGCCACGTGGTCGGGCGCCCAGCTGTCCGGGGCATCGCTCGCCGGCGTGCGCCTGTCCGGTGCGGCCATGGAGGGCGTCGACCTCCGCGGGGTGGTGCTCGCCGGGCTGGACCTGACGGGTGCCGATCTGGAGGCGGCGGACCTGGGTGGCGCCGACCTGTCCGGCGCCGACCTCTCCGGCGCGAACCTGACGGCGACCGTGCTGACCGACGCCGCGATGGCCGGGACGGTGCTCGACGGCGCCGAGCTCTCGGGCGCGCAGGGCGTGACCGACCAGCAGCTCAGTGACGCCCTCGGCGTGCCCGCCGAGCAGCTCGGGGCCGAGACGCTCCGCCGGCAGATCCGGTTCGACTCCGACGTCGAGATCGCCGCCGCCGCCGCATCGGTCACGAACGGCGCCGGTGTCCCCGCGGCGCACGGCTATGACGGATCCGACCGGTTCCACCCCGCGATCCACCTCGGTGGTGGCGCCGACAGCTCGGCGCTGCAGGAGGCCGCGGCCGCGTGGCTCCCGACGGGGCTGCGGTTCCTCGAGCTCGTCGTCGTGACCCGGCCGGTCGACTGGGAGGTGCTCGAGGTCTGCCCGTACAACGGGCCCGACATCACCCGCTTCCGGCCGTCGGTGACGGTGCAGATCCTCGGCGCCACCGACGCCGGGGTGGTCGCCGAGCGGGCGTTCACCGGTTCGGCGCCGCGCGAGTGCCGCCAGACCGAGGCGTGGTCGCTGACCGAGCTGCGGGGCGACCTGCCCGACCTCGGCGGTGAGGCGGTGGAGTGGGTGGCCTCCTACGTCCACCCGATCGGCTGAGACAGGCGGCGCGGGCCGCCCGGCCCGCGCCGCGCGGCCGCCGTCTGGCCCCCGGGGAGGGCCGTCCGTATGCTCGGACGTGACACAGGCCGCATTCTCGGGGGAGGACCTCACATGGCCGGTTCCGTCATCCTCAACGGCGCTCGGACGCCCATCGGCAAGCTGTCCGGCGCCTTCGCGTCGCTCGCCGCCGTCGACCTCGGCGGCGCCGCCATCCGGGCCGCGCTCGAGCGGGCCGGGGTCGCCCCCGACCAGGTCGACCACGTGATCATGGGCCAGGTGCTCATGGCCGGTCAGGGCCAGGTGCCCGCGCGGCAGGCCGCGGTCAAGGCGGGGATCCCGATGCGGGTGCCGTCGGTCAACGTCAACAAGGTGTGCCTGTCCGGCCTCAACGCGATCTACCTCGCCGATCAGATGATCCGCGCCGGCGACGCCGACATCGTGGTGGCGGGCGGCATGGAGTCGATGACGAACGCGCCCTACATCGCGCCGGGCGCACGCGCAGGGTTCCGCTACGGCAATGTCGAGCTGGCCGACGCGATCATC
>DATHSN010000231.1:0-7533 GCA_035464115.1 Acidimicrobiales bacterium | reverse complement strand
GGCCCAGCCGCTCGGCGACCTCGACGCCGACGAAGCGGCGCTCGCCGCGGCCCGGGAGCGCTTCGCGGCCGACTGGGGCGACGGTGTGCCCGGCCCGTCGGGGCGTGCCGCCGAGGTGCGGGGCGAGCTGGCGGCGCTGCGTGGCTCCCTCGAGCGGGGCGAGGCCGAGGTGGCCCGGCTGGTGGAGCGCCACGACGCGCTCGCCGCGCGCGCCACCGAGCTCGCCGCCGAGGCGGCGCGCCTGCGCGCCGAGCTGGCCGACGCCGAGGCGGCCGAGGAGCCCATCGTGGCCCGCCTCGACGAGGCCGAGCAGGCCCGGATCGCCGCCGCCGAGGTCGTCGATGCGATCGACGCCGAGCGGGCCACGGCCCGCGCCGAGCTGCAGCGCTGGCAGGCCCGCGCCGAGGCCCTGGCCCTCGCCCTCGACGAGGCCCGCACCGCGGCGGGGGCCGAGCAGCTGGGCGACGTGCCCGGCGTGGTCGGCACCCTCCTCGACGTCATCGACGTCGACCCCGGGTGGGAGGCGGCGTTCGAGGCGGCGGCGGGTGACGCCATCACCGCGGTGGTGGTGACCGACGTCAGCGCGGGCCGGCGCGCCCTCGAGGCCCTGCACCGGGGCTCGGCCAGCGGCGCGATCCTCGCCCTCGGCGCCACCGGGTCGGCGGCCCCGGCCCCCACCGTCCCCGGCGCCGAGCCGGTCCGCCGCCACGTGCGCTCGGCGCGGCCCGATGTCGAAGCGCTGCTCGACGTCCTGCTCGGCCCCGCCGTCGCGGTCGACGGCGACTGGGCCTCGGCGGTCGACGTGGCGTTGGCCCACCCCACCGCGGTCGTGGTCACCCGCGACGGCGACCGGTTCGGGGCGAGCGGCTGGCGCATCGGCGTCGGCGGCACCGGCGCCACGGGCGCCGCGCTCGACGAGGCCCGCCAGCGCGCCGCCGAGGCCGAGGCGGCCGTCGCCGCCCTCGACGATCGCCACGCCACGGCCGCCACCGCCCTCGACCGGGCGCGTGCCGCCGAGGCCGACGTCGCCCACGAGCTCGACCTGAACGACGGGCGGATGAGCGCGGCCGGCGACGCGCTGGGCCGCGCCGAGACCGAGCGCCACACCGCGGGCAACGAGGCCGACGCGCTCGCGGCGCGACGCGCCGAGCTCGAGGACCGACGGTCGAGCGAGCAGGCCCGCGTCACCGAGCTCGAGGCGGTCCTGCCGGTCCTGGAGGACGAGGAGCAGGCCCGCGTCGAGCGCGGGCGCGCCCTGGCCGAGGCCCGGGCCCGGCTCGACGACCGCGCCACCGAGCTGGCCGCGCGCCGGCGGGCCCTCGACGTCCGCTCGGCGGGCGTCGAGCAGCGCCGCGACGTGCTCCGCCGCCGGCTCGCCGAGATCGAGGCCCGCCTCGAGCGCGACGCCGAGCAGCGCCAGCTCGCCGGGGCCCGACGCGAGGAGGTCGACCGCCGTGCGCTCGCCACCGGTCGGCTCACCGAGGTCGTCGAGGCGCGCCTGGCGGTGGTCGACACCGAGCTCGCCGGGCTGCAGGAGCGGCGGCGGCGCCAGTCCGAGGCCACCCGGGCGGCGGCGGCCGGCCTCGAGGCGCTGCGGCGCGAGCGCACCGAGCTCGAGCGTCGGCTCGGCGAGCAGCGCGAGCGGCTCGGTCGCGCCGAGCTCGGCGAAGCCGAGGCCCGCATGCGCATCGAGGGCGCCACCGAGACGCTCCGCCGCGACCTCGACGTCGATCCCGACACCGCGGTGGCCACGCCCTGCCCCGACCTCGCCGCCGGCGCCACCGCGGCGGGGCGGGCCCGCGAGCTCGAGCGCGAGCTGCGCCTGATGGGGCCGATCAACCCTCTCGCGCTCGAGGAGTACGAGGCGCTCCAGGAGCGCAACGCCTTCCTCGAGGGCCAGCTCGACGACGTCAAGAGCACCCGACGCGACCTCGCCAAGGTGATCCGCGCGGTCGACGGCGAGATCATGTCGGTGTTCGCGGCCGCCTTCGCCGACGTCGCCGCCAACTTCACGGCCCTGTTCGAGACGCTCTTCCCCGGGGGCAACGGGTCGCTGCGCCTCACCGACCCCGACGACCTGCTCAGCACCGGCATCGAGGTCGAGGCCCGGCCCTCGGGCAAGAACGTGCGCAAGCTGTCGCTGCTGTCGGGCGGCGAGCGGTCGCTCACCGCGCTGGCGTTCCTGTTCGCGGTGTTCCGCAGCCGACCGAGCCCGTTCTACGTGATGGACGAGGTCGAGGCCGCGCTCGACGACGTCAACCTGCACCGCTTCCTCGAGCTCGTCCACGAGTTCCGCAGCGAGGCCCAGCTGCTCATCGTGAGCCACCAGAAGCGCACGATGGAGGCCGCCGACTGCCTCTACGGGGTCACCATGCAGCCGGGTGGGTCGTCGCGGGTCGTGGCCGAGAAGGTGTCGTCGAGCTCCTGAGCGACCCGGGCGGCGACGCAGCGGTCGGTACCGTGGCGGCCCATGCGGGTGTTGGTCGTCGACGACGAGGTCGATCTGGCCGAGGCCGTGGCCACCGGGCTGCGGCGTGAGGGCTACGCGGTCGACGTCGCCCACGACGGGGCGGCGGCGTTGGAGAAGTCGGCCGTGGTCGCCTACGACCTGGTGTGCCTCGACCTCACCATGCCCGGGATGGGCGGGCTCGAGGTGTGCCGGCGCATCCGGGCCGGCGAGGCGGCCGGCCACCAACCCCGCATCTTGATGCTCACCGCCCGCGACGCCGTGGAGGACCGGGTGGCGGGCCTCGACGAGGGGGCCGACGACTACCTGGTGAAGCCGTTCGCGTTCGCCGAGCTGGCCGCCCGGGTGCGGTCGCTCGTGCGGCGCGAGCCGCGGTCGTCGGGTGCCGTGGTCGAGGTGGGCGACCTGACGGTCGACGAAGCCCGCCGCCTGGCCCGCCGCGGCGGCCGCGAGCTCGCCCTCACCCCCAAGGAGTTCGCCGTCCTGCGCTACCTCGCCCACCGCCCCGGTGTCGTGGTGTCCCAGGAGGAGCTCTTGGAGCACGTGTGGGACGAGCGCGCCGACCCCTTCACCGACACCGTGCGGGTCACGGTGGGGACGTTGCGCCGCAAGCTCGACCCCGACGGCGACCGGCCCGCCATCGAGACCGTCGTGGGCGCCGGGTACCGACTGCGGGACCGCCCGTGACCGGGTTCGAGCCCGCCGAGGTCGCCCGCCCGGCGGTGGCGTCGGGCTGGGGTCGGCTCCCCGGCTGGGCCCGCTCGGTGCGGTTCCGGTTCACGCTCGTGTACTCGGGCCTGTTCTTCGCGCTCGCCGCGCTGGTGCTCGGCGGGGTCTACCTGGCCCTCGCCCGCAGCCTCGACGACCAGCCGATCAGCCGCGACTTCAACGTGCGCCAGCTGATCCAGACGCCGGCCGGGGTGGTGGTGAGCGAGCAGGTCGTCCGGGCCGAGATCCGCACCGTCGAGCAGCTCGCCAACGAACGGGCCCTCGACGACCTGCGCACCTGGTCGGCCACCGGGCTGGCGCTGGCGTTCGTCGGCAGCGTCGGCGCCGGCTGGGTCGTCGCGGGACGGGTCCTCGCCCCGATCGACCGGATCACCGCGGTGGCCCGCGACATCTCGGTCACCGACCTGTCGCGCCGCATCGACCTCGACGGGCCCGACGACGAGCTGCGCCGCCTGGCCGAGACCTTCGACGAGATGCTGGCCCGCCTCGACGGGGCCTTCGCCGCTCAGCGCCGCTTCGTGCAGGACGCCTCGCACGAGCTGCGCAACCCCTTGGCGGTCATCCGCACGAACCTCGACGTGGTGCTCGCCGATCCGAACGCGTCGGCCGACGACCTGCGCGAGGCGGCGGTGGTCGCCTGCCGGGCCACCGACCGGATGGGGCTGCTGATCGAGGATCTGCTCGCCCACGCCCGCGAGCAGACGGTGCCCGATCGGCGGGCGCCGGTCGAGGTCGACACCGCGGTCGTGGCTCCCGTCGTCGCCGAGCAGACGGCTGCCGCCGAGGCGTCGGGCGTGCGCCTCGATGTCGACGTCGCCGGCGACCTCGTCGTCGACGGCGACGCCACCGCCCTGCGCCGGGCCCTCGCCAACCTCGTGGTGAACGCGCTCGGCGTGGCGCCCGGGGGGACCGCAGTGCGCGTCGCGGCCGAGCGTGAGGGCGACGAGGTCCGCATCGCGGTGTCCGATGCCGGTCCCGGGGTGCCGGTGGAGCACCGCGATGCCGTGTTCCAGCGGTTCTGGCGCGGACCCGATGCGGTGGCGGGCACGGGCACCGGCCTCGGCCTGGCGATCGTGCGCCAGATCGCCGAGGGGCACGGCGGGCGGGTCGAGGTCGACGCGCCGTCGGCCGGGGGCGCCCGGTTCAGCCTGGTGCTGCCGGCGGGTCGGTCGGCGCCAGGCCCAGACCGTCGGCCAGGCCCAGCGGCGCCGCCGACGGTGTCACCAACGTGACGACCACCTCGGCGCCGCGGCGCTGCTGGACCCGGCACAGCACCGGGCCGCGGTGCTCGTCGCAGGCCAGGTGCACGATCTCGCCCACCGGCGGATCCCAGCCGGGGGCCGTCAGCCGGGCCGCCGACGCCGACGCGTCGACGACATGGGCCTCGTGGGCGAGCAACCGGTCGAGGTCGACGTCGAGCACCACCACCGTGGTGCGCGCCGCCACCCGGTGCTCGCGGCGCAGGTCGTCGCCGGGATCGCCCGGATCGGCGGCGGGTGAGGTCATCGGGCGCCCCGATGGTGGGCCGCCAGGGCGTTGAGGACGACGACGCCGATGGCGGCCTCGTCGGCGGCGCGCAGCTGGGTGAAGCGCAGCCGGGTGAGCCGGTCGCGTCCCTCGCCGTGGTGGCCCAGCACCTGGGCGACGGTGCGCACCATCACCTGCTCGGGCAGGGCGAGGACCACGGCGACCTGCGCCGAGGGCTCGGGCAGCGGCCGCGCGCCGCTGCTGCGCCGCTCCACCGCGGCGCCGCCGACCGAGAGGTTCCGGGTGACGTAGCGGGCGTGGACGGGGCCATCGGCGGCGATCCAGGCCACGCCGAGCTTGAGCGTCATGGGGGCGCGCACGGCCGCTCGCTGGTCGTGGCGGCGCAGCCCGAGGGCCTCGACGACGGGCCGTCGGTGCTGGTCGACACCCCGAACGACCACCTCGAGGCCCATGCCCCCGGCGGCGTCGGCCCACGTGAGCATCGCCGAGCTGCCCGGTTGCAGGGCAGCGATCGCCTGCGCGGCGGGGCCGGTGGGCTCGAGCTGGACCAGCGCGGGCAGACCGGAGGTCGGGACCAGCACGGCCTCGACCGGGTGGGTGCGGCCGACCGTCACCGACACGGGACGGGGCCCTTCCCGCACCAGGGCTTCCGCAGCGTCCACGGCGACCGAGTGTAGGGAGCCTCGCGACCCTCAGGTCCTTCGGTCGATTTTCGGTGCCGTTCGGTACCGTCACGTGGAGGAGCTGATGATGACGAACTTCCCCCACGACGACACCCCCACCGACGAGCCCGCTGGCGCCCCGTCCGAGCCGGTCCCCACCGAGCCGGTGGCCGACGCCTGGGCGCCGGAGCCCGCGTCCGACGCGGGGTCGGCAGCGAGGGCCTGGTCGACGGAGCCCGCGTCCGACACGGAACCGGTGGCCGACGCCTGGTCGACGGAGCCCGCGTCCGACACGGAGCCGGTGGCCGACGCCTGGTCGCCGGAGCCGGCGTCCGAGCCGACGTCGGTGTGGTCGGCCGACCCGGTCGCCGCGCCCGTCGTCGCGGAGCCCGAGCCGGTGAGCGGTCCGGCGTTCATGGGCTGGCCGGAGGAGCCCCCCGGGCGGCGCGGCGTGACCGCCGGCGCCACCGCCGGTCCGACGGCGCCGCGCTGGGTCACCCCGCTCGTGCTCCTCGCCGCCGTCGCCCTCTTCGCCGGCGGGGTGCTCACCGGCCGCGCCCTGGTCGACGACGATCCGGCGCCTCGGATCATCACCGTCGACGACGGTGACGCCGCCGACGTGCCCACCGCCGACGGCGCGGCGCCCGACGGTCCGGTCGACGCAGGCACCGCCGAGCCCGTCGCCGCGGTGGCGGCCGCGGTCGCCCCCTCGGTGGTGCAGCTCGAGACGGGCATCGGGCTGGGCTCGGGCGTCGTGTACGACGACCAGGGCCACATCCTCACCGCCGCCCACGTGGTCGACGGCGTCGACGAGCTGGTGGTGCGGCTCCCCGACGGCACCCGGCTCGAGGGCCGCGTGGTGGGCACCGATCCGGCCACCGACGTGGGGGTCGTGGTCGTCGATCCCACACCCGACGCCGACCTGCGCCCCGCGGTCCTCGCGGTGGGCGTCCCGCTGGAGGTGGGCCAGATCGCGGTCGCGGTGGGCAGCCCCTTCGGCCTCGAGCAGACGGTCACGTCGGGCATCGTGAGCGCCATCGACCGCGCCGTGGTCACCAACGGCGGCGTGGTGGGCATGGTGCAGACCGACGCCTCCATCAACCCCGGCAACTCGGGCGGCGCGCTCGCCGACCGCTCCGGTCGGGTCATCGGCATCAACGACGCCATCCGGACCACGGGTGGCGGCAACGAGGGCGTCGGGTTCGCCATCCCCATCTCCCTGGCGGTCGACATCGCCGAGCGGCTGATCGCCGGCGAGCCGGTGCAGGCCGGGTTCCTCGGCGTCAGCGGCACGAACCCCACCGCGGGGCCGGCCGGTGCGCTCGTCACCGAGGTGGTCCCCGGGTCGCCCGCGGCCGATGCCGGCCTCGAGCAGGGCGACCTGGTCACCGCGGTCGACGGCGACCCGATCCGCCAGATGAGCGATCTCGCCGCCCGCATCCGGGCCCGCCAGCCCGGCGACTCGGTCACCGTCGACGTGCTGCGCGACGACGAGGTGCTGAGGGTCGACGTGGTGCTCGCCGCGGCCGGCAGCTGAGCCCTCCCTCCCGGCCGGTGCCCGAGCCCGGCCGGGAGGGCGCCGCGCAGCGCCCTCGGTAGGGTGAGCGGGTCATGATCGAGATCCTCCTCATCGTCCTGGTGGTCGTCGTCGTCGCCGGCGTGGCCACCGCCGTCGCCGTCCGCAGCCGCCGCCCGAGCGGCGAGCTCGAGCCCGGGCCCCCGGCACCGCGGGGCGGCACCACCGTCCTCGAGCCACCCCCGTCGGCCCCCGAGGCCCCGCCCGAGCCCGACACCGACCTGCTCGAGCCGCCGGTCGTCGAGGCGCCCCCGGTCGAAGCGCCGCCGGTCGAGGCGCCGCCGGTCGTCGCGCCGTCGTTCCGCGAGCGCCTCGGCAAGGCCCGCGCCGCGTTCTCCGGGGCGCTCGGGTCGGTGCTCGGACGCTCGGGCATCGACGACGACACCTGGGACGACCTCGAGGAGGCGCTGCTGCGCGCCGACGTCGGCGTCGGCCCCACGATGGAGCTGCTCGACCACCTCCGCGAGCGGGTGCGGGCCGAGGCCATCACCGAGCCCGCTGCCCTCCTCGAGGCGCTCAAGCAGGAGCTCAAGGACCGCCTGGCCGGGGTCGACCGGTCGCTCCGCCTCGCCGAGGGGCGCACCAACGTCTGGCTGTTCGTCGGTGTCAAC
>DATHSN010000230.1:0-6555 GCA_035464115.1 Acidimicrobiales bacterium | reverse complement strand
CGTGCCCGACGGGTCGGCGAGCTCGTCGCGGCGCCGGGCGATGGCGGCGAGCACCGCGGCGTGGACGTCGGCCGGGGTGGCCGCCCGGTCGGCGGGCAGCCGGGTGAGCGCGTCGAGCAGCGAGGGCCCGTGGGTGGGGGCAGGGGTGGCCCACAGTCGGTGATCGCCCCGACGGACGGCGGCCGGTGCCGCCCACTCGGCCCGGGCGGTGGTCAGGTCGTCGAGGGTGAGCACGCCACCGGCGGCGCGGACCCGGTCGACGATGGCCCGCCCGAGCGCGCCGGCCAGCACCGCGGCGCCCTCGGCGGCCAGGCGCTCGAGGGCCAGGGCCAACCCGGGGAGGCGCACGACCGCGCCGGGGGCGGCGGGGCCGGCGGGCGGCAGGTACGTGCAACCGTCGGGCTGGTGGCGGCGGAGCAGGTCGGCGGACTCGGCCACCAGCACCGCGTTGATGGTGGCCCAGCACGCGCCGTCGCGGGCGAGCTCGACGGCGGGGGCCACCGCGGCGGCGAGCCCGAGGCGACCCCGGTCGGCCAGGGCGACGTAGCCCAGCGGTGCGCCGGGGACGCCGACCGAGAGCGGTCCGGTGTCGGCGAGCTGGCCGGCGGTGGCTGCGGCGGCCAGGCCGGCGGGCGCCCCGCCGATGGCGAGCAGCGCCTCGGGCGCGTCAGCGCTGCGCCGCCACACCAGGGCGACGAGGTCGCCGCCCAGCCCGCACTTCGACGGGAGCAGCACCGTCTCGGCGAGGGCGGCGGCGAGGGCCGCGTCGTGCGCGTCGCCCCCGGCGGCGAGGGCCCGCGCCCCGGCCTGGGCGGCGGCGGGGGCCGCGGCCAGCACCACGCCCCGAGGGCTGCGGGCCAGGCACTGCTCGGCCATCACCCCGACCGCGCCGACCGCCCGGAGCGACCCACCGCCGGGCGCCGTCGGCGCGTCGCCGGGGTCCTCGGCGGGCTCGTCGACGGAGCCGGTCACGAGCCGGTGTGGGTGCCGGGATCGACCGGCTCCAGCGAGAAGTGGGTGTGCACGCCGAGCCACGGGTCGGCCAGTGACGCGCGGGCGACCACCACGGTGGCCCGCCCGCCGCGGGGGAAGGTGGCACCCTCGGCGGTGCGGCCCTGCGACGACCAGGCGCCGGCGACGACGGCCTGGAGGCGGTCGGGCGACACCCACACGTCGGCGCCGTCGGCGTCGAAGGCGAAGTCGTCGATGGCCGGCCACACGTGGCGCCACTGGTCGGCCATCAGCGCCGGCAGGCCCCGGGCCACGGTGGCCCGGGTGCCGAAGCCCACCACGTCGGCGTGGAACCGGTGGGCGGCGGTGTCGAACTGGCGCGCCGCCACCTCCGCTCCCCAGGCGGCGAGCCACGCCCGCACCCCGGGGGCGTCGTCGGTGTCGGCCGTGGGTCGGGTGTCGGTCACCGCATCGTGCTCCTCGATCTCGGGAACGCCTTGACGCGCCCCCTGCGTGTATACAGAATACGACAACTCACGAAACCAGGAAGGTGACCACCGTGGCCGAGCTCCTCTCCACCGAAGCGTTCCGCACCGCTCTCGAAGATGCCATGACCGGCCGTCAGGCGAAGGACGCCTCGTTCTCGATGGCGTGGGCCCAGGGCCGACTCGAGCGCAAGCACTTCGCCCGGTGGGCCGAGAACCACTACCACTACGTGGGCCCGTTCGCCGACTACCTCGCCTACATCTACGCCAACACCCCCGACACCGCCACCGACGCCAAGGACTTCCTCCTGCAGAACATGTGGGAAGAGGAGATCGGCGACGTGCGCCACACCGACCTGCTCATCCGCTTCGCCGAGGCCTGCGGCACCACCGCCGAGGCCGTGATCGACCCCCGCAACATCACGCCGGTCACCCGCGGCCTGCAGTCGTGGTGCTACGCGGTGTCGATGCGCGAGCACTTCGCGGTGGCCACCGCCGCCCTCGTGGTGGGCCTCGAGTCGCAGGTGCCGAGCATCTACCGCAAGCAGCTGCCGCCGCTGATCGACCCCGAGGTCTACGGCTTCACCGAGGACGAGGCCGAGTTCTTCGACCTGCACATCACCTCCGACGAGATCCACGGTGAGCGCGGCTACCAGATCGTGCTGAAGTACGCCGACACGCCCGAGCTGCAGCAGCGCTGCATCGAGATCACCCGCGACGGTGCCGACATGCGCTTCGCCTACACCAAGGCGCTGTACGACACCTACGTCGCCCCCGACCTCGGCGTCTGGGAGCCCCAGACCGCCGCGGCCTGACCCACGACCGTCGAGCGCCGGAGCGGCCCCAGGCTGCTCCGGCGCTCCCGCGTCTGGCACCCTGAGCGTCCACCAGCACCCGAGCCCGGAAGCTTGCATGCCCGTCATCACGTTCCACACCAGCGGCCAGGAGATCGAGTTCCCCGACGGCGAGGAGGTGAACCTCCTGCGCGTCGCCATCCGCAACGAGTGCGGCCTGCCGTTCAAGTGCTCGTCGGGGCTCTGCGGCACCGACCGGGTCACCGTCGTCGAGGGCCTCGAGCACCTGAGCGCCCCCCGCAAGCGCGAGCGCGAGCGGCTCGGCGACCTCCTCGACGAGGGCGTGCGCCTGGCGTGCCAGACCTACGTGAGCGGCCCCGTCACCGTGATCTGGGACCCCGACCAGAAGGGCCTCGAGGAGGACTCCCGCGCCGGCAAGCGGCTCCGGGCGGTGTGGCTCGCCGAGGAGGACGGCGCGTGACCGCCGAGGCCTGGGTCGAGGTCACCACCACCGCCCAGCTGGCTCGCGAGCGCAAGCGGGTGGTGCGCGCCGGCGACGTCGACGTGGTCGTGATCTGGCACGACGGCGCCCCGTACGCCCTCGCCAACCGGTGCGTGCACAAGGACCGCGAGCTCGCCCGGGGCACCGTCTTCTCCGGGCGCATCGTGTGCCCCGGACACCAGTGGGCCTTCGACCTCGACACCGGGTGGTGCCGCGAGAAGGAGGAGCACCAGCCGGTGTACCGGGTGAAGGTCGAGGGCGACGTGGTCTACGTCGACGCGTCGAGCGCCGCAGAGGTGCCCGACCCGGCCTGAGCGGTGGCCCGCCAGCTCAGTGGATCACCTGGCGGTCGGCGGCGATCTTGAGGATCACCCGCTCCGAGGTGACCTCGCTGGCGTAGTCCTTCCCGGTGTACTTCTGCGCGAGCCGGTCGATGTCGGCCCGGGCCTCGTCGCCGCGGACCGTCGCCACCACCCGGCCCCGCACCTCCACGTAGGAGTACGGGTTGGCCACGTCCCACACCGTGACCGTCACGCGCGGGTCGGCCTCGACGTTGGTGAACTTGGCCCGGTGCACCTCGGTGTTGATGAGGACGTGCTCGCCGTCGGAGTCGACCCACATGATCTGGGTCTGGGGCTGACCGGACGGGAACAGCGTGGTGAGGGCGGCGAAGTTCTTGGCCTGGCAGAGCGAGATGACCTTGTCGTGGAGCACGGTCGACACCGTAGCGTTGCCGCGATGGCCTCCCGCCGCCCGACGGTCACCGAGCTGCTCCGACTCCACCACGACGAGCTCACCCCCGCCGAGCGGCGGGTGGCGGCCGCCATCGCCGACGACCCCGAGGCGGTGGCGTTCGGCACCGTCGCCGAGCTGGCGCGCCGGTCCGCCACCGGTGGCGCCACGGTCGTGCGCCTCGCGGCCAAGCTCGACCTCGACGGGTTCTCGGCGCTCCAGGACCGCATCCGCGACGAGCTGCGCACCCGGCTGCGCCCGGCCGCCCAACGCATCCGCGAGCCGCTCCCCGACGATCCACTCGACCGGGCACTGTCGACCGAGGTCGACAACCTCGCGCAGACGTTCGCCGGCATCGACCGCGACCGCTTCCGGCGCGCCGTCGCCGTCCTGAGCGACCTCGACCACGGCATCGCCGTGCTGTCGGGAACCGAGTCGACGGGAGTCGCTGGCCAGCTCGCCGCCGAGCTCCACGCCCTGCGCCCCGGGGTCGTGCACCTCACGGGGAGCGACGTGGCCGTCGTCCAGCTCGCCGCCACCCTCGAGCCGGGCACGGTCCTCGTCGCGGTCGACTTCCACCGCTACGACCGCGCCGTGCTCGACGCGCTGTCGGTGGTGGCGCACGTGTCCGGCCCCGTGATCGCGGTCACCGACAGCGAGCTGTCACCCCTCGCCCGCCGGACCGAGCTGGCGTTCGTGGTCGCCGCCACCGGCGCCGGACCGTTCGACAGCAAGGTGGCGGCCCTCGCCCTCCTGCAGGCGCTGGCCGTCGGCACGGCGGTGGCCCTGGTCGACAGCGCCACCGATCGCCTCGACCGCGCCGAGGCCGCGTGGGGGCGGCTGGGGATGCTCAGCGACGAGTGACGCCTCAGGCGCCGGTGACGACGGCGACGCCCGCGGCGAAGCGGTCGACGTCGTCGGGCGTGGTGGCCCAGCTGGTCATCCAGCGCACCTCACCCACCGGCTCGTCCCACGTCCAGAAGAACGACCAGTCCTGCAGGGCGGCGATGTGGGCCGGGTCGAGCCGGGGGAAGACCGAGTTGACCGCCGGACGCCGGGGCAGGTCGACCCCGGGGAGGTCGGCCACCGCGTCGGCCAGCCGCTGGGCCATGGCGTTGGCGTGTCCCGCCCACCGCAGCCACCGGTCGTCGGCCAGCAGGGCCTCGAACTGGGCGCTGATGAACCGCATCTTCGACGGCAGCTGGCCGGCCTGCTTCTGGAGGAACCGGGCGCCGTCGACCAGCTCGGGGCGGAACAGCACCACCGCCTCGCCGTAGAGCAGGCCGTTCTTGGCGCCACCGAAGCTGAGCACGTCGACCCCGGCGCGGGTGGTGAGCTCGGCCACGTCGACCCCGAGGGCGGCCACCGCGTTGGCCAGCCGGGCGCCGTCGACGTGGACGTAGAGGCCGTGGCGGTGCGCCACCTCGGCGATGGCCCGCAGGTGGTCGACCTCGTAGAGCGTGCCCTGCTCGGTGGCCTGGGTGATCGAGACCACCTTGGGTTGCACGTGGTGGACGTCGCCCAGCACCGCGAGCTGGCGCTCGACGTCGGCGGGGTCGAGCGTCCCGTTGGGTGCGGGCAGATCGATGAGCTTGGCCCCGGCGATGCGCTCGAGCGCCCCGCACTCGTCGACGTTGAGGTGGGCCTGATCGGCGCAGATCACCGCCTCGTAGGGGCGCAGGAGGGCCTGCAGCCCGACCACGTTGGCGCCGGTGCCGCCCCAGCAGAAGAGCGTGTCGACCGGCGCGTCGAACACCTCGGCCAGGCGCGCGCGGGTGCGGGCGGTGATCGGGTCGTCGCCGTAGGCCAGCGCCGGCCCCTCGTTGGCCGCCACCAGGGCCGCCAGGACGTCGGGGTGGGCGCCGGAGGCGTTGTCGCTGGCGAACGAGGCAACAGGCGGCTCGGGCAGCACGGACGCCACCCTACCGGTGAAATGGACGTTCCGATCCGATACAGTCTGGAGCGTGCGTACCACCACGTTGGACCTCGGCGCCCCGACGAGTGCGCCCACCGTCGTCGTCGCTCCGTCCGCCGAGCGCCTGCGCTCGCATCCCGCCACCGCCCGCACCGGGACCGACACGCCGTGGTCCGCCCTGCTCGACGCGGCGCGCCAGGCCGACGTGCTGCCAGCCCCCGTCCACGAGGCGCTGCTCGGCTTCGCCGACGCGCCCGGCCCCGGCGCCGCTCTCCTGGTGCGTGGCCTTCCGGTCGGTGACCTCCCGGCGACCCCGGCGCATCCCACCGATCCGACCGGGAAGGACCACGTCTCCGAGCTGGTGGTGCTCGCCGCCGCCCGGCGGCTCGGTCAGCCCGTCGGCTACCGGCCCGAGCACGGCGGCGCCATCGTGCAGACCCTCGTCCCGACCCGGGCCGACGCCACCGCGCAGACCTCCACGTCGTCGGCGGTCGACCTGGCCTGGCACACCGAGACGGCCTTCCACCGCCACAAGCCTCGCCACCTGCTGCTCTTGTGCCTGCGGGGCGACCCCGCAGCAGCGACCCTGCTCGCCACCGTCACCGACGTGCTCGCGCGCCTCTCCCCCGAGGTGGTCGACGTGCTCCGCCAGCCGCGCTTTCGCACCCGGGTCGACGCGTCGTTCTCCCCCGCCGATCCCCACGCCCGCACGGCGCCGGCGCCGGTCATCGGTGGCCGCGCCGACGACCCCACCCTGTGGTTCGACGAGGACCTCATGGAGGGCGACGACCCGCTCGCCGAGGTGGCCCTCACCGAGCTCGGCCGGGCCGTGCACGACGCCCAGCAGCGGGTGGTGCTCGACACCGGCGACCTGCTCGTGGTCGACAACGACCGCGCCGTCCACGGCCGCTCGCCGTTCCGCGCCCGCTTCGACGGCACCGATCGCTGGCTGCAGCGGGCGTTCGTGGTGCCCGACCTCACCACCTGCGGCGCCTCCCACCACGACCGGGTGCTCGACACCGTCCTGGCCTAGTCGTCGCCCGTTCTTGCGTGGATTCGTCGCGCTGAGCGCGACGAATCCACGCAAGAACGCCGCCCGGCCCGCGCTACCCCCCGCGGCGGGCGAGGGCGGCGAGGCGGCGCAGCAGCGGGCGAGGTGTCATCTCCGACACGGTG
>DATHSN010000229.1:0-22179 GCA_035464115.1 Acidimicrobiales bacterium | reverse complement strand
GACCACGTCGAGGGCCGCCTCGAGGGACCGCTCCATGGCCGCCTGGTCGC
The DNA here is from genome assembly GCA_035464115.1 of Acidimicrobiales bacterium. Taxonomy (GTDB): domain Bacteria; phylum Actinomycetota; class Acidimicrobiia; order Acidimicrobiales; family SKKL01; genus DATHSN01. The sequence continues at coordinate 22,129 of DATHSN010000229.1, read as the reverse complement.
CGCCACGGTGGACGAGCGCCACGTCGAGCCCGGCGACCAACAGGCGCTCGCGGACTGGGAGGGGTCGCTCCCGCAGCTCGTCGACCACGCTGGTGGCGTCGGCCCAGCGCCCCTGTCGCAGCGCCACCCAGCCCCCCACCGCACGGAGCCGCCCGACGTGCGAGGCCGCGCCTCGCGACGATCCCGACCCGGCCAGGACGCGGACGGCGTCGTCGTGCTCGGCCCCCGCCGACAGCACCAGCGCCGCCAGCGCCCCGGGCGTGTCGGGCCACAGCGTGATGTCGCCATGGTCGAGCAACACCTCGGTGGCGGCCAGGGCGTCGATCGCCACGTGCAGATCGCGGCGCAGGGCGACTGCGCCCTCGACCAGGCGCCCGGCGGCCGAGCCAGGGGCGTCGGAGGGCAGCGGGTCGTCGCCCGTCAGCGCACGAGGGACACCGGCCAGACGAGCCAGGTCGAGGCGCAGGACGTCGGCGGGGTCGGCTGCCTCGTAGGCCTGCGCCGCCTCGTCGAAGCGAGCGGCGCGCTGCAGCGCCACGGCCTCGACCCCGCGGGCGAGCGCCCGTGAGCTCGGTTCGGTGGCGTCGCGCCGCGTCGCCACCAGATCCATGGCGTCACCGAGCCGGCCGGCGGCCACCAGGATCGCGAGCCGGTCGTCGTCGGCCACCGCCGCACCGAGACCGGCGAGCCACGCCGAGGCCTGGTCCGGCCGGAGCGGCGCCACCGCGAGCGCTGCCGTGGAGAACAGGTCGACGGCGTCGCGAGGCGCCGCACCCAGCCGCTCGAGCGCCGCGACCGCCTCGAGGGCCGCGGCGGGCGACTCGGCCCCGACGCCGACGATGTCGTCGATCATCGCGGTGCGGCTCGCAGCCGATGCCGCCGCGAGCACGGCGTCGGCGACCGCCGGCCAGAGGCGACCCGACGCGTCGAGGCAGCCCTCGTCGGCGAGGGCCTCGACGAGGTCGGGGCCGACCCGCGCCCCCGTGGCCGCGGCCCGATCGAGCTGCGGTCGGGCCGCACCGGGCACTCGTGCGGTCACGGCGGCGACCGCGGCCCGCACCGCCGGGCCGACGCCGTCGACTGCCTCGTCGATCACGGGACCGGGGGCCTCCAGCACCGCGCTGCGCAGGTCGGCGAGGAGCGCAGCGACGAGGAACGGCACTCCACCGGTGCGGTGCGTGATCGCCGAGGCGAGCGCCACCGGATCGTCGTCGAATCCGGCGATCGCATCATCGAGCGCGGCGGCCTCGACCTCGATCAGCTCCACCAGCTGGCCGGCCGAGGACCACGCCGACGCGACCGGACCGACGGGAGCACCGGGTGGCGCCACCACGACGGTCCCTCGCTCGGACCGCCCGATGACCCGGGCCACCACGTCGGCGGACACCGGGTCGAGCCACTGCGGCTCGGTGACGAGGAGCCACGAGCCCGGCGTGGCCAGCTCGGCCAGCACCCGGTCGCGGGCCGCGCGCGCCGCCTCAGCGGGTGGAACCCCCTCGTCGAGCCACCGGTCGATGGCAGCCCCCGGCTCCTGCCGCTCCAGGAGACGCCCGTCGATGCGGACCGGCGGCACTCGGCGGTGCTCGATCAGCTCGGCCACGACGGGGCCGTGGTCCGAGTGGGCGGCGGCGATCCACACGACCGCGCCGACCTCGGGACGTCGGTCGGCACCGAGTCGGTTCACTCCTGCGACCTCGCCGGCGACCGCCCAACGAGGCGTGACGACATGTCGCTCACGAGATGGCCCCGACCAGCAGCGAGTCGCAGGTCCGCATCGCCACCTCGGTGAGCTCCACGGTGGTGGAGGTGGCGAACGGCGACTCGGCGACGGTGGCCCAGCGCCGCCGCTCGTCGAGCAGCATCGACCGGGCCTCGGCCGGGTCGAGGTGGCGATCGGCGCCGAGGCGGGCCGACAGCGACGGTCCGTCGCCACCGAGGAGGCGCTCGATGGCGGCGGCATCGGTGGCACCGAGCACGTCGGCCGCGCCGGACCGCACCACGTCGAGCGCCTGCAGCTCGCGGAGCTCGTGCGCCGTGCTGCGGATGCGATCGAGGTCGGCGGCCAGGTCGGCATCGTCGATGACCGCGGCGGAGTCGGCGAGGATCTGCAGCGCCGCCCGGGCCCGGAGCACGCCGGCCCGCTCGAAGAACCGGCGCTCGAGGCTCTGGCGCAGGTCGCCGATGCCGCTGGCGGCGGCGAGCCCGCTCGTGAGCGCATCGGGCGAGCCGCCGGTGCGCTCGACGATGTCGAGGGCGACCCGGAGCCCGAAGATGCCCAGCCGGCCCACGAGGGCCTGGCGCACCTCGGCGGTGGCCCCGAGATCGTCGGCGCGCGCGAACCGGTCGACCGACAGCAACCCGGCGCGGCGGACGTCGTCGGGCGACGCGGCGATGGTGCGCAGCGCCGCGATCTCGTCGTTGCGCAGCGTGGCTGCGGTCTCGGCCAGCAGTCCGGCCACCGGCACGACGTCGGCGCACAACCGACGCATGCGGGGGTCGACGGCGAGGGTGTCGGCCACCCGTCGCGCGGTCGACATGGCGTCGGGGCGGGCGCCGCCGAGCTCGTCGGCCCGCGACAGCACGGCGATGGCCGAGGTGGCCGACGCGTGGTGGAGATCGCCCTGGAACGCCTCGAGGAACGCCACGTCGGTGGGATGGTGGTGGCGGGTCAGGTAGATGACCGCGTCGACGGGGCGACGCCCGTCGACGGTGCCGCCGAGGAAGCGTTGGGCGCGCGCCGACACGTCGGCCGAGAGCGAGCCGTGGCCGGGCAGGTCGATCAGCGTCTGACCGGTGAGGCGGGGCGTGGGACACGAGACGTCGAGGCGCTCGAAGTCGCCGTGGTCGCGACCGGCGAGGTCGACCTCGAGGCCGCGTCGTCGCTCGAAGCGCAGCGGGACGAGCTCACCGTCGTGGCCCACCCCGACGACCTCGTACCGGCCGCCGTGGCGGTACCACGACACGATCCGGGTGCACTCGCCCGCATCGGTCGGCGCGAGTCGCTCGCCGATGAGAGCGTTGAGCAGGGTGGACTTGCCCGCCTTCACCAGCCCGGCGATGGCGAAGCGGAAGGCGTCGTCGAACAGCGCGTCGAGCTCGGTGAGGCCCGCCCGCCGCACGAGCGCCCGCGTGTCGGCGACCAGGTCGCTCATGGGGTGGCTCCGGTGGCGATGGCTCGGATCGCGGCGCCCAGCTCGGCCAGCCGGGTGCGGTCACGCTCGAGGATGACGCCCTGCCGGCCGCGCTCGGCGGCGCTGGGCAGCTGCGCGTCGATCTCGGCCAGACGCGCTCGCGCCTGCGCCGCCATCTGATCGGCGTGCTCCGACAGGGCGGTGCGCACGCCGCGCTGTTGGGTCCGCAGCGTGCTCTGGAGCTCCTTGCGGGCGCGCCCGCTGGCGATCTCGATGAACGCCCGCGCCGACGCGAGCGCCTTGCGCCGACGCGCCTCGAGCTGACGGGTCCGCTCGTCGCGGATGGCCTTGGCGCCGATGCCGATGCCGATGGCCAGACCCACCGGCGCCAGCGCGGCGACGGAGATGCCGACCTGCCCGAGCAACCCGAGCATCATCGGGCCGGTGTAGAGCCCCCGCACGCCGGTGAGGCCGCCACCGAATCGCGATCCCTTGCCACCGAGGTCGCCGTCGATGTCGACCGCGGTCAGCCCAAGTGCAGCGAGACGCTCGGGACCACCGTCGAGGTGAGCGATCTGCACGTTCTCGGAGTGGAACTCGGCGACGGCCGCCCGGATGGCCTCAGAGGTGCGCGCGTCCGCATCGGCGAACGCAACCTCGACGCGCGCGGCGACCTGGTTGCGAACCCACGGCTCGAAGACGTCCCAGTCCTTGGCGGGATCGATCGTCGCCAGCTCCTTCTCGGTCTCCTGCATCAGGGTGCGGAGCGCCTCGGTCAGCAGGTGACCCGATTCGCTCTGGATGTCGACCCACGAGTCGGCGATCAACCGCTGCCACCCGGCCGACGGCGACCGGAGGAGATCGGCGGCCCGCACCTCGGCCTCGACCCGAGTCCGCTCGACCTGCGCGGCGTCGACCGACGAGAGCGCGTGCAGGCGAGCCTCCAGCACCTGGTCGAGCGCGTCGACCGCCTCGGCGAGCGACCCCGCGAGTCGGCGCTCGGTGAGGGCGCGCGCTCGGGCCAGGCCGGCGTCGATGGCGCGGACCAGGTCGGGGAAGCCCGACTCGGCGTTGAGCCCGGCGTCGCCGGTGGCGACCGCGATCTGCCGGAGCTCACACGAGACCTGGACGGCGGGCAGTGACAGCCCCGCCGCGGCCAACGCATCGAGGTCGGCGGCGACCACCGCCGCGCCGTGCGACGCCATGTCGACCTTGGTGATCACGACGATGGTGTCGGGGACCACCTCGGCCACGGCCCGCAGCAGATCCATCTCCGCCGCGGTGAGGGGCTGGGTGGCATCGGTGACGAAGAGCGCGACCGTGCCCGCCTGCGCCATGGCCAGCGTCATGGAACGGGCGGCGAGGTGATCGGGCGGGGCGGGCGGGCAGTCGACGAGGGCGAACCCCCGCTGGAGCACGCGGGCGTCGTGGGCGACCTCGATGCGGACGAGGTCGTCGCCGGGAGCGCGGTGGACGTCGCCCAGTTCGGTCGGGTCGACCGGCGTGGCGTCGGGATCGTCATCGCCCACCCTGATCAGGCTGGCGCTCGGGGGACCGGCGCTGACCACGGTCGGCACGGCCGTGGGGACGGTGTCGTCGACCGGCAGCACGGCCGCGGCCAGCAAGCCGTTCACCACCGAGGTCTTGCCCCGCTTGAAGTCGCCGACGGCCACCACGAGCTCGGGGCGCCGACACGCCTCGGCGATGCTGGCCGCCACGCTCGCCACGTCGGGCGAGCCGTGGGCCTCGGCGGCCGCCACCAGGTTCGTCGCCAGAGCGGCGAGGTCCGGCCCGTCAGGCAAGGCCGCCGCCTCCATCGACGTCGTCGTCGATCACGTCGGCCGCGTCGGGTTCGGCCCAGTCCGACCAGTGATCGATGGGATCGAGGCCGTCGTGCTCGCCATCATCCCAACCGAGGTCGTCGTGGTCGGCGACCTCGTGACTGCGGGTCTCGACCTCGACCGCCACCTCGTCGGCCGCCGCCGGGTCGTCGGCCAGGGCCGCCGGGTGGCCCTCCGGGCCGTCGGCGAGGCTCCGGTCGTTCTCGACCGGGGCCAGCACCGATCCGGCGACCACCACGGTGTCGAGCTCGGGGGCCACGACGGCGGCTGCGATCGACCGCACGGTGTCGAGGTCGTCGGCCGAGAGCGCGAAGTCGTCGACCGCCGAGGTGTCACCCGACGCACCGAGCCGCAGCGCGTCGCGCAGCTTCATCGGCAACGAAGACGCCGGGCGGTACCATCGCCGGGCCTGCGGACGGCAGCGTGCAAGGGGACCATCGTGTACTCGCTCGGAATCGACATCGGGACCACCTACACCGCCGCAGGCGTGTACCGCGACGGGCACGCCCAAAACGTACAGCTCGGGACCCATCGTTCAGCGATCCCCTCGGTGGTCGCCTTCCTCGGCGACGGCACCGCCGTGGCCGGTGAGGCGGCCGAGCGTCGAGCCCGTAGCGAGCCCGATCGCGTCGCCCGGGGCTTCAAGCGCCGGTTCGGCGACACGACGCCGATCATCCTCGGTGGGGTGCCGCGCTCGGCCGAGCAGCTCACCGCCCGCCTGCTGTCGCACGTGCTCGAGACGGTGACGCGGGTCGAGGGCGGCGAACCCGACTCCATCGTCGTCACCCACCCGGCCTCGTGGAGTCGCTACAAGCTCGACGCGTTGCAGCAGACCTTCGTGCTCGCCGGCCGACCCGGCATCGAGCTGTTGGCCGAGCCGGTGGCGGCCGCGATCCACTACGCCGCCCAGGCCCGGGTGAGCGACGACGCCAAGCTGTTGGTCTACGACCTCGGTGGGGGCACGTTCGACGTCGCCGTCGTCGCGAACCAGGGCGGCGAGTTCTCGCTGCTCGGTCCGGCCCACGGCATCGAGCGCATGGGCGGCATGGACTTCGACGCCGCCATCCTCGCCTGGGTCATGAGCGAGCTCGGGCCGGTGGCCGACGAGCTGCGGGCCCACGAGCGCGACGCGCTCATGTTGCGCACCGAGTGCGTCCTGGCCAAAGAGGCGCTGTCGGCCGACACCGAGGTCACCATCGGCTGCACCGTCGGCGGCGCGTTCCACGAGGTGCGCCTCACCCGATCCGGCTTCGAGGACCTCATCCGCCCGACCCTGGTCGACTCGATGGTGGCGGTCGACGCCGCGGTGCGGGGCGCCGGGCTCGAGCCCTCGGATCTCGACGCGGTGGTGCTGGTGGGCGGCTCGTCGCGGATCCCGCTGGTGGCCGAGATGGTGTCGAACGAGATCGGACGGCCCGTCGCGGTCGACACCCACCCGAAGATGGTGGTGTCGAACGGCGCCGCGCTGCACGCCCACCGACTCGTCGCGCCAGCGGCGAAGCCGGCGTCGGCCCCTGCGCCGGCGGTCCCGCCTCCGCCGTCGACCCCGCCGTCGACCCCGCCGTCGACTCCGGTCGTCTCCGCGCCGCCGTCGACCCCGCCACCTCCACCGGCTGCGCCCCCGCCGGCCGCGCCGACTCCGGTCGCCGCGGCACCGCCGTCTGGGCCACCGACCGCCCCGATCCCGGCGCCCGCCTTGTCGCCCACCCCTGCGCCCACCACCCTCGACCCCACCGTGGTCACCCCCGCCGTGCGCCCGGCGGTCCCGCCCCCACCGAGCACGCCACCTCCAGTCGCCGCATCGGCCGCACCGGCCGCGGCGACCCGCACGCCTGCGCCCACGCCCCGACCCGTCGATCCCGGCGACGAGGGCATCCGACCCTGGGTGCTCGGCCTCGCCGCGTTCATCGTCGTCGGCAGCGTCCTGCTCAGCGTCCTCGCCCTGCTCTGAGACGACCCGGATCGCCCGGCGCCGCCCGAGCGGCAGCGACCAATCCCGCAGACGTGATCCACCGCTGCCGCATGCCGGACGGGTGACGCGAGCAGCCCCCGGGTGAGCGGAGCGTGTCGCTCCGCCCCCGGGGGCTGGTCGGTCGGGCCCTGGCGAGCAGGGCCCCGATGCGGTCGGGCTAGAAGGGGCAGGCCGACAGGTAGGGGGTGATCCCCCGCTCGTAGTCCTCGTAGTCCATCCAGGCGGCGTTCCAGAAGACGTTGTAGGAGAGGTCGATGACCGACTCGTCGGCCGCCACCGACAGCTGCCCGCTCTGGCCCTGGTACTCGCCCTCGCCGCCGAGCTCCCACTCGCCGGCGGACGCCAGCGTCCACACGGTCTCGCGGGCCGGGTCGGTGAGCTGCGCCTCGAGGAACTGACCGGTGAGGTAGGCGGTGTGGGGCTCGTCGGGGGTGGGGTTCTGCAGCTCGCCCGGCCCGGTGACCACCTCGAGGACCGTGCCCCCGCTCAGCACGTAGCGGGTGATGGTGCGCTCGTCGGTCTGGTCGACCGTGCAGACGAGGGCGACCGGGTCGTTGACCGACTCGCCGCCCTCGGTGCGGGTGACGGTGTCGCAGTCGGCGCCGCTGTTCGGCACGGCCGTGTGGATCCACGACATGGTGTTGTTGATCTCGATGGTGCGGGTCTCGCCGGAGGGCGACGTCACCTCGGCGATGAACTGCAGGGCGTCGCCCTGGCGGGGCCCCTCGTAGCGGGTGTCGGAGAACAAGTCGTGGAGCACCACCGGGTCGCCGGGGCGAGTGCCCCGCTCGTCGACGGTGAGGATGGCGTCGCCGACCTGGACGTAGTGCAGGTCGGAGGTGGGGGCACCCGACGGGCTGAACGTGCGGCACGACCGCACCAGCCAGGCGTCGCCGCCGTCGACGCTGGCCCCGCCGAGGACCTCGTAGGTGGCGAACACGTCGCCCCCGGGGGCCACGGTGGTGTCCTGGTCGGCGGGATCGTCGGAGAGGACCCGGCCGAAGCACTGCTCGGTCATGAACAAGCCGAGCTCGGAGCACCGGGCGGCCGCGTCCTCGGTGGTGGGGTGCCCGGCCTCGAGGACCACGACGAACCCGTCGCGCAGCGACCCGACCTGGGCGCTGTCGACCCACTGGGCGTCCACCGAGCGGTTCTGCAGGTGGGTGACGAGCGTCTCGGCCCGACGGAACCCGTCGGCGTCATCGGGGAACGAGCCGAACACCGTCGCCGCACCGGAGACCTCCAGCGGAGCCGGATCGGGACGGGGTGTCGAGTCCTCGGAGGAGTCGCCGTCGCCGGAGCCGGTTGCGTCCTCGCCGTCGGTGTCGGGGTCGGGGTCGGTCTCGCCGTCGGACTCCTCGCCGTCGTCCTGGGACGCGGCGTCCTCGGTGTCGACCTCGGTGGGCCCGTCGTCGTCACGGAAGAACATCACCCCGCCGATCAGGGCGATGGAAACCGCCACGGCACCGATCATCAGCGTCAGCTCGTTGCGGGCACGTCGTGTCGTTGTCATGGCCCCACGATCCCCCTGGCCGCCCCCGACCACATCGGGGGGATCCCCCATCGTGGCAGGTCGGCGACGGGGATCCGGGATCGCCGCGCGCCGCCGGGCGGCCCTACGCTTCGTCACGATGCCGTTCCGCCGTCGCGCCACCGAACCCGCCGGCCCACGGCCCCCCGTCGTCGACGTCGCCAGCGTGCCGCCTGCGTGGCGGCCGCCCGTGGCCCAGGCGCTCGACGCGCGCGACCGCTTCGCGCGCATCGCCGGGCGCGTCCCGGCCGGTCCGCTGCGCGACCGGCTCGACGAGCTGGGCACGCGGATCGACGCCGGGGTGGCCGCCGCCCACGGGCTGGCCCAGCGCGCCGCCGCCCACGAGGCCACCCTCGCCGACCTGCGGCCCGACGCGGTCACCGCCCGGGTGAAGGACGCCCGCCGCGCCGTGTCGACGGCGGAGGCCGCGGGGCGCGACGCCAGCGCCGAGCGCGCCACGCTCGAGGCCCTGCTCGCCCAGCACGCGGCCACCATGCGGGTGTGGGACGCGGTCGATGACACCCGCGACCGCCTCGCCGTCGTCAACCAGCGGCTCGAGGAGGCGGTCGTGCACGCCGCCGCGGTGTCCACGGGGGGCACCGTCGACGATCCGGCCCTCGCGCTGGTGGAGGCCGACCTGTCGACGGCCGGCGACGAGCTGGCCGCGCTGGGCCGGGCGCTCGACTCGCTGGGCGGCCGCTGAGCGACCCGCCGTCGGGCCGCCCCACCGCCGCACGGTCGGTCGAACGCGATCAGTCGAAGTCGAAGAGGTCCTCGAGGAACGAGGCTCGCCGGCGCTTCTTGTGCGACCGCTCGTCGTAGCGGCGGTCGTCGTCGTAGCGGGGTCGATCGTCGTAGCGGTCGTCGCGGCGGGGCGGGGCGGCGACGGGCGCCACCGGCGCCACCGCCGGCGCCGACCGCTCGATGATCTTGTCGAGCTCGCCCCGGTCGAGCCACACCCCGCGGCACTGCGGGCAGTAGTCGATCTCGATGCCGTCGCGGCTCGAGATCACCAGGGTGGTCTCATCAATCGGACAATTCACGAATGAGAGTGTACGTGTTGTTGATCGGGCCTCACACCGCGCCGGTGGACGTCCACGAGGCCAGGGTGCGCAGGTACTGGGCCCGCTCGTAGGCCGTCGGGTCGGGCGTGTGGCGCTGGCTCATGCTGCCCCGCAGCTGGCCCACCGAGTCGTACTCGTGCTCGTCGAGCCACCGCCGCAGGTCGGCTTCGACGACGGCCACGTGCTCGGGCCCGCGGCGCAAGAGCGCCGAGGTCATCATGGCCACGTCGGCCCCGACCAGCAGCGCCTTGGCGACGCCAGCCGCGTCGTGCACGCCGGAGGTGACCGCCAGGCCGGCGTCGACGCGGCCGTGCAGCGCCGCGACCCACCGCAGCGGCAGCCGCAGCTCCCAGGCCTCGCTGAGATCGATGCGGGGCTCGACGTCGAGCGTCTCGAGGTCGAGATCGGGCTGGTAGAAGCGGTTGAACAGCACCAGGCCGCGCGCGCCGGCACCGGCCATGCGACGCGCCACGTGGCCGAACGACGTGTACCAGGGGCCGAGCTTGACGGCGAGCGGGATCGACAGCGCGCCGGCCACGTCGGCCACCAGCGCCACCTCCTCGTCCTCGATGCCGGCCGCGTCGCGGTCGCCGTCGAGCATGGGGGCGTAGATGTTGAGCTCGACGGCGTGGGCGCCGGCCTGCTCGAGCAGGTGGGCGAAGCGGATCCACCCGCCGCTGCTGTTGGCGTTGAGGCTGGCGATCACGGGGATGTCGAGGCGCTCCCGGGCGGTCTCGAGCAGCGTGAGGTAGCGGTCGGGGCCGGTGTTGTAGTCGTCGAGCTCGGGGAAGTAGCCGTTGGCCTCGCCGTGCACCTCGCCGGGGGCGAGGAGGGTGGCGTCGAGGGCGAGCGCGTCGTGGACCACCTGCTCCTCGAACAGCGACGGCAGCACGACCGCGCCGACCCCGGCGTCCTCGAGTCGCAGCAGGGTGTCGAGGCGCCCGGTGAACGGGCCCGACGACGCCACGACGGGCGACCGCAGGTCGAGCCCGAGCCAGGTGGAGCTCAGCGGGTTCATGCCTCACCTCCGGACTGGTCGGACCCGGACCCGGACGCCGACTCGTCGGGTGCGGACTCGGGGTCTCGGGCGCCGAGCGCCACCGGGGTGCCGGTGTCGTCGACCAGGTCGTCGTCGTCGTGGTTGTCGCTGGGGACCGCACGATCGAGACCGGCGAGCTGCTCGTAGTAGCGCCAGCGCTCGTCGACATCGGCCTGGGCGAGCGTGAACAGCTGCTCGGCGCGGGCCGGGTCGGTGCGGGCCAGCATGGAGAAGCGGGTCTCGGCCATGGCGAAGTCGCGCACCGGGAGCACCGGGGCCTTGGAGTCGAGGTGGAACGGGGTGCCCCGCTCGACGCTCGGCTGGAAGCGGTACAGCGGCCAGTAGCCGCTGCGGACCGCGTCGCGCTGGTGCGACATCGAGGTGCGCATGTCGATGCCATGGGCGATGCAGGTGGAGTAGGCGATGACGAGCGACGGGCCGGGCCACGCATCGGCCTCGAGCAGCGCCTTCACCGACTGCACGTCGGAGCCGCCGAGGGCGATCTGGGCGACGTAGACGTTGCCGTAGGCCCGGGCGATGGCGCCGAGGTCCTTCTTCGCCCCGGGCTTGCCGGCCGCCGCGAACTTGGCGACCGCGCCGCGCGGCGTCGACTTCGACGCCTGACCGCCGGTGTTGGAGTACACCTCGGTGTCGAGCACCAGCACGTTGACGTCACGGCCGCTGCTGAGCACGTGGTCGAGGCCACCGAAGCCGATGTCGTAGGCCCATCCGTCGCCGCCGACGATCCACATGCTCGTGCGCACCAGGTCGTCGGCGACGCTGTCGAGGCGACGGGCGACGGCGGTGTCGGGCCCGCCCTCGGCGATGATCCCGGCCAGCCGGCGGCGCAGCTCGGCCACCCGCTCGCGCTGGGCGATGGCCGCGGCGTCGCCCTGGGCGTCGGCGTCGGCGAGGAGGCCGGAGACGAGGTCGTCGCCGACCAGCCCGCCGAGGTCGGCGAGCAGGCGCCGGGCCTCGTCGGTGTGCACCCCGAGCCCGAGGCGCAGGCCGAGACCGAACTCGGCGTTGTCCTCGAACAGCGAGTTGGCCCACGCCGGGCCCTGGCCGGCGGCGTTGGTGGTCCACGGGGTGGTGGGCAGGTTGCCGCCGTAGATCGACGAGCAGCCGGTGGCGTTGCCGATGGTGAGGCGGTCGCCGAAGAGCTGGCTGAGCAGCTTGAGGTACGGCGTCTCGCCGCAGCCCGAGCACGCCCCGGAGTACTCGAACAGCGGCTCGCGGGTCTGCGAGCCCTTCACGCTGTCGGGGGCCAGGAGGGTGCGGTCGAGCTCGGGGAGGGCGAGGAACGCGTCGTAGCGCTCCCGCTCGACCTCGCGGTGCTCGTCGGCCGGGAGCATGTCGATGGCCTTGTGCTTGGCGATCTCCTTCGAGCGCGCCGGGCACACGTCGACGCAGATGCCGCACCCGGTGCAGTCGTCGGGGGCCACCTGGATGATCAGCTCGTGGCCGGGCAGGTCGCGGGATCGGAAGCCCTTGTGCTTGAACCCCTCGGGCGTGCCGACGAGGGCGTCGGGCTCGACGACCTTCATGCGGATCGCGGCGTGGGGGCACACGATGGCGCACTTGCCGCAGTCGATGCACAGCTCCGGGTCCCAGATGGGGATCTCGTGGGCGAGGGCCCGCTTCTCCCACTTGGTGGTGCCGGTGGGGAACGTGCCGTCGGCGGGCAGGGCGCTCACCGGGAGCAGGTCGCCTTCGCCGGCGAGGAGGCGGGCGGTGACGCGCTGCACGAAGTCGGGCGCGTCGGCGGGCACGATCGGCGCCCGGCGCCGGGTGGCGGTGACCTCGGCGGGCACCTCGACGCGGTGCAGCTCGTCGAGGGCGCGGTCGACGGCGTCGTGGTTCATGGCCACCACGGTGCGGCCGCGCTTGCCGTAGGTGTGCTCGATGGAGTCCTTGATGGCCGCGACCGCCTCGTCGCGGGGCAGCACGCCCGACAGGGCGAAGAAGCACGGCTGCATCACGGTGTTGATGCGGCCGGGCATGCCGACGTCGCGGGCGACCTGGCTGGCGTCGATCACCCACACCGCGAGCTCGCGGTCGATGATCTCGCGCTGGGCCTCGACGGTGAGCGAGTCCCAGAACTCGTCGGCGGGCACCGGGGTGTTGACGAACAGCGTGGCGCCCCGGGCGGCGCGGGTGATGACGTGGTCGCGCTCGAGGAACGACGCCTGGTGCACACCCACGAAGTCGGCCTGCTCCACCAGGTAGGTGGAGCGGATCTCGTCGGGACCGAACCGCAGGTGCGACACGGTCTCGGAGCCGGACTTGCGGGAGTCGTAGACGAAGTAGCCCTGGGCGTGCAGCGGGGTGTGCTCGCCGATGATCTTCACCGAGCTCTTGGCGCCGCCCACGGTGCCGTCGCTGCCGAGGCCGAAGAAGATGGCCTCGACGCCGGCGTGGGGGACGACCACGTCGTCGACGGGGTCGACGCTCAGGTGGGTGACGTCGTCGCGGATGCCGACCGTGATGCGGGGCCGGGGCGCGTCGAGGGCCAGCTCGGCGAACACGCCGGCGACCATGGCGGGGGTGAACTCCTTCGACGACAGGCCGTAGCGACCGCCGACCAGGCGGGGCAGGGCGTCCCGCTCGCCCCGGCCGACGGCATCGGCCAGCGCGACGGTGACGTCGGCCAGGAGCGGCTCGGCCGGCGCACCCGGCTCCTTGGTGCGGTCGAGGACGGCGACGGTGCGCGCCGAGGCCGGCAGGGCGGCGACGAGCGCGTTGGTGGGGAACGGCCGGAACAGCCGGACCACGACCAGGCCGACCTTCTCGCCCCGGGCGCGCAGCACGTCGACGGCCTCGGCCGCGGCGCCCGCGCCCGAGCCCATGAGCACGATGACGCGCTCGGCGTCGGGATCGCCGTGGTAGTCGACGAGCCCGTAGCGACGCCCGGTGCGCTCGGCCAGCTGGTCGAGCAGCGCGGCGACCACGCCCGGCACGGCCTCGTGGTACGGGTTGCACGCCTCGCGCGCCTGGAAGAACACGTCGGGGTTCTGGGCGCTGCCCCGCAGCGACGGCGCCGACGGGCGCAGGGCGCGGCCCCGCAGGTCGAGGATGTCGTCGTCGTCGACGAGGGCCCGCAGGTCGTCGTCGTCGAGCAGCTCCACCGAGTTGATCTCGTGGGAGGTGCGGAACCCGTCGAAGAAGTGCATGACCGGCACCCGACTGCGCAGCGTCGCGGCATGGGCGACGAGCGCCAGGTCGTGGGCCTCCTGGGGCGAGCCCGACGCGAGCATGGTCCAGCCGGTGCTGCGGGCGGCCATGACGTCGCTGTGGTCGCCGAAGATCGACAGGGCGTGGGTGGCGAGGCTGCGGGCAGCCACGTGGATCACCGCCGGCGTGAGCTCGCCGGCGATCTTGAACATGTCGGGCAGCATGAGCAGCAGGCCCTGCGACGCGGTGAACGTCGTTCCCAGCGCGCCGCGCAGGACCGCGCCGTGCAACGCCCCGGCCGCGCCGGCCTCCGACTGCATCTCGACGATCTCGGGGACGGTGCCCCACAAGTTGGTGCGCCCGGCCGCGCTCCACGCATCGGCCATCTCTCCCATCGACGACGCGGGCGTGATCGGATAGAGGGCGATCACCTCCGAGAGGCGGTGCGCCACGAGCGTGGCCGCCTCGTTGCCGTCGATGCAGACCCGAGATCGGGCCATGGGCTCCTCCTCGGCCGGCGCGAGCGGGATGGGCGCCGGCCCACCGGGGCGACCCTACGGTTCACGCGCGGGCCTCCGTAGGGCCGGACGGCCCGGCGATCGGCGTCGGACGACCCGCGGGGTCCGTCGGTCGGGGCATGATCAAGGCGATGGCCCTGCCCCCCGAGCCGCACGTCGACCCGCTCGCCCCCGGCCGCGCCGAGGTCGGCGAGCGGGCGCGGGTCGCGCTCGCCGCCCAGCTCACCCGGCTCTCGGGCCCGGCGCGGCGCGCCCTCGGCGACCGCGACGCCGACGCCTTCCTGGCCCGAATCGAGCACGGGTTCGGCGATCTCTACGGCCCCCTCGACGGCCTGTTCGGGCCGGGGCGGGCCGACGACACCCCGGCGCCGCCGATGGCGCTCGACGCGCTCCTCGACGCCCTGCTCGACACCGTCCTCGCGGCCACCGCGGCCCGGCCCGACGAGCTGCGCGCCCTCGACCACCGCCGCGAGATCGACCCCGGGTGGTTCCAACGGGCCGACATGGTGGGCTACGTCACCTACGTCGACCGCTTCGCCGACACCCTCGCCGGGCTCGGCGAGCACCTCGACCTGCTCGAGGAGCTCGGCGTCACCTACCTGCACCTCATGCCCCTGCTGCGGCCCCGCCCGGGCGAGAGCGACGGCGGCTACGCCGTCGCCGACTACGACGAGGTCGACCCCGCCCTCGGCTCGATGGACGAGCTCGAGGCGCTCGCCGGCGAGCTCCGTCGCCGTCACGTCAGCCTGTGCGTCGACCTCGTCGTCAACCACACCGCCGCCGAGCACGAGTGGGCCCGCCGGGCGGTGGCCGGCGATCCCCGCTACCGGGCCTTCTACCGCATCTTCCCCGACCGCGAGATCCCCGACCGCTACGAGGAGACCCTGCCCGAGGTCTTCCCCGACTTCGCGCCCGGCAACTTCACCGAGGTGCCCGGCGTGGGGTGGGTGTGGACCACCTTCAACACGTTCCAGTGGGACCTCGACCACGCCAACCCCGACGTGTTCCGGGCGATGCTCGACGTGATGCTCCACCTCGCCAACCGCGGGGTCGAGATCCTGCGGCTCGACGCGGTGCCGTTCACGTGGAAGCGGCTCGGCACCGACTGCCAGAACCAGCCCGAGGCCCACCTGCTGCTGCAGGCCTGGCGGGCGCTGGTGCGCATGGCCGCCCCTGCGGTGGTGTTCAAGGCCGAGGCGATCGTGCCCCCCGACCAGCTCGTCCCCTACCTCGGCGCCCACGCCCGCTTCCGCCGCGAGTGCGACCTCGCCTACCACAACCAGCTCATGGTCCAGCTGTGGTCGAGCCTCGCGGCCCGCGACGGTCGGGTCGCCACCCACGCCCTGCGGCGCCTGCGCCCGGCGCCGGAACCCACGTCGTGGGTCACCTACGTGCGGGGCCACGACGACATCGGCTGGGCCATCGACGATGCCGACGCGATGGCCGCCGGGTGGGGCGGCGCCAGCCACCGCCGCTTCCTCGTCGACTACTACGCGGGCGACTTCCCCGGTTCGTTCGCCACGGGCGCCCGGTTCCAGGAGAACCCCGCCACCGGCGACGCCCGCACCTCGGGCACCGCCGCCGCGCTGTGCGGCATCGAGCAGGGCCGCGCCGCGGGCGACGCCGCGCTGGTCGACGCCGGCATCCGGCGCCTCGTCCTGCTCTACTCCGTGATCTTCTCGTGGTCGGGCATCCCCCTCGTCTACATGGGCGACGAGATCGCGCTCGGCGACGACGGCTCGTGGCGTGACGACCCCGCGCGCGCCGGCGACAACCGCTGGATGCACCGCCCCCGCATGGACTGGACGGCGGCGGCCCGTCGCCACCAGGCCGGCACGGTCGAGCAGCGGGTGTTCGACGCCATGGCGGCCCTGTCGGCGGCGCGCCGACGGCTCGACGGGTTGCGCCGCGGCGCGCACCTCGAGGTGCTCGACGTCGACGATCCCCACGTGCTCGCCTACGCCCGTCACCACCCCAGCACCGGGTCGTTCCTCGCCCTCGTCAACTTCGGCGACGAGCCGGCCCGCATCCACGCCGGCCTGCTCGACGCGGTCGGGCTGGTCGCCCCCACCGCCGTGTGCGGCTCCGAGACCGGGCTCACCGTGGTCGACGACCACATCGTGCTCGCCGCGCTCGGCTACCTCTGGCTGGCCGACGCATGACCGTGCCGGGCGCGGGCACCGCCGGGTGAGCGTCGTCGACGCCACGCCGGACGACCCCGGCGCCGAGGCGAGCGCGCCCACCGAACCGTTGGCCTACGCCCCCGAGCCCGGGCGCCCCGACGAGATGGTCGGCGACGACGGCGAGCTGCGCGACCACTGGCGCTACGTGATCGGCTCGCTGCGCCTGCTCGGTCGCGCCGAGCTCGCCGATCGCCGGGCCGAGGCCCACCAGCTGCTGCGCCAGGACGGCGCCACCCACGCCGGTGGGGCGGGCCAGGCCGGGCCGTGGCACCTCGACCCGGTCCCGGTGCTGATCGCCAGCGACGAGTGGGCCACCGTCGAAGCCGGGCTCGTGCAGCGCGCCGAGCTGCTCGACCTGGTGCTCGCCGACATCTACGGCCGCCAGGAGCTCATCGCCGCCGGGCTGCTGCCCCCCGAGGTCGTGCTGGCCCACCCCGGCTACCTGCGCGCCGCCGTCGACATCGCCCACCCGGGCGCCCACCGGGTGGTGCTCCACGCGGCCGACCTCGCCCGCTCGGCCGCCGGCGACTGGGTCGTCAGCGCCCACCGCACCGGCACCCCCACCGGATCGGGCTACGTGCTCGAGAACCGCACGGTGATGTCGCGGGTGTTCCCCAGCTTGTTCCGCGACGCCCACGTGCACCGCCTCGCCCACTACTTCCGGGCGCTGCGCACCGGCCTCGCCGCGCTGGCGCCGCCGGGTCGGGGCGAGCCCCGCCTCGTCATCCTCACCCCCGGTCCCGGGGCCCCCGCCTACTTCGAGCACGGCTACCTCGCCGCCTACCTCGGCTACCCGCTCGTCGAGCCGGCCGACCTGACGGTGCGCCGGGGCCGGGTGTGGCTGCGCACCCTCGACGGGCTCGAGCAGGTCGACGTCATCGTGCGGGCCGTCCCCGACGAGCGGTGCGACCCCCTCGAGCTCGATCCCGGGGTGGGCATCCCCGGTCTGGTCGAGGCGGCGCGGCGGGGCACGGTGGCGCTGGCCAACCCGATCGGCGCCGCGGTCCTCGAGAGCCCGGGTCTCGCCCCGTTCCTCCCCCAGCTGTGCGAGCACCTGCTCGGCCGGCCGCTGCTGCTCGCCGGGCCCGACGCCTGGTGGTGCGGGACCCCCGCCGGGCTGGCCCGGGCGCTCGACGAGATCGACCGCTGCGAGCTGGCGGCCGTCGACCACCGCCGCGACGTGCCCCCGCTGGCCGCCGGTCCGCTCGACCCCACCGAGGCCGATCGTCGCCGCCACCTGATCACCGAGCACCCGTGGCGGTGGGTGGCGCGCCTCCCCGTCGACGGCGGCACCACGCCGACGCTCGTCGCCGGTGGGCTCGCGGCCCGACCGGTGGCCCTGCGGGCGTTCCTCGTCGCCCGCGAGGGCAGCTACGTGGCCCTGCCCGGCGCCCTCGCCCGGGTGGCGGCGCCCGGCGGCGGTGACCGGGCCCCCGGGTCGGCCGACGCGCTCGACGGGGCGTGGGTGAAGGACACCTGGGTGCTCGCCTCCGAGCCCGAGCGCCAGGGCACCTCGCTGCTGGCCGAGCCGAGCGGGGCGGGCGCGGCGCGGCTCGGTCCGGCGACGCGCGCCACCGGCGACACGCTGCCCAGCCGGGCCACCGAGGACCTGTTCTGGATCGGTCGCTACGGCGAGCGCATCGAGGCGACCATCCGCATGGCCCGAGCGGTGCTCGCCCGGGTGGGCGACACCCAGGAGGGCCCGGCCCCGGCGTGGCTGACCCGGCTGCTCGCCGCCCTCGAGGCGGTCACCGGACCGCAGGGCGCGGGGGCGGTCCCCGACCCGGCGCGCCGCCCAGCGGCCCCCGACGCCGACGCCGACGCCGACGCCGACCCCGACGCCGACCCAGACGCCGACCCCGCCGCCGACCCCGTGGCCGTCGCGCTCGGCGCCGTGTTCGACCCCGCCCGGCGGGGCAACCTCGTCGCCACCGTCGATCGCCTCCTCGCCACCACCGCGTCGGTCCGCGAGCTGCTGTCGGCCGACACCTGGCGGGTGCTCGACGACGTGCGCGACGAGCTCGACCGCCTGGCGAGCCACCCGCCCACCGACGCGGGCACCGCCCAGCGGGCGCTCTCCACGCTGCTCACGTCGCTGCTGGCGCTCGCCGGGCTGTCCGCCGAGTCGACGGTGCGCGACCCGGTCTGGCTGTTCCTCGACGGCGGCCGACGCCTCGAGCGGGCCCAGCTGCTCGTCGGCCAGCTCCGGGCGGCCATCGTGCCCACCGAGGACGACGCGGTCGACGCGCTGGTCGCCGAGTCGATCCTGGCGGCCAACGAGAGCCTCATCACCTACCGCCGCCGCTATCGGTCACGGCTCCAGCTCGGGTCGGTGCTCACGCTGCTGCTCGCCGATCCGACCAACCCCCGCAGCCTGGCCCACCAGCTCGACCGGCTCGCCGAGCACGGCGCCGCTCTCCCCCGGCGCGAGCCCCCGCCCCGCCTCGGGGAGGTGGAGCGCCTCGTGCTCGACGCCTCCACCCGGTTGCGCCTCGCCGACCTCGACGCCGCGGCTGCCGAGGTCGACGACGCCGGCGTCCGCCACGACGAGCTCGACGCGCTGCTCGCCGAGCTCGACCGGGTGCTGCTCGGCGTGGGCGACGCGGTCGCCCACCACTTCCTCCACGTGGAGACGTCGCGCCAGCTGGCCGCCGAGCCCGCGGCCGAGCCCACGACCACCGACGACGAGGCGGCCGCGCCGTGAGGTACCGGGTCCGGCACCGCACCACCTACGGCTACGCCGAGCCGGTGTCGCTCGGCTACACCCTCGCCCGGCTCGCGCCCCGCACCTTCCCCGGCCAGACGTGCCGGTCGAGCACCATCGAGGTCGACCCCGCGCCCGACGACCGCAGCGAGCGCGTCGACGCGTTCGGCAACCTGGTCACCTGGTTCGCCATCGAGCGGCCCCACTCGCACCTCACGGTCACCGCCACGAGCGACGTGGTGGTCGAGGGCGAGCCCGCGCTGCCCGCCCTCGCCTCCCCCGAGCCGTGGGACGAGGTGGCGTCGTGGCTCCGATCGGCGTCGGGCGCGGCGGCCGTCGACGCCCGCCCGTTCGTGCTCCCCTCGGCGCGGGCCCGCCCCGACGCCGCCGTGGCGGCCTACGCGGCGCGGTCGTTCACCCCGGGCCGGCCGCTGCTCGACGCCGTGCTCGACCTCATGCGACGGATCCACGCCGACGTCGAGTACGACCCCGGATCCACCACCGTGTCCACCCCACCCCACGAGGTCCTGACCCTGCGACGGGGCGTCTGCCAGGACATGGCCCACCTGGCCATCGCGTGCGTGCGGTCCCAGGGCCTCGCCGCCCGCTACGTCAGCGGCTACCTCGAGACCGACCCGCCGCCCGGGCGCGAGAAGCTCGTCGGCACCGATGCCAGCCACGCCTGGTTCGCGGTGCACGTCCCCGACCTCGGGTGGATCGACCTCGACCCCACCAACGACCGGCCCATCGGCGAGCGCCACATCACCGTCGCCTGGGGCCGCGACTACGGCGACGTGGCCCCGGTCGCCGGCGTGCTCTACGCGGGTGGCCGGGGCCAACGCCTGGAGGTGGCGGTCGACGTCGACCGCGTCGGCTGACCGGGCCCACTCGCGGGGCCGCCGCCGGGCGCCATCGGCGCCACACCAGGGTTCTCCCGGCAGATGTGGGCGCTGCGCGACCCCTTCTGCCGGAAGAACCCGATCGAGCGCCCGGGGGGACGGCCGATCACGCCCGCCGACCTAGCCTCTCGCCGTGCCCCGAGCCCATGCCGTCCCCCGTGCCGATCCGGGTCCCGCGCTGCTCGAGGCCGGGCGGCGGGCGGTGGCCGACGCCGAGCCCGAGGCCTACTGGCTCGACCGGCCCGAGCGACCGCCGGCCGGCGACCCCCTCCAGGGCGACCACAGCACCGACCTGGTGATCGTCGGCGCCGGGTTCACCGGGCTGTGGGCGGCGCTGCTCGCCCTCGACGAGGACCCCGGACGCTCGGTCGTGGTCCTCGACGCCGGACGCGTCGCCGACGGGGCGTCGGGGCGCAACGGCGGGTTCGTCGACGCGTCGCTCACCCACGGCCTGGCCAACGGCGAGCGCCACTTCCCCGACGCCCTGCCCCGCCTCGTCGAGCTCGGGCGCGACAACCTGCGCGACCTCGCCGCCACGCTCGACACCGAGGGCATCGCCGCCGACTGGTGGCCCACCGGCGAGCTCGACGTGGCCGTCGCCCCCCACCTGGTGGCCGACCTCGCGGACGACGCCGCCCTGCACCGCCGCCACGGCGCCGACGTCGAGGTGCTCGACGCCGACGCCACCCGCGCCGAGATCGACTCCCCCACCTTCTGCGGGGCGCTGCTGCGACACGACGACGTCGGCCTGATCGACCCGGCCCGGCTGGCGTGGGGCCTGGCCGACGCCGTGCGCCGACGGGGTGGGCTCGTCGCGGAGCGCAGCGCGGTCACCCGCGTCGAGCGCGACGGCGCCGGGGTGCGCGTCGACACCGCCACCGGTCGGGTGCGGGCCGGTCGGGCCCTGGTGGCCACCAACGCCTACGGGTCGCCGCTCCGGGCGGTGCGCCGGCGCGTCGTCCCGGTCTACGACCACGTGGTGATGACCGAACCGCTCTCGGCCGAGCAGTGGGCGGCGGTCGGCTGGTCCAACCGTCGGGGGCTCGCCGACACCACCAACCAGTTCCACTACAGCCGACCGACGGCCGACGGGCGGATCCTGTGGGGCGGCTACGACGCCGTCTACCACTTCGCCAGCCGGGTCGACCCCCGCCTCGAGCAACGCTCCGCCACCCACGAGCTGCTGGCCGCCCAGCTGCTCGCCACGTTCCCCCAGCTCGAGGGCATCCGGTTCAGCCACCGCTGGGGCGGACCCATCGGCACCACGTCGCGCTTCACGCTCGCGGCGGGCACCACCCACGACCGGCGCGTGGCCTGGGTCGCCGGCTACACCGGGCTCGGCGTGGGCGCGAGCCGCTTCGGTGCCCGGGTCGGGCTCGACCTGCTCGGCGACGGCCGCTCGCCGCTGCTCGACCTCCCGCTGGTGGCCCGGTCGCCGCTCCCGTGGCCCCCCGAGCCGATCCGGTGGATCGGCATCAACCTCACCCGCCGGGCGCTCGCCCGCGCCGACCGCCGGGGCGGCCGGCGGGGACCGTGGCTGCGCCTGCTCGACGCCGCCGGCGTCGGCTTCGACAGCTGACGCGGTGGGTGGGCCTCAGCGGGTGCCCCAGGCGTAGGTCTGCTTGGTGATGTCGAGGTAGGTGAACGGCTCGGCGCGGCGCACGCCGGGCACCGACCGGATGCGGTCGTCGAGCAGCCTCAGCAGGTCGTCGTGGGACTCGCACACCACCTCGACGAGCAGGTCGTAGCGGCCGGCGGTGAGCACGACGTACTCGACCTCGGGCTCGGCGCCCAGCGCGTCGGCCACCGGGCGAGCGGGACCGTCGGTCTCGACACCGACCATGGCCATCACCCCGAAGCCGAGCACGAACGGGTCGGTGACCGCCACCACCTGCACCGCGTGGCGTTCGACGAGGCGCTGCACCCGCTGGCGCACAGCGGCCTGCGACAGGCCGACCGCCGGACCGAGCTTGGCGTAGGGGGTGCGGCCGTCGACCTGGAGCTCGCGGATGATGGCCTTGTCGATCTCGTCGAGCTCGACGCGGTGGGGATCGGGGGACTTCACGACGAGAC
>DATHSN010000228.1:0-9352 GCA_035464115.1 Acidimicrobiales bacterium | reverse complement strand
GAGCGCATCCTCGACCGCTCGGCGCAGGGGGATCCGCCGGTGGCGGTGAGCATCGGGGTGGCCCTCGCCGCCCCGACCGCCGACCGCGACGCGCTCGTGGCTGCGGCCGACGCCGCCCTCTACACCGCCAAGCGCGAGGGGAAGGGCCGGATCAGCGTCGCCCCGGGAGTGGTCCTCGGGCGCTGACCCTACGATGCCGGGATGAGCGGCACCGCCCTCCGCCATCGCCTCCAGCGCCGCCGGCCCACGCTCGCCCCTGGAGTCTGGGATCCCCTCTCGGCCCGGCTGGCGGCCCAGGCGGGCTTCGACGTGCTCTTCGTGTCGGGGTACTGCGTGTCGGGCACCCTCCTCGGGCTGCCCGACCTCGGCTACCTCACCCAGACCGAGATGGCCGACGCCGCCCGGCGCATCCACGCCGCGGCCCCCGACGCGCTGCTGCTGGTCGACGCCGACACCGGCTACGGCGACGAGCGCAGCGTGCGCCGCACCGTCGAGCTGTGGGAGGCGGCGGGCGCATCGGGGATCTTCCTCGAGGACCAGGTCTGGCCCAAGCGGTGCGGGCACATGGCCGGCAAGGAGGTCGTCGCCCGCGCCGACTGGCTCGCCAAGCTGCAGGCCGCGCTCGACCACCGTGAGCACCTCCACGTGACGGCGCGCACCGACGCCCGGGCGCCGCTCGGGCTCGACGAGGCCATCGCCCGCGGCCGCGCTGCGCTCGACCTCGGCGTCGACGCCGTCTTCGTCGAGGCGCCGTCCAGCATCGAGGACTTCGAGGCCATCGCCGCCGCCCTCCCCGAGGCCGTCCTCGTGGCCAACATGGTCGAGACCGGACGCACGCCGTTGCTCACGCCCGACGAGCTGGCGGACCTGGGGGTCACCCTCGTGCTCTCCCCGGTGTCGGCGCTGTTCGCGGCCACCAAGGCCATGGGCGACACGTTCGCGCTGCTCGCCGGTCACGGGACCCTCCGCGGTCACCTCGAGCGGCTGGTGAGCTTCGACGACTTCGCCGACGTGGTCGACCTCGCCGCCCACCGCGCCGACGCGCTCGCGATCCACCCGCCGGCGGACCCGGAGGTTCCCACCAGCGGGTGATGACCCGACGGCCTCGGGCCGGCACCCTGGGAGCGTGGACTCCACGCTGCTCGCCGCTCTCGTCCCCCTGCTCCTCGCCAGCCTGGCGCTGGTCGTCGTCGCCCTCGTCGACCTGTCCCGCAGCGAGGTGCGCTGGCTGCCCCGCTGGGCGTGGGCCCTGTTCATCGTCGCCTCGGTGCCGATGGGCGCGGTCGTCTACCTGCTCGGCGGGCGGGTCGGTCGGGTCGACCCCGATCGCCGCGTCGACGCACCATGACGACCGCCGTCGCCACCCGCGGGCTGGTCAAGCGCTACGGCGAACACGAGGCGCTGCGCGGCGTCGACCTGCAGGTGCCCACCGGGAGCGTCTACGGCCTCGTCGGACCCAACGGGTCGGGCAAGACCACCCTGCTCAGCATCGTCGCCGGGCTCCGTTCCGCCACCGCCGGCGAGATCCACCTCGGTGTCGACCGGGGTCGCGTCGCGGTGCTGCCCGACACCCCCGAGTTCGAGCCGTGGCTCACCGGCTTCGAGGTGGTCGACCTGGCCCGGCGGCTCACGGCCCCCGAGCTCGGGGTCGACCACGTCGACGCCGCGCTCGCCGATGCCGGGCTGGCCGATGCCGCCCACCGCCGCGTCGGCGGCTTCAGCCGGGGCATGACCCAACGCCTGGCCTGGGCCGCCACCGTCGTCGGCGAGCCCGACCTGTTGCTGCTCGACGAGCCGGCCTCCGCGCTCGACCCGCTCGGCCGGCGCGAGGTGCTCGACCTGGTGGCGGCCCGCCGGTCCCGGTCCACCGTGGTCTTCTCGAGCCACATCCTCGCCGACGTGGCCGAGGTGGCCGACGTGGTCGGGATCCTCCACGACGGCCGCCTCCAGGCCCAGGCGCCGCTCACCGACCTGCTCGTCGGGCGCGCCGCACCCGTGCTGCGGGTGTGGGTCCGCGACGACCCGTCGCCGGTCGCCGACCACCTGCGCGCCGAGGCGTGGGTCGACCACGTGTCGGCAGGGGTGACCGAGGGCGAGCTGCGGGTGGCGGTGCGGTCGGTGCCCGAGGCCGAGCGGGCCCTGCCGGGCGCGCTGGCGGCTGCCGGCGCCGCGGTGCGCCGCATCGAGCAGGAGGCGCCCGACCTCGAGACCGTGTTCCGGGAGCTGACCTCGTGACCGCCGTGACCGACCGCCTCGGCCCGCCCGCGCTGTGGCGCCTGGAGTGGCTGCGGATCGTCCGCACCCGCCGGTGGATCGCCGTGCTCGGGGTCTTCGTGCTCTTCGGGTTCATCGGCCCGCTCACCGCCCGGTACCTCGACACCATCGTCGAGTCGTTCGGCACCGACGACGTGCAGATCACCCTGCCCGACCCGACCCCGGCCGACGGCCTCGGGCAGTACGTCGCCAACGCCGCCCAGATCGGCCTCATCGTGGTGGTGGTCGCCGCCGCGGGCGCCCTCGCCATCGACCAGCGCGTCGAGATGGGCATCTTCCTGCGCACCCGCGTGGCGCGCCCGGCCACGCTGCTGTGGCCCCGGTTCGTCGCCGCCGCCGGCCTGGCGGTCGTCGGCTGGCTGCTCGGCGTGGCCGCCGCCTGGTACGAGACGGTCGTGCTGCTCGGCGCGCCGTCGGCCCCGGGGGTTCTCGCCGGCGCCGCGTTCGGCTCGCTGTACCTGGTGTTCGCGGTGGCGGTCACCGCGCTCGCCGCGTCGCTCGTGCGGTCCACCGTCGGCGCGGCGGTGGGGGCCCTCGTGGCCCTTCTGGGTCTCGGACTGCTGTCGATCGCCCCGGCGGTGGGGGAGTGGCTGCCCGGTCGCCTGCTCGGATCGCTGGCCACCCTCGCCGACGACGGGTCGATCGTCGACCACCTGCCCGCGGCCGGGGTCACCGTGATCCTGACGGTGGTGGCCCTGGCGGTCGCCGCCCGCCTCCTCGACCGCCGCGAGCTGTAGCGCTCGCCAGCGCGGGCCTCCGCCTTGACGGACGGGCCCGTGCGGGCGATCCTGACCCCGCATCCGGAGGGTCCGCTCGCGGGCCCGGCAACCTGGGACGGACGCCCAAGGTGCCTCCCGCTTCGGCGGGGATGTGGCCGGTCCGCCGGCAACGAAGCGTCCGGGCCCCCGGCCCGACCACGGGCGTCCGACCCCTGAGCGAACGAGGTCGGAGTTGAGCGACGAGGTCGGGCACGAGCCACCGGGGTCGGCGGCCGCGTCGGCGCGGCGCGCCCCGTCGGGCCTCGGGCGCTCCCACCGCCCCCGTTCGCACCCGAGCCGGCTCCCCGTCACCGGCGCCTGGCGACCCGGCGACCCCGCCGGCGACCGGCGCTTCCACCGCATCACCCCCGACCGTCCCTTCGCCCTCGAGGGCGGGGGCATCCTCCGCGACGTCACCGTGGCCTACGAGACGTGGGGCGAGCTCGCCCCGGGCGCCGACAACGCCGTCCTCGTCTGCCACGCCCTCACCGGCGACTCGCACGTGTCGGGCCCGAGCGGGCACGGTCACCCCACGGTCGGCTGGTGGGACGACCTCGTCGGGCCCGGTCGGGCCATCGACACCGACCGCTGGTTCGTCGTGTGCGCCAACGTCCTCGGCGGCTGCCAGGGCACCACCGGCCCCGCCTCGATCGATCCCGCCACCGGGCGCCCCTACGGGTCGCGCTTCCCGGTCGTCACCATCCGCGACACCGTGCGCACCCAGGCCCTCCTCGCCGACGGGCTCGGGATCGACCGCTGGCACGCGGTGGTCGGCGGCTCGATGGGCGGCATGCAGGCCCTCGAGTGGGGTGTCATGTTCCCCGAGCGGGTGCGCTCGCTCGCCCTCGTGGCCACGTGCGCCGCCGCATCGGCCCAGCAGATCGCCTGGAGCCACGTCGGCCGCCTGGCGATCGCCGGCGACCCGCGGTGGCGCGACGGCGACTACTACGCCGCCGAGCCCGGCGACGGCCCCCATGAGGGCCTGGCCCTCGCCCGCGCCATCGCCCAGATCCACTACCGGTCCGAGCCCGTGTTCGAGGCCCGCTTCGACCGTCGACCGGTCGAGCCCCTCGACCGGTTCGCCATGTGGGACCGCTTCGAGGTCGAGAGCTACCTCGACTACCACGGCGAGAAGCTGGTGCGGCGCTTCGACGCCAACTCCTACCTCGTGCTCAACAAGGCGATGGACCTCCACGACGTGGCCCGCGACCGCGGGGGCCTCGCTCGCGCCCTCGCCCGGGTGACGGCGCCGACGCTCACGATGAGCATCGACTCCGACGGCCTCTACCCGCCCTACCAGCAGGCCGTGCTGCGCGACGCCCTGGCCGCCCGCCGCCGCCTGGTCGACCACGTCGACGTGCGCAGCCCGCACGGCCACGACGGCTTCCTCCTCGAGCCCGACCAGGTCGGGCCACCGCTCACCAAGCTCCTCGACTCCGTGGGGGACCCCCGTGGCTGACGACCCGTCGCTGCACGCCGAGACCCGCGCCATCCGCGCCGGACGGGCCGACAACGACACCGCGCTGGCGCCCATCTTGTGGGCCACCACCACGTTCGTCACCCCGACGGTCGCCGACGGCCGGCGCATGGCCACCCAGTCGGGCGCCAACCGCTTCTACACCCGCTACGGCAACCCCACGGTCCGGGCCTTCGAGGAGGCCATCGCCGACCTCGAGGGCGCCGAGTCGGCCCGGGCCTTCGCCTCGGGGATGGGTGCCGTCAGCGCGGTGATCCTCGGGCTGTGCTCGTCGGGCGACCACATCGTCGCCCAACGCCAGCTCTACGCCGGCACCCAGCTGCTCCTGCAGACGGCGTGCCCCCGCTTCGGCATCGACGTCACCTTCGTCGACGGCACCGAGCCCGGTGCGTTCGCGGCCGCCGTCCGCCCGGGGAAGACGGTGCTCGTGTTCGCCGAGACACCGGCCAACCCCCAGCTCGACGTGGTCGACCTCGACGCGCTGGGCGCCATCGCCGGACCGATGACCGTGGTCGACTCCACCTTCGCCACCCCGCTCGGCCAGCGGCCCCTCGACCACGGCGTCGACCTGGTGCTGCACTCGGCCACGAAAGCCATCGCCGGCCACAACGACGCCACCCTCGGGGTGGTCGCCGGCTCGGAGGAGCTGCTCGCCTGGCTGTGGGGCTTCGCCGTGCTCCAGGGCGCCAACGCCTCGCCGTTCGACGCCATGAACGGCCTGCGTGGACTGCGCACGCTCGGCGTGCGGCTCCGCCAGCAGTCCGAGGGCGCCCAACGCCTGGCCGAGGTCCTCGAGGCGCACCCCGCGGTCGCCCGGGTGCGCTACCCGGGCCTGGCGTCGCACCCCCAGCACGAGCTGGCCCGGCGCCAGATGCGGTGCTTCGGCGGGCTGCTCGCGTTCGATCTGGTGGGCGGGCTCGACGCCGGGGTCGCGTTCGTCGAGGGCGTGCGGGTGGCCCAGCTGGCGACCTCGCTCGGCGGCCCCGAGACGCTGGTGACCCACCCGGCGTCGACCACCCACGTGGGGCTCACGCCCGATGAGCTCGACGCGTCGGGCATCCGGCCCGGCACCGTGCGGGTGTCGGTCGGCCTCGAGCACCCCGACGACATCGTCGCCGACGTGGTCCGGGCCCTCGACGCCATCCCCCCACCCGGCCAACCTGCGTAGCTCAGCCACCCGGGCGGTGGGCGGCGTCAAGTCGTGATCGCGACAGAAGGGGGTGACGGCGGCGGGGGGTGGCAGGATACGGCGGTGCCGGAGTGGGTGAACTGGTCGGGGGGACAGCGGTCGACGCCGAGCGACATCGCCGAACCGCGCACCGACGACGAGCTGGCCGACGTCGTGCGCCGCGCCACCGAGGCGGGCCGGACCGTGCGGCCCGTCGGCTCGGGCCACTCGTTCACCGCGCTCGTGCCCACCGACGGCGTGGTCGTGTCGCTCGAGCACCTCGCCGGCGTGGTGTCGGTCGACACCGCGGCGGGCGTCGCCGAGGTGCGCGCCGGCACCCGCATCGCCGACCTCGGCGACCCGCTCCTCGCCGCCGGCGTCGCCCTGCCCAACCAGGGCGACATCGACCGCCAGGCCATCGCCGGGGCGTGCGGCACCGGCACCCACGGCACCGGTCCGACCCTGCCGTGCCTGTCGGCCGGGGTCGTCGGCGCCACCGTCGTGCTGGCCAACGGCGACATCGTCGACTGCGACGCCGACCACCACCCCGAGCTGTTCGCCGCCACCCGCCTGTCGCTCGGGGCCACCGGCGTCGTCGCCCGGCTCCGGCTGCGGGTCCGGCCCGCCTACCGGCTCCACGAGCGCTCCTGGACCGAGGCGGTCGCCGACACCCTCGCCGCGCTCGACGAGCGCATCGCCGCCACCCGCCACTACGAGTTCTTCTGGATCCCCGGCACGGACCGCTGCCTCAGCAAGTCGCTCGACGAGACCGAGGCCCCGCCCGATCCGCTGCCCGACGAGCGCTGGGAGCGCATCGACCACAGCCACCGCGTCTTCCCGAGCGTGCGCGACGACC
Source organism: Acidimicrobiales bacterium (assembly GCA_035464115.1). Lineage (GTDB taxonomy): Bacteria > Actinomycetota > Acidimicrobiia > Acidimicrobiales > SKKL01 > DATHSN01. The sequence goes on along the minus strand of DATHSN010000228.1, from coordinate 2,819 downwards.
GCTTCGAGGAGATGGAGTACGCCGTCCCCGCCGAGGCCGGCCCCGAGTGCTTCGCCGCCATCCGTCGCCTCTACCGGGCGCGCCACCCCGACGTGGCCTGGCCGGTGGAGTACCGCACCCTGGCCGCCGACGACGTCTGGCTCAGCCCCGCCTTCGACCGGCCCACCGTCACCATCTCCGTGCACCAGGGAGCCGGGCTCGACCACGACCGGCTCTTCCGCGACTGCGAAGCGGTGTTCCGCCACCACGAGGGGCGCCCCCACTGGGGCAAGCACCACCGGATCCCTCCCGACGAGCTCGCCGGGCTCCACCCCCGCTGGGACGACTGGTGGCGTGCGCGCGACCTCGCCGACCCCGACGGCCGGTTCCTCAACCCGATGCTCGCCGCCCTCGCCGCCCCCGCTCGGTAGCTCCCGGTCGGGAGGTCGGGCTCCGGTCGCGCCGAGGTGGCCGGGCTCACGCCGCTACGCTCCCCGGCGATGTCGGACGCCACGCCTGCCGCCCCCCGCCGACTCGGTTCGAGCGACCTCGTCGTCGGCCCGATCTCCTATGGCTGTTGGCGGTTCGCCGGCACCCCCGTCGCCGACGCGCGGGCCAAGATCGAGACCGCCCTCGATCACGGCATGACGCTCATCGACACCGCCGACATCTACGGCATCGACACCGACGCCGGCTTCGGCTCGGCCGAGACGCTGCTCGGCGAGGTCCTGGCCGAGGCGCCGCACCTGCGGGACCGCATGGTGCTCGCCACCAAGGGCGGGATCCGCCCGGGTGCGCCCTACGACTCGAGCGCCGAGTGGATCCGGGCGGCGTGCGAGGCGTCGCTGCGCCGCCTCGGGGTCGATGTCATCGACCTCTACCAGATCCACCGACCCGACCTGCTGGCGCACCCCGCCGAGGCGGCCGAGGCGCTCGACGAGCTGCGGGCGTCGGGGAAGGTCCGCGAGGTCGGCGTGTCGAACCACACGCCGAGCCAGGTCCGGGCGCTGTCCGCGCACCTCGACGCCCCGATCGTCACCACCCAACCCGAGCTGTCGGTGTGGCAGCTCGACGCGCTCGACGACGGCACGATCGACCAGGCCCTCGAGCTCGGGATCACGCCGCTGGCGTGGAGCCCCCTGGCCGGGGGTCTGTTGGTCACCGACGATCCGCCCATGGTCGACGAGCCCCAGCGCCTCGCCGACGTCCGCAGCGTCGTGCGCCGACTCGCCGAGCGCGAGGAGGCGACGCCCACCCAGGTCGCGCTGGCGTTCCTCACCGGTCACCCCGCGGCCGTCGTCCCCATCGTCGGCACCCAGCGCGTCGACCGCATCATCGAGGCGGCGGGCGCGGCGTCGGTCACCCTCACCAAGCGCGACCGCTACGAGCTGATCGCCGCCGCTGGCCGACCGCTGCCGTGACCGGCGGGTCGCGCCCACCGGCCGAGGTGGCCTGGTTCGGGGCGCTCTGCGACGACGACTACGAGCTGCTGGGGGTGCCCGACCCCGCGCTGCGCTCGTCGTGGGAGCACTGCTCGTCGCTGGTGCGCACCGCCGACCGCGCCGGGTTCGACAACGTGCTGCTGCCCTCGGGCTACGACCTCGGCATCGACTCGGTGGCCTTCGCGGCGGGCATCGCCCCGCTCACCGAGCGCATCGGGTTGCTGCTCGCGGTGCGGTGCGGCGAGATGTGGCCGCCCCAGCTCGCCCGCCAGCTCGCCACCATCGACCGCATGGCCGGCGGGCGCCTCACCGTCAACATCATCTCGTCGGACCTGCCCGGCGCCCCGCTCGACAGCGCACCCCGCTACCGGCGCACCCTCGAGGTCATGACCATCGTCCGCGACCTGCTCGACGGTCGCCCGGTGGCGCACCACGGCGAGTTCTACGACCTCGAGGTGGCACCCCCGTCGGTCACCACCGTGGCCGGCCGGTGCCCCCCGCTCTACTTCGGCGGGATGTCCGAGGCGGCCCGCGAGGTCGCCGCGGCCGCCGCCGACGTCTACCTCATGTGGCCCGACACCGAGGACGGCGTCGCCGCCACCATCGCCGACCTCCGCCAGCGGGCCGCCGCCCACGGTCGCACGCTCACGTTCGGCTACCGGGTCCACGTGATCGTGCGCGAGTCCGAGGCCGAGGCCCGGGCCGCGGCCGCCCACCTGGTGAGCGCGCTCGACGACGAGGTCGGTGCGGCCATCCGGGCCCGGTCGCTCGACTCCCAGTCGGCGGGGGTGCGCCACCAAGCCGAGCTGCGCGACACCGCCGATCTCGACGGGTTCGTCGAAGACCACCTCTGGACCGGCATCGGGCGGGCCCGCAGCGGCTGCGGCGCCGCCATCGTGGGCGACCCCGACCAGGTCAGAGCCAAGCTCGAGCGCTACCGCGAGCTCGGCGTCGACGCCTTCATCCTGTCGGGCTACCCCCATCACGCCGAGTGCGAGCGGTTCGCCCGGCTGGTGCTCCCCGAGCTCGCCCACGCGCCGCTGCCGCGCTGAGGTCGCGGCGGTGCCCGAGCTGCTCGAGATCGAGGCCTACCGGCGTCTCGCCGAGCCGGTGGTGGGCCGCGTGGTCGGGGCGGTGGCCGCGCCCGACCCGTGGTTCGTCAAGGGCGGGGTCACCGCCGACGACCTCGGCTCGGCGCTCGTGGGAGCCCGGGTGGTCGGGCTGCGACGCCACGGCAAGCTGCTGTGCGTCGACCTGGCGGGGCCCGAGGGACCGCGCCCCGTGCTGGGGCTGCGGTTCGGGATGACGGGCCGCCTCATCGTCGACGGGCGGGCCGGCATCGAGCGACTCGAGTACGGCAGCGACCGGGGCCTGCCGGAGTGGGACCGGTTCACGGTG
>DATHSN010000227.1:0-4310 GCA_035464115.1 Acidimicrobiales bacterium | reverse complement strand
GCCCCAGGCCGCGACCGTGGAACGCGGGGTCGACGCCGATCACGAAGATCTCGCCGAGGGGTGGGTCGACCTCGTGGTGCTCCTTGGTCCAGCAGAAGCCGGCGAGGCGGCCGTCGACCTCGTGGAGCCGGAACCCCTCGGGGTCGAACCAGGGCTCGCCCAGCCGCTCGGCCAGGTCGTCGTGGGTCCACCCACCCTGGTCGGGGTGCCAGGCGAAGGCCCGGTTGTTCACCTCCAGCCACGCCGCGTCGTCCTCGCCGGGGCGGAACGCCCGGGTGGCGAGATCGGTGGTGGCCTCGACGGGCAGCGGTCGGCGCATCTGCCACAGCTCGCGCACCCGGCGCATCCCCGCCGCCGACGCGATGCGGTCGTGCTCGGTGGTCGGGGCGCTCACCCGCCAGCGCAGGGTGCCGCCGCCCGCGGTGGCGACCTGGTGGGCGAGGGCGGTGAGCAGCGCGGTGGCGGCGGCGACGTCGAGCCGGCCGGACCCGGCGTGCACCTCGGCCTCGAAGCCCCGGCCGTGGTCGTCGGCGCGGCCGTGGGCCCCCCGGTGCTCGACCGCCACGCTGCGCATCGGCCCGAGGGTAGCGACCGGGCTCGGCGGCCCGGTCGGGGCCGGCGGGACCACGCCGCGTAGGGTCCCGGGCCATGGGTCGACCCCGCACACCGAAGGGCCGGGCCCGGGAGACCGCCCGGCGCCTCGCCGAGGAGTACCCCGACGCCATCTGCGAGCTCGACCACCGCTCGCCGTTCGAGCTGCTGGTCGCCACGATCCTGTCGGCGCAGTGCACCGACGCCCGGGTCAACCTGGTCACCCCGGCGCTGTTCGCCCGCTACCCCACGCCCGAGGACCTCGCCGGGGCCGACCGCGACGAGCTCGAGGAGCTGATCCGCCCGACCGGCTTCTACCGCAACAAGGCCACCAGCCTGCTGGGCATGGCCCAGGCCCTGGTCGAGCGCCACGACGGCGAGGTGCCCGGACCCATGCCCGAGCTCACCGCCCTGCCCGGCGTCGGCCGCAAGACCGCCAACGTGGTGCGCTCGGTGGCGCTCGACCTGCCCGGTCTCCCGGTCGACACCCACGTCGGCCGCCTGGCCCGCCGGTTGGCGCTCACCACCGAGACCGACGCGGTGAAGGTCGAGCTCGAGCTCAACGCCATGATCCCCGCGGCCGAGCGGGGCGCGTTCTCGCTGCGGTTGATCCTGCACGGACGGCGCGTGTGCCTGGCCCGGCGACCACGCTGCGAGGCGTGCGTGCTGGCCGACTTCTGCCCGGCGTCGCAGGTCTGACCCTCCCGGTGTGACCGATGGCGCAGCAAATCGGAACCCGCCTCTTGACCGAATGACACACATCGGTCAGGGGACGAGCTATGCTCACCTCTGCCAGGTCCCGCCACCTGGTATCGGCGACCCGGGATCCGCCGCCCGCGGTCGCCCAGTCGGCGCCCCTTCGGGGGCGCCGACTTGTTTTTCCCCACCGGTGGGGTGCTGACCCGAACCTGACGCGGTCGGATCAGCCCGGGCCCCGCATCCGGTCGACGGCGCGGCCGAGCCGGCGCGTCGCCTGGCGCAGGGTGCGCTCCACCTCGTCGAGCTCGGCGGTGACGTCCTCGCGGGCGCCGCCCCGGTAGCGGTCGGCCACCTCCACGATGCGGGCGGTGAGGTCGTCGAGGACCGAGACGGCCGACGACAGCTGGGCGCGATCGCTCTCCATGGGCCCAGTCTCCCCCGTCGGGGACGACCCCACCGGCAGCGGCCAATCGATGGGGGGTGATCCGGCGGCGCCCGGTACCGTGACCGGCGCCCATGGACGCCACCGGAACCCCCCGATGCTGAACCGACTCGACCTGCGCGGCGTGCCCGCCGACGAGCTCCCCGCCCACCTGCCCCGGCCCGAGCTGGCCGGCGAGGAACCGGTCGCCGCGGTGCGCGAGATCCTCGCCGACGTCGCGGCGCGGGGCGACGACGCCCTCATCGAGCTCACCGAGCGCTTCGACGGGGCCCGCCTGGCCCGCCTCGACGTCCCACCCGAGGAGCGGGCCGCCGCCCTCGAGCGGATCCCGGCCGAGCTGCGCACCGCCCTCGAGGTCGCCGCCGACCGCGTCCGCGAGTTCCACCTCACCCAGGTCCGGGCCGACCACCGCGTGGAGCGCGACGGGGTGGTCGTCGAGGCCCTCGTCCGCCCGGTCGACCGGGCCGGGCTCTACGTCCCCGGTGGTCGGGCGTCGTACCCCTCCACCGTGCTGCACACCGCCATCCCCGCCAAGGTGGCGGGCGTCGGCCAGCTCGTGCTGTGCGTGCCGCCCGATCGGGCCACCGGTCGCGTCGCCGACGTCACCCTCGCCGCCGCGGCCATCGCCGGGGTCGACGAGCTCTACGCGGTGGGGGGCGCCCAGGCCATCGGGGCGATGGCGTACGGCACCGCCACCATCGGCCGGGTCGACGTCATCGCCGGGCCGGGCAACGTCTACGTCGCGCTGGCCAAGCGGCTCGTCGCCGACCGGGTGGGCATCGCCGCCGCGTTCGCCGGGCCGTCCGAGGTGGTCGTCGTCGCCGACGCCTCCATCGATCCCGAGCTCGCCGCCATCGACGTCATCCTGCAGGCCGAGCACGGCCCCGACGGCCTGGCCTGGCTGGTCACCTGGGACGAGGCGGTGGCCGACGCCGTCACCGAGGCGGTCGAGCGCCTGGTCGGCGCCGCGCCGCGCCACCACGAGATCGCCGCCACCCTCGACGCCGCCGGTCACGCCGCGCTGGTCGACTCGCCGGAGATGGCCATGGCGGTGAGCAACCTCATCGCCCCCGAGCACCTCGAGCTGCTCGTCGACGACCCCCGGGCACTGCTGCCGCTGGTGCGCCACGCGGGCGCTGTGTTCTGCGGCCCGTGGTCACCGGCGTCGTTCGGCGACTACCTGGCCGGCCCGAGCCACGTGCTGCCCACCGACGGCACCGCCCGGTTCTCCAGCGCGCTGACCGTGGCCGACTTCACCAAGGACATCCACGTGGTCACCGTCTCGCCCGACGGCTTCGACGCGCTCGGACCCCACGTCGTCACGCTGGCCGCGGCCGAGGGGCTCGACGCCCACGCCGAATCGGTCCGGCTGCGGCAGGCCCGCCGGTGACCGCGGCCCGTCCCCGGGTGCGCGACGACCTCGCCGCCCTCGAGGGCTACCACTCGGCGCAGGTGTCGGTCGACGTCCGGCTCAACACCAACGAGGCCCCCGAGCCCCCGCCGGCGGCGTTCCGCGCCGCCCTCGCCGCCGCGCTCGACGACGTCGCCTGGCACCGCTACCCCGATCGGGCGGCCACCGGGCTGCGCACCGCCATCGGCGCCCTCCACGGCGTCGGGCCCGAGCAGGTGTTCGCCGCCAACGGCTCCAACGAGGTCCTGCAGTCGGTGTGCCTGGCGTTCGGCGGCGCCGGCCGGCGGGTGGCCACCTTCGAGCCCACCTACGCCCTGCACTCCCACATCGCCCGCATCACCGGCGCCGAGGTGGTCGAGGGCGAGCGCGGCGACGACTTCGGCCTCGACCTGACCGAGGTCCGTCGCGTCGTCGCCGACGCCCGACCGTCCATCGTGTTCCTCTGCTCGCCGAACAACCCCACCGGCGTGGTCGACGACCCCGCCGACGTGCGCGCCGTCATCGACCTCGCCGCCGAGGTGGGGGCGCTCGTCGTGGTCGACGAGGCCTACGGGCAGTTCGCGGCCTGGTCGGCGCTCGAGCTGGTCGCCGACGACGTGCCCCTCGTCGTCACCCGCACCTACTCCAAGACCTGGGCCATGGCCGCCGCCCGCCTCGGCTACCTGGTCGGCCCGGCCTGGCTCGTCGCCGAGCTCGACAAGGTGGTGCTGCCCTACCACCTCGACGCCGTCACCCAGCTCGCCGGCACCCTCGCCCTCGACCACCTCGACGCCATGGAGGCCCGGGTCGCCGCCATCGTCGAGGAGCGGGGCCGCATCACCGCCGCCCTGGCCGACCTGCCCGTGCAGGTGTGGCCGTCGGGCGCCAACTTCGTGCTGTTCCGCCCCCTGCACCGGTCCGGCCGCGACGTGTGGCAGGGCCTGGTCGACCGCTCCGTCCTCGTGCGCGACTGCTCGTCGTGGCCCCGCCTCGACGGCTGCCTGCGGGTCACCGTCGGCACCCGCGCCGAGGACGACCGCTTCCTCACCGCCCTCACGGAGGTGCTCGCATGACCCCCACCCCGAACCCCGCGGTGCTGCGGCGCCGGCGCGCCGAGCGCAGCCGGGTCACCAAGGAGACGTCGATCGACATCGCCATCGATCTCGACGCCACCGACGGTGGCGTCGT
>DATHSN010000226.1:0-21874 GCA_035464115.1 Acidimicrobiales bacterium | reverse complement strand
CGCCACGCGCACCCACGATTCGCCAGAAACCGAGGCCGTCGACCCGCCACCGAACCGGTGAACCCACGGTGCGCCACGCGCACCCACGATGCGCCAGAAACAGCGGGCGTCGACCCGCCACCGAACCGGCGAACCCACGGTGCGCAACGCGCACCCACGATTCGCCAGAAACAGAGGCCGTCGACACGCCACCGAACCGGCGAACCCACGGTGCGCCACGCGCACCCACGATTCGCCAGAAAGGGGACGGGCCCTGCGCGCTAGTGCTCGTCCCAGTGGCCGGCGTGGGCGGCGTGGCGGTGGCCGTCGTGGACGTAGTCGACGTGGTCGCCGTGCTCGACGGTCTCGTGGCCGCAGTCGGGGCCGTGCTCGTGATCGTGGTCGGCGTGCTCGGCGTGCGTGCCCTCGCACTCGTCGACGTGGTCGTCGTGGGGGGTGTGCACGTGGCCGTCGTGGAAGTAGTCGACGTGGCCCTCGTGCTCGGTGGAGGCGTGGCCGCAGTCGGGGCCGTGCTGGTGGTGGTGGTCGGCGTGGACGGAGTGGGAGGTCATGCGGTCTCCTTGGCGTGGGCGACGGCGTCGCCGGCGATGTGGGCGATGTGGTCGTCGACGAGCGAGTAGCGGACCTCGCGCCCGTCGCGGCGACCCTCGATGAGCCGGGCGCCCCGCAGCACCCGCAGGTGCTGGGAGACGAGCGGCTGGGGGACGTCGAGGGCCTCGACGAGCTCGTGCACGCACCGCTCGTGGTGCGCTCGCAGCTCGAGCACGATGCCGAGGCGGAGCGGGCTGGCCAACGCCTTCAACAGCTCGGCCGCCTCGCTGACCCCGTCGTCCATGCCCACAAGTATGCACATATGCGCATGTGTTCATGCAAGGGGTGACGCGGGACCTCGAGCGGTGTCAGGATCGGGAGGGCCACGCCCCCCCACGTGCCAGGAGATGCCGACATGGCCCGACGCCGACTGCTGCTCGACGGCGAGGCGGTGCCCTCGCTCGACGCCTACCGCGCCCGCGGCGGCGGCGAGGCGCTCACCATCGCCCGGCGCCTCGGGCCCGACGGGGTGCTCGACGAGCTCGAGATCTCCGGGCTGCGGGGGCGCGGCGGGGCGGGCTTCCCCGCCGCGGTGAAGTGGCGCAGCATCGCCGGCGGGGGCGACGGGGTCGGTGAGCGGTTCGTGGTGGCCAACGGCGCCGAGGGCGAGCCGGGCACGTTCAAGGACCGCACGTTGATCCTGCACGACCCCTACCAGGTGATCGAGGGTGTGCTCATCGCCGCCCTCGCCATCGGTGCCCGTCGGGCGTTCGTCGCCACCAAGGCGGCCTTCGCCCCCCAGGTCGAGGCGCTCACCCGCGCCATCGGCGAGATCACCGCGGCGGGGTGGGCCGACGACGTCGAGATCGCCCTCGTGCAGGGGCCCGACGAGTACCTCTTCGGCGAGGAGAAGGCCCTGCTCGAGGTGATCGAGGGCGAGGAGCCGCTCCCCCGCCTGTTCCCGCCCTACGTCTACGGGCTGTTCACCGTGAACCCGCAGATGGGGTGGTCGGCCGGTGCCGGGCGCACCGCACGCGACACCTCCGAGGTGGCGTCGAACCCCACCCTGGTGAACAACGTCGAGACCCTCGCCACGGTCCCCCACGTGATCCGCAACGGCGGCGAGTGGTACCGCTCGATGGGCACCCCCGAGTCGCCGGGCACCGTCGTGTGCACGGTCTCGGGCGACACCGTGCGCCACGGCGTCGACGAGTTCGAGCTGGGCACCCCGCTCGAGGAGGTCCTCCTCGAGCTCGGCGGCGGGCTCCCCGCGGGCCGGGCGGTGCGCTACGTGCTCTCGGGGGTCGCCAACCCGGTGGTGCGCGGCCCCGACATCGGCGTTCCCGTCAGCTACGAGGGGCTGGACGCCATCGGCTCGGGCATGGGCTCGGCCGGGTTCGTCGTCTACGACGACCGCACCGACCCGCTCGAGCTGGCCACCGCCGTGTCGCGCTTCCTCGGCGTCGAGTCGTGCGGCCAGTGCCCGGCGTGCAAGCTCGGGTGCACGGAGATCACCGCCATGCTCACCACCGCCGGCGACGAGGGCTACGGACCCGCCGAGCTGGCCGTGCTCGACGCCCGGCTCGACCGGGTCACCGACGCATCGAGGTGCTTCCTGCCCAGCCAGGAGCAGCGGGTGATCCGCAGCCTGCTCCCCGACCTGCGCGACCCGGCCGCCCGCCACGGCGCGGAACGCCGCGGGCTGCTGGTGGCCGAGATCCACGCCTGGCACGACGGCCGGTTCGAGCTCGACGAGCGCCAGGCCCGCAAGCGACCCGACTGGACCTACGAGCCCGGCTGAGCCCGGACCGCGACACGCCCTGACCCCGGGGCGACGGTCAGCCGACCGCCTTGAGCCCGGCACCGCACAGGGGCACCACCACGTCGCCGTCGGCGCCGCCGGGATCGAGTCGGGCCACCGCGGCGTGCGCCACCGCCCCGGTGGGCTCGACGAACCAGCCCCGGCGCGCCAGGTGGGCCTGGGCGGCGAGCACCTCGTCGTCGGTGACGGTGACCCACCGGCCGTCGCTCGCGGCCACCGCGGCCACCATCTCGGCCAGCCGGGGCGGGGCGGCGATGGCGATGCCGTCGGCGACGGTGGCCCCCGCCGGCGCGGCCACGTCGACCCCGGCGGCGCGGGCCACCGGCGCGCACGCCGCCGCCTGCACCGCCACCAGCCGGGGGGCCCGGTCGATCACGCCCGCCAGGGCCAGCTCGGCGAAGCCCCGGGCCGCGCCGAGCAGCAGCGTCCCGTTGCCGACCGGCACCACCACGGTGTCGGGGGCCCGGCCCAGCTGCTCGACGATCTCGTAGGCGTAGGTCTTGGTGCCCTCGCAGAACACCGGCTGCCACACGTGGCTGGCGTAGAACGCGCCGCCCCGCTCGACCGCCGCCACCGCCGCCGCGGCCACATCGGCCCGGCTGCCCTCCACCAGGTGGACCTCGGCGCCGTGGGCCCGCGCCGCGGCGAGCTTGGCGGGCCGGGTCGCGGCGGGGACCACCACATGGCAGGCGATGCCCACCCGGGCGCAGTAGGCGGCGACGGCCGTGCCGGCGTTCCCGCTCGAGTCTCACACCACCCGGTCGACCCCCCACTCGAGCGCCTTGGCGATGAGCACCGCGGCCCCCCGGTCCTTGAAGGACAGCGTGGGGCTGGCGTACTCCACCTTGGCCCACACCGGCCGGTCCTCGTCGACCGGCACGAGCGGGGTCCCACCCTCGCCCAGCGTGACCCGGCGGCCCCAGCGCTCGTCGACGAAGGGCAGCGCCTCCGCGTACCGCCACAGCCCGGCGGGCCGCCCGGTGAGCGCGCCGAACGGCACCGTCGACGCACGGACCGGGGCCGACACCGGGACGGCGCCGGGCGTGCCCCACCCCGGCGGTGGCGGCACGGCGAGGAGCGGGTCGACCGGCACAGGAGACCTCCTCGGTGGCGGCAGCGCGGCCGGCAGGGATGGAGTGGCAGCGGCGGTCGACATCGTAGGGTCGCGACCGGTGCTGCCGATCAAGGACGAGAACCCCACCTCCCGCCCGGCGGTGCTCACCTTCCTGATCGGTGCCGCCTGCGTGGCCGTCTTCGTGCTCTACCAGGCATCGCCCGGCGCCAACGAGGTGATCGACACCCCCGTCGGGGCCGTCGAGGTGGAGGCATCGCTCGCGTTCACCCTGGAGCGCGCCGCCATCCCCTGCGAGATCCGCCAGGGCGAGCCGCTGTCGCTCCAGGAGATCACCGCCACCTTCGCCGGCGGCGACCCCGACGCCTGCGGTCAGGAGGGCGGGCCGCTGCTCTTCCCCGACAAGTCGGTGTGGCTCGCCATCGTCACGTCGATGTTCCTCCACGGCGGGTGGCTGCACCTCGGCGGCAACATGCTCTTCCTGTGGGTGTTCGGCAACAACGTCGAGGACCGGCTGGGCGTCGTGCGCTACCTGCTCGTGTACCTGGCCGCCGGGGTGGCGGCCACCGCGGCGCACGTCGCGGCGTCGCCCGACAGCACCATCCCCATCGTCGGCGCGTCGGGGGCCATCGCCGGGGTGATGGGCGCGTACCTCGTGTGGTTCCCCAACGCGCCGGTGCGCACGTTGTTCGTGTTCTTCTTGATCTTCGTCACCGACGTGCGGGCCAAGTGGCTCCTCGGCGCCTGGTTCGGCCTGCAGTTCTTCACCGGGAACGACAGCGGCGTGGCGTGGGTCGCCCACGTCGGTGGCTTCGTGTTCGGCGTGGTCGTCGGGCTGGTCGTGCGAGCGAGCGCCACCGCCCGTCGCGCCGTCTGGCGCACCCAGGCTCCCCCCGGACCATGGGACGACACGGGCGGGGCCGGTCGGGGACCCTACGGCGACGGCTGGCACCGTCGGTTCTGAGCCGGGGGTCCGGCACCGGCGGCTCGACCCCGGGCGGGCGCGGCGCCCGGCCCGCCGCGCGCATGCCCACGCTCGAACCGGGCAACCCCACCGAGGTCACACCCCATCCCACGGAGGGACCCACCATGTTGCAGCTCGCCCGCAATCGGCTCGCCCGACTGCTCCTCGCGCTCACGGCCGTCGCCGGCCTCAGCGTCGCCTGCGGCGACGACGACGACACCGACCTCGACGACGAGATCGAGCAGGACGTCGACGACCTCGGCGAGGACCTCGAGGAGGAGGGCGACGAGATCGAGGGCGAGATCGAGGGCGAGGAGTAGCCACCCCCTGCTCGCCGGGCGGACCCGCGGGCGGGTGGGGGTGAGCACGTCCCCCCGCCCGCTCGCGTCAGCCCCTGGGCGGTCACGCGATCCGACGGGCGCAGCCAGCCACGAATGACCTGACGCCCACCGGGTACTCCTCGTCCGACGTCAGCACCAGCGCGATCCACGTGGTCGCCGCCATCCTCGCCGGTCCGCCCCGTCGGATCGCAAGATCGCGGTGGGCCCGGGTGTCGTCGGCCTCGCCCTCCGCCGCTCGCCCGGGTCCATCGCGCCGTCGTTCGACGCCCCGTGACCCGCCCCGCACCGGGGCCGCACGTCAGGACCGGCGCTCGGCGATCGCCTCGGCGAGCGGGGTCCCGCTGGTGAGGTGCTCGCGCAGCTGCACGAGGGCGGCGTTCAACAGGCGCGAGACGTGCGGCTGGCTGATCCCGGTCCGCTCGGCGATCTCGGACTGCGACAGCCCGAGGAAGAAGCGCAGGTACACGATGCGACGACTCCGCTCGGGGAGCACCGCCAGCCCGTCGTGCACGAGCATGCGGGCGTCGGAGGTCTCCTCGTCGTCGCCGGCCAACGCCGCCAGCTCGCCCACGCCGGCATCGGCGGATCCCGGGGGGCCCGGGTGCACGGTCCGGTTGGCGGCGCCCGCAGCCAGCGCGTCGCGGACGTCGTCGGCGCCGACGCCGATGCGGTCGGCGATCTCGTCGTGGGTGGGTGGCCGGCCGAGGTCCTGGGTGAGGGCGTCGATGGTCCCGCCGATCTGCACGACGAGGTCCTTGAGCCGCCGTGGGACCCGCACCCGCCAGGTGGCGTCGCGGAAGTGGCGGCGCACCTCGCCGATGGCGGTGGGGATGGCGAACGACGCGAACGACGTGCCGCTCGCGGGGTCGTAGCGATCGAGCGCCTTGACCAGGCCCAGGGCCGCGATCTGCATGAGGTCGTCGACCGGCTCACCTCGTCCTCCGTAGCGGCGCGCCGCGTAGCCGACGATCCACCAGTAGTCCTCGACGAGCTGGGTCCGGAGCTCCTGGTCGCGGGTGCGCGCGAACTCGGCGAGGCGCGCCGAGACCGCCTCGTCGTCGCGGGGGCTCACCGTTGCGCCCCGGCCCGTTTGCTGAACTCGAAGCGGGCGGTCGGCGGATCGACGACGAGGATGTGGTCGTCGACCACCGCACCGAGGATCAGCTCGCTCAGCTCGTGGCGGGCCGCGTCGAGACCGCCGCCGTCGCCCGCGGAGACCGACCCCCGCACGCGCACGATCGAGCCGTCGGTGCTGAACTCGACGTGCAGCGGGCCGCCGTCGCCCACCTCGATCAGCGCGGCGCACAGCTCGTCGACCGCGGCGCGACAGTCGTCGACCTCGTCGACGTCCATGCCGGCCAGCGACGCGACGCCGCTCGCCACCAGCCGCAGGAGCCGGACGAGCGAGGCGTCGGGCCGGATCTCGATCTCGATGCGCGTCAGGTCGGCGTCCACGCCGCTCCTCCTCATGGTGTGGGCCCCGGACACCTCAGGCGTCGCGATCGACGAGGTCGTGCAGACCCGTCATCTCGAGCACCCGCTGCAGGGCCCGGGAGGGCGCCACCACCCCGAAACGGATGCCGCGCGCCTCCGCAAGGGTCCTCGTCGTGAGCAGGCAGCGCAAGCCCGCCGAGTCGACGAAGCGCAACAGCGAGGCGTCGAGGCGGATCCGCGCCACCGGATCGCCCGCCATCACGCCCTCGAGCTCGTCGCTCAGCTGATCGGTGGTGTGCAGGTCGAGGTCGCCGACCGGCGTCACGGTGACCACGCCACCGTCGTCATCGCGGGTCGTCGAGACGCGCAACGACGCCGCCGGGCTCTCCCGAGCGGTGGACGGCCCCGACGAGAAGGGTTCATGGGTCATGCAGCCCGAACTACCCGCCATCACCCGATCGAACCCCGATGATCGTTCGACCGCTACGACGCGTGACCGATGTGGTCGACGTCCATCCACCGCCGGTGCAGCACGACCTGGAGTCGAGCGCCCCGACGGGCGATCCCCACGTGGTCGAAGCGCGCCCGGGCCTCGGCGACGAGCCAGGAGTCGAGGTCGCCGGCGGCGACGCTCACCGCACCGACCAGCTCGACGCGGAGGTCGTCGGGCGCCGCCGACACCCGCACGCGCACGCGCGCCCCGGGCGATGCCATCCGGTCGAGGTGGGTGGCCACCTCGTGGACGATGCGCCGCAGGGCGAACACGTCGGCGGGATCGCGACCGAGCTTGGTCTCCACGGTCGCGACAACCACCTGGGCGACCGACGCCAGGAACTGCCCCGCGGGGAACACGGTCGACACCTCGGCCGGTCGGTCATCGGGCGGCGCCGCGCTCCAGCGTGGTCCGGGGTCGTCGTCAGGACCCTCGGGGACGGGCGCGAGGTCGGTGGTGGGGTGCGACACGGCGACCGCCCTACCCGGCGGTGGAACGGCCCATGCCCCACCGCGGGCTCCGGGGGAGGGATCCGCCACCACCGATCACCGCCCCGGCTCCCGGGACGATCACCGGGGCGCGGTCACCCGCCCTCGCCGCTGAGCATCGCCGCGATCGACGCAGCCGGCACCGCCGGCGAGAAGAGGTACCCCTGGGCCAGCTCCACGCCCAGGCCGGCGAGGCGGTCGCGCTGGGCCGCGGTCTCCACCCCCTCGGCGACGAGCGGGAGCGACAGCGCGTGCCCGAGGGCGACGATGGCCTCGACCAGCTCGGCCGAGCCCTCGTCGAGGTCGGCCACGAACCCGCGGTCGATCTTGATGATGTCGATCGGCAGGCGCTGGAGGTACGAGAGCGACGAGTAGCCCGTCCCGAAGTCGTCCATGGCGACGCACGACCCGAGGCCACGGAGCGCGGCGAGCACGTCGTGGGCCCGCTCCGGGTCGGTCATCATGGCGCTCTCGGTCAGCTCGAGGTGCAGTGCGCCACCGCCCAGCCCGTGACGGGCGAGCGCCGCGGCCACGTCGTCGACGAGCGTCGGCTCGGCGAGATCGCGCGCCGACAGGTTGACCGCCACGTGGAGTCGCTCACCCCCGGGTGCCGCCCGCCAGACCGCCAGGTCGGCGAGCGCCCGGTCGAGGACGAACCGGTCGAGCTCGGACACCAGCCCCGCCTGCTCGGCGAGGGGCACGAACTCGCCGGGCGACACGTTCCCCAGCTCGGGGTGCTGCCACCGCACCAGCGCCTCGACCCCGACCATGGCACCCGAGGTGAGCGTCACGACCGGCTGGTAGTGCACCGTGAGGCCGCCGGCGCCGTCATCGAGGGCCCGGCGCAGCTCGGCCAGCACCACCAGCCGGTGCTGAGCGCTGGTGCGCAGCTCCTCGTCGAACTCCGTCGCCCGACGCTTGCCGGCCGCCTTCGCCTGGTGCATGGCGATGTCGGCGTCGCGCAGCAACGCCTCCGGGTCGACCGGGCCGTCGGGCACCACGATCCCCACGCTCACCGTGACCGAGATCTCGGTGCCCGCCACCACGATGGGGCGCGCCACCTCGTCGACGACGCGTTGGGCCATGGTCGCCGCCACCTGGCGGTCGGCGCCGGCGACGAGCACCACGAACTCGTCGGCCCCGAACCGGGCCACCAGGTCCGAGCCGCGCGCGCACCCCCGGAGCCGCCCGGCGACCTCGGCGAGGACGAGGTCGCCGGTCCCGTGCCCGAACGAGTCGTTCACCACCTTGAAGTCGTCGATGTCCACGAACAGCACGGCGGGGGTGATCGCGTCGGTGTCGAGCTCGCCCGCGACCGCCTCCCACAGCGCGGCGCGGTTCGGCAGCCCGGTGACGGGGTCTCGGAGCGCCTGGGTGGACAGCTGGAGGCTCAGGTGCCGAGCCTCGGTGATGTCGCCGATCGACGCCACGAAGCCCACGTCGCGCCCGTCGGAGGTGACGGGAGCCACCCGCACGTCGACCCACCGCACGTCGTCGTCGTGACCGGCCACGTGGAGGCGCACGGTCAGCTGCGAGGTCGTCGACGAGGCGAGCACCGCGTCGACGGCGCGCTCGGCCGCGGCCACGTCATCGGGGTGGACGTAGTCGAGCCATCCGAAGCCGAGCAGGCGGTCCTCCGGGGCCCCGAAGATCTCGCAGCAGCGCTGGTTGGCGTAGTCGGCCCGCATCCCGAACTCCGAGGAGAGGATGCCCGCGGCCACGTTGGTGGCCAGCTCCTCGAACCGCCGGCGGCCCGCCCGGAGGCTCTCGGCTCGACGTCGTTCCTCGTCGATGCGGCGCACGATGACCGCGACCTCGGCCGACCCGGGCACGACGCGGGCGGTGACCCCCACGTCCACCGGGGGTCCGCTCGCACGGCGGCAGACACCCCAGACCTCGCGCTCGGGGGGCAGGACGCCGTCGAGCACACGCCACGCCGTGCGGAACATCTCGGCGAGCTCCCGGTCCTCGAGCTGGATCAGCTCGTCGAGGAACCGGCCCTCGAGCGCCGACGTGCCCGCCACCTCCTGCAGGTCGAGGTTGGCGGCCAGGACGCGCCGGGACGCGTCGCAGATCGCCACCCCGATCGGCAGGTGCGCGAGCGTCGCCGTCAGCTCGATCGAGGTCGGCGGGGCACCACCGCCGGCGCGGGCGTCGCCGGTCACGTCGACCGCGCCCTCATGACGACAGCACCGCGGCCAGCGCCCGACCTTCCTCCCCGACCCGGGCCACGATCCGGTCCACGAGCGCGGTGTCGAGGCCGTCGGCAGCCAGCACGGCGCGCACGGCGTCGGCCCGAGGTGGGCTCAGCTCACCCGCGGCGAGGTCGGCGATCAGCTCACCGGCGATCAGACAGCGCGTGAGACCCTGCTCGCGCGGCTCGAGGCGGTGGTGGTGGTTGGCGACCGCCTCGGTGAACGGCGACGGGAAGCGCCACGCGTGGAGCACCTTGGCCCCGGCCTCCTCGTGGGTGATGCCGAACGCCTCCATCTCGAGCGAGGCGCTCCCCCACGCGCTGGCCTGGATCCGCTCGCACGCCTCCGGCGCGACGCGGTGCAGCAGTCCCGTCCCCAGGTCGTGCAACAAGCCGAGCGCGAAGGCGTCGCTCGACCCGACGTCGTAGTGGCCCGCCACCAGCTGGGAGGCGTTGGCGACCGCCGCGGCGTGCTGCCAGAACCAGGCCGGGACGGGATGGTCGGGGTCGTCGATCCCGGCGCCCGCGGTGGTGGCGAGCGCCTTCACGGTGGAGAAGCCCAGCGCGGTGATGGCGCGGGGGACGTTCGAGACCGGGGTGCGCAAGCTGTAGTAGGCCGAGTTCGCGATGCGCATCAGGCGCGCGCTGAGCACGGGGTCGAGCTCGACGGTGCGAGCCAGCGCCACCGCGTTGACCGCCGGGTCGTCGACCAACCAGACGACCCGCAGCGCCACCGCAGGGTGCGCGGGCATGGCCTCCATCGACGACAGCAGCTCGGCGACCCGCGAGGCGGCGCCGGCATCGAGGTCGGGATCCGGGTCGAACGACGGGGACACGTCGGTCCGGTCCATGGTCACCGCAGACCTCCTCGATACGTGTGCGGCCCGCGCGGCGGTCGTGGCTGGAGCGTCATCCCATCGGGCATCGGCGCCCGCCGCCCGCCGATGAGGCTGTGCGCCAACGAGCCCCGAGTCCTCACCAGGCGGTGCCGGGCGCCGATGGTTGGCTCACCGTCCGCGAGCGCGACCCAGGGGGCCGTTGGGCATGGAACAGCCGACAACCACCACCGAACCGGCGGCGGCACCGAGCACCCGGCGGCTGGTCCGCTCCATGGAGGCGCTCGCCGCCAACCCCACGGTGGCGCTCCAGGTGATGTGGGCGTGCGACGACCCGCGGTCGTCGGCCCGGTCGGTCGGCGAGTCGACCGAGACCGACCCCATCCTCACCGCCCGTCTGCTCCGCTTGGCCAACTCGGCGATGTACGCGCTGCGGGTGCCGGTCACCAACGGCCACCGGGCCGTGGCCGTGCTCGGCTTCTCCACCGTGCGGGCGCTGGCTGCCGTGGTCACGGGGGGCGAGCACATCCAACGGGTGCCCGACGGGTTCTGGGAGCACAGCGCGGCGGTCGCGGCCGCGGCCCGCTCCCTCGCTCCCCGGCTCGGCGTGCCCGCCGACGACGCGTTCGCCGTCGGCCTGCTCCACGAGATGGGGGTCGCCCTCCTCGAGGGGTTGCAGCCCGGCGGCTGGGTGCTGGTCGAGGCGGCCGGGGGCGGGCGCGACGCCGAGCTGGGCGTGTTCGGCATCACCCACGCCGACGCCACCGCCCAGGTGTTCACCGCCTGGCGCCTGCCCAGCTCGATGGTGGAGGCCGTGGCCGGGCACACCGGCCGCGTCGACGAGTCCTCACCCGCCCTGCTGCGGGCCCTGGTGGCCGCCGAGGCGGTCGCCGACCTGGCGGTCGGGCCGTGGGGCCCGTGCTCGAGCTCGGGTGGCACGGCGGCGCTCGAGTCCCTCGGGCTCGACGACATCGAGCGCGATCGGATCGTGGCTCAGGTTCGTGACAGCGCGGCGGACCTCGCGGGAGCGCTCCTGGGATGACGGCCGGGTCCAGCGCGGTCGGGCCGTCGTGCTGACCGCAGCCCTGGTGGGGGCGACGATGACGATCGTGGGCTCGGCGCTCGCGGTCCGGGAGCGATCACGCCGGCACGACATCACGACCGTGCGCCGTGCCCAGGCCGAGCTGGCCGAGTCCGAGCGACAGCACCGCGCGCTCATCGAGGAGCTCCCGCTCACCGCGGTGGTGCTGTCGATGGCCGGTGAGGTGCTGTTCGCCAACCGCACGGCCGCCACCAAGCTCGGGGCCGGCGAGCCCGACGTGCTCATCGGCCGCTCGTGGCCCGATCTGGTCCACCCCGACGATCGCCCCCGGGTGGTCGCCCAGGCCGAGGCGGGCACCGCGGCGCCCCACCTCGAGCTGCGCATGACCGCAGGCCGCGGGGGCTGGTGGATCGCCGACAGCACGGGCGTCAACATCACCTTCGACGGCCGTCCGGCCGCGCTCGTCGTCCAGCGCGACATCACCGAGCAGCGGCGGGCCGAGGCGATGCTGGCCGAGGCCGAGCACCGCGAGCGGGCGATCCTCGACGGGCTCACCGAGGCCATCCTCCTGCACGACAACACCGGGCGGATCACCTTCGCCAACGATCGCGCCGCGCAGCTCTTCGGCGAGCACGAGTCCGAGCTGCTGCTCGGGATGCACACCGACACCTGGCTCACCGACGCCGTCGATGCCGACGGGAACCCGCTCGGGCGAGGCGGCCTGGTCGGTCAGACCCTCCAGACGGGCGCCACCTCCGACGGCCTCGAGATCCGGGTGGACCACGAGGGCACCACCCGGTGGCTGCGGGCGTCGGCCATCGCGCTGTGCGACGTGGGATCGAGCCACCCCACCGGCGTCATCTGCTCGCTGGCCGACATCACCCAGGAGCGCCGGGCCCGCCAGGCCCTCGCCGCGTCCGAGGCGCGCTACCGCGGGGTGATCGAGAACCTGTCGGAGGGCCTGATCGTCATCGGCCAGGACGGCCGGTTCCTCAGCGCCAACGCCGCGGCCCAGCGGATCCTCGGCCGTGACGCCATCGAGCTGGCGACGACCGGGCTGTTCCATCCCTCGTGGGTGGTCCTCGACGAGGACGGCGATCCGCTCGCGCCCGAGCAGATGCCGGCGGCGATCACGCTCGCCACCGGAGAGCCCCGGCGTGGCAGCGTGCTCGGGGTGCGCGACGCCGCCTGGGACGTCCGCTGGCTCTCGATCACCACCCAGTGCCTCGTCGACGACGACGTCCGCCACGTGGTGGTGCTGTTCTCCGACATCACCGAGCGCCGCCGCGCCGAGGCGGCCCTCGCCGCCTCCCAGGAGCGCTTCCGGCTCCTCACCGAGCACTCCAGCGACCTGGTGGTGGCCCGCGACCTGCAGGGGCGGTTCACCTACGTGTCGCCCTCCGCGCTCGAGCTGCTCGGCTACCCGCCCGACCAGCTCGAGGGATCGCAGTGCCAGGACCTGGTCCATCCCGACGACCACGCGTGCTTCGTGGGCCAGACCGAGGGGCGGCTCACCGCCGACGAGGACGCCCGGCGCATGGAGATGCGCCTGCGGCACCACGACGGCCACCACCGCTGGTTCGAAGCCATCTGGCGACCGGTCGCCGACGACACCGGGCGCATCGTGGAGATCCACGGCGTGGCGCGCGACGTCCAGGACCGCAAGGACGCCGAGGACGCGCTCGCCCACCTGGCGACCCACGACGCGCTCACCGGCCTCCCCAACCGGTCGCTGCTGATGCGTCGGCTCTCCGACGTGGTGGCGGCACCCGTCCCCGGCCGCACCGCGGTGCTGTTCTTGGACCTCGACCGCTTCAAGCCGGTGAACGACCACTACGGCCACGAGACCGGTGACGAGCTGCTGTGCGCCGTCGCCGAGCGCCTCAACGCCCGCCTGCGCCCCGGTGACACCGTCGCACGGGTCGGTGGCGACGAGTTCGTGATCGTGGCGACCGACATGGTGGGCGACGACGACCCCCGCACCCTCGCGACCCGCCTCGAGGCCGACCTCCGCGAGCCGTTCGAGCTGCGCGCCGCCACCGTGAGCATCGACGTGTCGATCGGGATCGCCGAGATCGACGAGCGACACAGCGTCGAGGAGCTGATGGCCGCCGCCGACCAGGACATGTACCGCGTCAAGCGCAGCCGCCTCCACGCCCGCGAGCACCCGTCGGCTCCCGAGCACACCGTGACGAGCACGTCACCCGGCGGGCAATACACGAAGTAGACTTCCGGGGTCAGTTCGCGCTGGATCGAACCACCCTGGAGGAAGCAGTGTCCGACCCGAACGTTCCCATCGTCGTCGCCCGCGGTGACGGCATCGGCCCCGAGATCATGGAGGCCACCCTGCGCATCCTCGAGGCCGGCGGTGCCCGCCTCGACATCGCCGAGATCGAGATCGGCGAGAAGGTCTACGAGCGGGGCATCACCGCCGGCATCGAGCAGTCGTCGCTCGACCTGCTGCGCGAGCGCAAGGTGTTCCTCAAGGCACCGATCACCACCCCGCAGGGCGGCGGCTTCAAGAGCCTGAACGTGACGGTGCGCAAGACGCTCGGCCTGTTCGCCAACGTGCGCCCCTGCCCCGCCTACGCCCCCTACGTGGCGACCAAGCACCCCGACATGGACGTCGTCGTCGTCCGCGAGAACGAAGAGGACCTCTACGCCGGCATCGAGCACCGCCAGACCGACGAGGTGGTGCAGACCCTCAAGCTCATCAGCCGGCCGGGCACCGAGCGCATCGTGCGCTACGCCTTCGAGTACGCCCGGGCCTACGGGCGCTCGAAGGTCACGTGCTTCACCAAGGACAACATCATGAAGCTGTCCGACGGGCTGTTCCACCAGGTGTTCGAGGAGGTCGCCACCGAGTACCCCGACCTCGAGTCCGAGCACTGGATCGTCGACATCGGCGCCGCCAAGCTGGCCGACACCCCCGAGGCCTTCGACGTGGTGGTCCTGCCGAACCTCTACGGCGACATCCTCTCCGACGTGGCCGCGCAGATCGCCGGCTCGGTCGGGCTGGCGGGCTCGGCCAACATCGGCGCCCAGTGCGCCATGTTCGAGGCCATCCACGGCTCGGCGCCGCGCCGCGCCGGCCAGGACGTGGCCAACCCGTCGGGTCTGTTCCTCGGCGCGGTGCAGATGCTGGTGCACATCGGCCAGGGCGACGTGGCCACCAAGGTCCACAACGCCTGGCTGAAGACCATCGAGGACGGCATCCACACCTACGACATCTACGACGAGTCGGTGAGCACCCAGAAGGTCGGCACCACCGCCTTCGCCGACGCGGTCATCGAGCGCATCGGAGCCGAGCCCGAGCGGCTCAATCCGGTGCGCTACGAGGCGGCCGCCACCATCACCATCGAGGTGCCCGAGACGGTGCGGGCCGCCAAGGAGCAGGTGGGCGTCGACGCCTTCCTCCACTGGTTCGAGGGCACGCCCGACGACCTCGGTCCCGCGCTGGCGCCGGTGGCCGGGCCCGACTTCGAGCTGGTGATGCTCACCAACCGGGGCCAGAAGGTGTGGCCGGGCGGCGTGCCCGAGACCCTGTGCACCGACCACTGGCGGTGCCGCTTCCAGGCGCCCGACGGCTCCCCGGTGTCGAGCCGCCAGGTGGTCGACCTGCTCGGCCGCATCGTCGACGCCGGGTTCGACCTGGTGAAGACCGAGGGACTGTTCACCTTCGACGGCGAGCCCGGCTTCTCCAAGGGCCAGGGCCAGTAGGACCGTGGCCGGCCGGCGCGTCCGGGTCCCGTGCGACGGCACGGGACCCGGCGCCCGGAAGTCAGCCCCGGCGGAGCGAGTCGAGCTCGCGCTGCATGGTGCGGACCCGACGCCGGCGGCGACGCCACAGCACGCCGATGAGCTCCCCGGCGGCGAACGTCACCAGGCCGGCGATCAACAACAGCACCCCGAGGGGCACCTCGACCTCGAACCACAGGAACTCGAACGGCACGGCGTCGGTGTTCTGGACCAGGACGATCACGGTGGCGAGCACGAGCAGCGCCCCGACGATCACCCCTCCGATGACGCCGGCTCCCCGGTACTCGACACGGGGCTCGTCGGTGGACCGGTCGCTCCCGGTGGCGGCATCGTGATCGGTGCCGGATCGGGCGGAACGGTCGTCGTGGGTGTCGGCGCGCTGTTCCATGACGGGCCCACTACCCCGATGGGCGGACCAGCAACCCCTGCATCCGACCTGGCGGGCCGACGTCGACCAGTGAGCAGCGCGGCGGCCACCACGACCACCACGACGGCCACCGTGGCGGGGAACAGCACCTCACGCCCGAGCGAGTCGTAGATCGGCGCGGCGACGAGCGCCGCCAGCGCCGCCGCCAACGTGCCGGCGGCGCGCGCCAGTCCCTGCCCGGCGCCGGCGCGCTCGGAGGACACCGCTTGGGCCATGGCCGCGGCGGCGCCGGTGCTGGCGATGGCCTGACCGGTGGACTCCACCACCCCCAGCCCCAGCACCACCCACAGCTGGCCGACGAACCCGAAGGCGAGGACCACGGGCAGCAGCACCGAGAAGCCGCGCACCGCGGCACGCGCCCCACCGATGCGATCCGAGAGCCGTCCGGCGAGCGGCGCCACCACCACGAAGGGCAGCGCGAACAGCGTGTAGCTCACCCCGACCAGCGCGGTGGACGCGCCCAGGTCGGCGATGAAGCGGGGCCAGATCGCGTCGTAGGCACCGATCGGGAGCCAGAACGCCACGGTGAGCAGCACCGCGGCGCGCACGGCGGGGCTGCGCAGCAGGTCGACGGCGATGCGTGGTGGCCGCGTCGTGGGCACGTGGTCGATGCCGGGGACGGTGGTGCGTCCCGCCCACACCCCGGCGACGAGCAGCGCCGCCGCACCGATGGCCATCGTGGGCACCAGGTCGATCACGCCGAACCCGACCGCGGCCAGCAGCGGCCCGATGGCGAGACCGAGCAGCTCGCCGGCGTAGAGCCGACCCAGCTGCTCCCCCGCCCGCGCCGGTGCCGCCCGCACCACCAGCGCCGACGCCGCCGGGAGCCAGGATCCGTAGCCGAGACCACCGACGATGCGGCTGAGGGTGAGGGTCCACACGTCGTCGGCGACGGCGATGAGCCCGAGCGACAGCGCCAGGGCGACGGCGCCACCGACGAGCAGGTGCCGGGCCCGACCGCGGTCGGCGAGCGGTGCGAGCGCCACCTCGGCGACGAGGGTGGCCAGGAACCCGGCCGCGGCGATCACGCCCAAGCTGGCGGTGGAGATCCCGTGGCGCGCCTGGAGCTCGGGGAAGAGCGGGAACAGCGCCATCGACGCCCCCGCCACCAGCGCCGACGCCACCACGACCGGGTGCAGGGTGAGAGGCGCCGACCGGTCCACAGCCGGAGGCTACCGACCGGTCGGCGAGGCCGGGCCGAGCGCCCACCGGATCGGGGCATGGCATCCTGGACGCACACGTGGAGGGAGGAGCGCGGCCATGGCGGGCCATCGCGACGACCAGGCCGGGCCGTCCGACCCCATCGACGACCGCGCCCTCGATGGCCGTGACGCCATCCGGATCGCCCACCTCGCGGCGCTGGCCTCGGCCCTCACCGAGGCGCTCAGCCCCGACGACGTCCTCGCGGTGGTGTCCACCCACGCGGTGACGGCGTGCGGGGCGGTCACCGGTGCCGTCGTCACCGCCGACGGGGGCGACGAGACGACCGTCGACCGCGGCGCGGTGGGGGCCGACATCCTGATCCCGGCCGACGTCGCCGAGCCGGCCATCGCCGCGCTGCGCGCCGGCCGGCCCGCCTTCCGCTCGAGCCTGGCGCCGACCCCCGAGGTCGCCGCCGCCGGGCCCTACGCGGTGGCGGGGCTGCCCTTCGTGATCCACGGCCGCGGCGTCGGCGGCCTGCTGCTGCGGTTCGCCGAGCCCCAGCGCTTCGACGCCGGCCAGCGCACCTACCTGGGCGCCATCGCCGACCTGTGCGCATCGTCGCTCGAACGGGCCCGCCTCTGGGACGCCGAGCGCCGGGCGCGCCAGCGCACCGACCGGGCCTACGCCCGCCTCGAGCTGCTCGCCGAGGCCGGTCGGGCAGCGTCGTCCACCCTCGACCCGATCGAAGCCCTCGAGCGGGTCACCGCGCTGGCGGTGCCGCAGCTCGCCGACCTGGCGGTCGCCTTCCTGCACGACGGCGACGCGCTGCGGTGCGCGGCGGTGGTCCACCGCCACCCCGACGTCCAGCGCGGCCTCGGGCCGCTCGTCGGGCGTTCGATCCCGCTGCGCTCCACCAACCCGGCCGCCGAGTGCGCCCGCACCGGCGAGCCCCGACGGGTCCTCGACCTGCGGGGCACCTTGCTGCACGACCTCCCCGAGGCGGTCCGCGCCGTGCTGCGGCCCCTCCACCTGGCCGCGTCGATGGTCGTGCCCGTGCGGTCGGCCGTGGGCACCGAGGGGGTGCTCGTGCTGGCGTCGTCGGGATCGGCCCGGGTGCCGAGCGACCGCGAGCTCGACGTGGCGGTCGAGCTCGGCATCCGGGTCGGCACCGCGGTCGAGCACGGGCGCCGCTTCCAGGACCGGGCGTCGGTGGCCGAGGCGCTCCAGCGCGCCGTGCTGCCCGAATCGCTCCCCCGGATCCCCGGGCTCGACCTCGCCGCCGAGTACCTCCCGGCGAGCGTGACCTCGGGGCGCGAGGTCGGCGGCGACTGGTACGACGCGTTCCGGCTCCGCGACGGGCGCCACGGGCTGGCGGTCGGCGACGTGTCCGGGCACGGGCTCACCGCGGCGGCCACCATGAGCCGGTTGCGCAACGCGCTGAGGATCTTCGCGGTCGACGGCGCCCCACCCGACGCGGTGCTCGGCGAGCTGAACCGGTTCCTCCACGACACCGGCTCGGGCGAGCTCACCTCGGCGGTCTACGGGGTGGTCGACCACGACCTCGGCGCGCTCACGTGGGCCTCGGCCGGCCACCCACCACCGTTCCTCGTCGACGCAGCGGGGCGCGTCAGCGAGCTCGACCGCCCGCAGGGGGCGGTGCTGGGCGCGTTCGTCGACCGCCCCTACGAGCGGTGCACCACCACGCTCGCACCCGGCGACACGGTGGTGCTCTACACCGACGGCCTGGTCGAGCGGCGGGGCGAGTCGATCGACGAGGGCTTGGCCCGCCTGGCGCGGAGCCTCGCCCGCGAGCCGGGCGCCGCCGCCACCGGTGCCGAGGCGGTGGCGTCGGCGCTGTGCCGCTCGATGCTCGCCGACCGGCCACGTGGCGACGACGTCTGCCTGCTCGTCGCCCGCCGTCGCTGACCCGGGGTCACGCCACCACCGAGCTCACGGCCGGGTGCGGCTCGGCCACGATCTCGAGCCCGTCGGCACCGCGCACCTCGACCGCGTCGGCGTCGACCCGCACGTCGAGCGAGCGGCCCGCGATCCGGATGCCCGTCACCTCGAGACGGCGGATCGACGCGGGCAGGACGGGGGCGAGGTGCACGCGCCCGCTCGGCGCCACCGGCTCGAGGCGCAGGAGGGTGCGCAGCCACACGAGCGGCGCCGCCGATGCCCAGGCCTGTGGTGAGCACGACGCCGGGTACGACGCCGGCACACCGAGCTCGTGGCGCCCGAAGCCGGCGAACAGCTCCGGCAGCCGGCCGCCGTGGGCGACCGCGGCGTCGAGCTGGGCCTCGATGACGCGGTGGGCCGCCGCGACGTGGCCGTAGCGCATCAGGCCGGCGGCGACGAGGGCGTTGTCGTGGGGCCACACCGACCCGTTGTGGTAGCTCACCGGGTTGTAGGCGGCCATCGATGTCGCCAGGGTCCGGACCCCCCACCCCGAGAACATCTCGTCGGACAGCAGGGTCTCGGCCACCGCCGCGGCCCGCGCCGGCTCGACGATCCCGGTCCACAGGCAGTGACCCATGTTCGAGGCCACCGCGTCGATCGGGCGCTTGTCGGCGTCGAGCCCGATGGCGTACCCGCCCCGCTCCTCGATCCAGAAGTCGGCGTCGAAGCGGCGGCGCAGGTCACGGGCGCGCGCTGCGCACCGGTCGGCGGTCAGGTCGTCGCCGCGCTCGCGCGCGAGGTGGGCGCGGGCCACGTAGGCGGCGTGCACGTAGCCCTGCACCTCGCAGAGCGCGATGGGCGGGCGGGCCAGGGCGCCGTCGGCGAACCGCAGCGCGTCCCACGAGTCCTTCCAGCCCTGGTTGACCAGACCCCGCTCGGCGCCCCGCTGGTACTCCACGTACCCGTCGCCGTCGCGGTCGCCGAACTGCTCGATCCACTCGATGGCGCGGTCGGCGTGGGGCAGCAGGCGGTCGACCACCTCGGGCTCGCCGTGCCAGCGGTGGAGCTCGCCGAGCAGCATCACGAACAGCGGCGTGGCGTCGATCGAGCCGTAGTAGCGATCGCCGGCGCGCAGCGTCAGCCCGGCGGCGGCACCGAAGCGGACCTCGTGGAGGATCTTGCCCGGCTCCTCGTCGATCGCCGGGTCGATCTCGGTGCCCTGGAGCCGGGCCAGCGTGTCGAGGACGCCCTCGGCGAGCGACGGATCGGCGATGAGCGTCATCCAGGCGGTGAGCAGGGAATCGCGACCGAACAGGGTCATGAACCACGGCGCGCCCGCGGCCACGATCGCCACGTCGGGGTGCTCGGGGTCGAAGATCCGCAGGGCGCCCAGATCGGTGCCGGTGCGCCCCACGATCCGGGCGAGCGCCGGCGGGTCGGTGCGCACGTCGGGCAGCGCACCGGTCCACTCGGCCAGCCGGGTGCCGGGGTCGTGGCCCTCGCCCGCGCCGTCGCAGGCGAACCGCAGCGGGAGGCAGTGGTCGTCGATGGCCACACCGACCTCGACGCACACCTCGAACGACGCCCCCGGCGCGAGGCTCGGCCGCCACGTGCACGTTCCGGCATCGACCTCCGGCGGGGTGGAGAACGTCACGGTCGTGCTGCGCTCCACCCCGTCGTGCTCGTGCCAGAAGCGCAGCCGCTCGCCGTCGTGGTCGGCACCGTGGCGCCCCCGGCGGCGCACCCGGTCCTCCTTCACCTCGAACAGGTCGGCGAAGTCGGCCTCGACGGTCAGCCGCACCTCGGGCGCGACGGGGTCCATGCCGTGGTTGGTGACCCGGATGCGCTCGCGCATGCCGGCCCCGACATGACGCTGACGGAACACGACCAGCTCGGCGTCGGCGCGCCCGGGGGCGGGGTGGCCGTGGCCGACGAAGGTCGCCGCGAACGGCTCGTCGACCGAGACGGTGAGCGGCTCGGGTCGCCGTCCGTCGACCCGCACGACCCAGCTCGACACCACACGGGTGTCGAGCACGAACAGCCCGTGCGGGAAGCGGGGGTCCATGTCGGCGCTGCGCCCCGACACGCAGAACGTCTGTCCCTCGACGAGCGTGACCGACCCCTCGGTCGCGCCGGTCGACGCCACCGGGCTGGTCCCGGCGTAGGGGGAGGCGTCGTCCGCGTCCGGGGTCGCGGGTGGGGCGGCGACGGGGTCGGTCATGCCGCCGACCCCTGGCGCTCGCGGACGATCCGTTCGTAGACGGCCACGTGGTCGGCCACCATCCGCTCGGTGGTGAAGCGACGCTCGGCCTCCTCGCGACACCGCCGCCGGTCGATGTGGGCGACCTCGCCGAGACGGCGCACCAGCTGCTCCATGTCGTCGCAGAGCAGGCCGGTGACGCCGTCGTCGATCAGCTCGGCCGCCGACCCCGCCCGCAGGGCCACCACCGGGGTGCCGCAGGCGAGGGCCTCGATCATGGCCAGGCCGAACGGCTCGGGCCAGGCGATCGGGTTGAGCAGCGCGGTGGCGCCCCCGAGCAGGGCGACCCGCTCGTCGGGCCCGATCTCGCCGATGAACGTGATCCGGTCGTCGAGCAGGGGCTCCACCTCGTCGTGGAAGAAGCGGTGCTCGGCACGGTCCTGCATCTTGGCCGCGATGATCAGCCGGGCGCCGACCCGGCCGGCTGCGAGCGCCGCTCGTCGCGCGCCCTTCTCGGGCGCCATCCGGCCGAGGTAGGCGAGGTACGGGCCCTCGGCGTCGCCGGTGCCGTCGCCGACCGGGAAGCGGTCGACGTCGAGCCCGTGGTGGATCACCGCGGCGATCGGCACCACGGTGCGGGCGGCCTGGTCGTGGCTGATGGCGATGACCCCCACGTCGTCGGCGATGACGCGGTACAGGTCGCTGAGCACGGCGTTGAACGGGCCGTGGTTGGTGGTGACGACGGGGAGACGGGTGAAGCGCCGCGAGTAGACGGGACCGATGAGGGTGTGGTCGTGGACGATCTCGGCCCCCCACTCGAGCAGCGCCTCGTAGCCCCGGATCACGTGGTGCAGCTCGATCGCGTCGAAGCCCATGTGCTCACCGTCGGCCTCGGCGACGACGTGGCCGCGCGGCACCGGGCAGGTCGAGTCGCCGGTGCACCACAGCAACACGTCGTGGCCGGCCGCCACGAGACCCCGGGCGAGGCGGTCGATGACGGCCTCGGTCCCGCCATAGCCGGTGGGCGGCACCGGCACCCACGGCGGTGAGACGATCCCGATCCTCATCGGCCCTGCTTCCTCGCGTGTGCACCCGCGGCGCTGATCTACCCCCGTGGTGGGCGATCGACACCCGTCTCGTCAGGCGTCAGCGTCGGCGTCGGCGTCGACGTCGTCGGCGTCGGCGTCGGCGGCGACGCCGAGCAGCGCCTCGAGGCGCTCGTGGCGCGC
>DATHSN010000225.1:0-3804 GCA_035464115.1 Acidimicrobiales bacterium | reverse complement strand
AGGCCCTCGGCGGTGTAGGGGATGCCGCTGGCGACGGCGGCACGCGGGATGGTGAACGACAGCCGGCTCGGGCTGGCCAGGCGGGCGCCGAGGCTGCCCGGGGTGGGGAGGCTCGCCGGGAAGGGCACCGCCTGCTCGACGAGGGCCTGGGGCGGGAAGGTGACGATCACCCCGCCGTCGGCGTCGGGGTTCACGAGGCGGAGCGTCGGCACGGGCGTCGCCCGGTCGACGACGACGTTGGTGAACTCGAACCGCAACCGCACCATGTCGGCGCGGCGGTGCACCACGGTGGTCAGCGAGGGCGTCGGGCCCGGTGCCACCTGGGTGGCGACCGGCCCGAGGAGCGGGATCCGACCGCCCGGCGCCGCGCCCGCGGCGCGCGCCAGCACCGGGTCGACCGACAGCAGCACGCCGGTGGCCCCGGCGATCTTGATGAAGCGCCGGCGGTCCATCCCCGATCGCGTGTCGTCGTCCCGCTCGTCCACTCGGCGCTCCCCGGTTGCCCGTCGTCCCGGGGGACGGTACGGATCGCGCGCTCTGTGGTCGTGAGCAGGGATTGCTCACATCTCGGGGCGGCGGGGCGAGGCCTACGTGCCGTCGTCGCCCGACGCCGGGCCGGCGTGGCTGTCGCGCTCGAGGAGGTAGGCGGTGGTCTCCTTCATCCAGCGGCCGCACATGGCGAACACCGACCCGGCGTCGAGGTCGACGATCGAGCCGTGGGCCCACCGCGCCGCCGGGGTGCACAACAGCACGAGCGGCTCGGCGATGTCGTCGGGGGTGGCGGCCCGGCGCCGTGGGTGCGACCGCTCCTCGGCCTCCTCGGCGTAGCGGTACAGGTCGCCGAGCATGGCCTTGATCGAGTCGCCGAGGATGGTGCCGGGGTTGACCCCGAGGATGGTGATCCCCCGGGGCCCGAGCTCGACGGCGAGGTAGCGGACCATGGCCTCCATGGCCGCCTTGGCCCCGGCGAGCACCCCGTGGTCGGGGATGACGGTGCGGGTGTCGGCACCCGACACCGCGACGATGGTGCCGCCGCGGGCCTCGAGCAGCGGCACCGCGAGCTGCACGGCCCGCAGGAACCCCACGCAGGAGATCTCGAAGGTGCGCCGCAGGTGGCGGGGCTCGGCCCGCAACAGCGACCGGAACGACGTCGCCGCGGCGTTGAGCACGACGATGTCGAGCGAGCCGATCTCGTCGGTGACGAACGCGAACAGCGCCTCGAGCGACTCCTCGGACTCGAGGTCGAGGTGGCGGACCCACGCCCGTCGCCCGAGGTCGCGGATCGCCGCGCCCACCTCGTCGGCCTGCTCTTCCTCACGGCGGTAGGTGACGACCACGTCGGCGCCCGACGCGGCCAGCCGCAGGGCCACGGCGCGGCCGAGGCCACGCGACGAGCCGGTCACCAGCGCGACGCGGCCGGTGAGATCCACATCGATCGGGGGCGGGGTGCTGGTCATGGTCGTCCACCTCGGGTCGCTGGCGGTCGGACGGTACCGCAGGCCGGTCTCCCAGCCGGCCGTCGCGCTCCCGGTCCACCCCCGTAGCCTGGGGCGGTGACCTCCGGACCCGCGCGTTGACCCCCTCGCCCACCTGGCGGGTCGGCTGCGAGCTCGGGTTCGACGTCACCGACCCGGCCACCGTCGTGCTCCAGATCGCCCCGGCGACGAGCGCCGGCGACCTCGTCGAGGAGCGCCTCGACGTCGCCCTCGACGGTCAGCCGGTCGACGTCGAGCTCCTCGTGGGCGACCACGGCACCCGGGTCCACGTCCTGCGCAGCCCCATCGGCACGCGCGACGTCCGGTACCAGGCGGGGGGGACCGCCGCCCCGACCGGTGCGCCGGCCCCACCCCCGGCCGTCGACCCCGCCCCCGCCCCACACGTCACCACCGCGCTCGACACCGAGCTGCTGACCTACCTGCGCCCGAGTCGCTACTGCCCCTCGGACCAGCTCAGCGGGTTCGCCGCCTACGAGCTCGGCCACCTGCCGGTGGGGCCGGCGCTGCTGGAGGCGGTCGGCGACTGGGTGGCCAGCCGCCTCACCTACGTGCCCGGGTCGAGCGGGCCGCTCGACAGCGCGGTCGACTCGCTCTTCGCCGGCCGGGGCGTCTGTCGCGACTTCGCCCACCTCGCCATCACCGTGCTGCGCGCCCTCGAGGTCCCCGCCCGGCTCGTGAGCGCCTACGCGCCCGGGCTCACCCCGATGGACTTCCACGCCGTCGTCGAGGCCCACGTCGACGGCCGCTGGCAGATCCTCGACCCCACCCGGTTGGCGCCGCGCCCCTCGCTGCTGCGGGTGGCCACCGGACGCGACGCCACCGACACCGCCTTCATCACCGTGCTCGGCGGCGACGCCGAGCTGGTGCGCACCGAGGTCACCGCCGTCATCGACGGCGACCTCCCGGTCGACGACCACCGCGCCGCGGTGGCGTTGGCGTAGCGCGCGTCGGCTGCCCCACTCAGGCGGTCGGTTCGCCGAGTCGCAACGGGGCGCTCACCACCAGCCGGAAGCGACCCCGCCCGGTCTTCTCGATGCGCACCGGCACGTCGCGCTCGTCGAGGCGGCGCTTCAGCAGGATCAGCCGGCTCTCCAGGTTGTCGCGGTACTCCGGCAGCTCGAGGGTCGGGTCGAGCCGCACCTCTTTGTTGGTGAACTCGGTGCGGCCGTCGCGCTCGTGCTGGCGTAGCAGCGACCACAGGATGCGCCCGGCGACGCCCTTGATCAGGTACTCGGATCCCACGAAGACGCTGCCGTCGGCGCCGAAGAAGCGGATCTGGGTGGCGTCGCCCGCAGCGTTCGGGACCTCGACGGCCGGCGTCGGCTCGGGGACCGTGGGGTCGTCGACGCGCTCCTCGGCTCGCGCCGCCTCGATGGCGTGGGCGACCACCGCGGCGACGACCGACAGGGCGGCCTCGTCGGCGTCGGAGAACGCCACCGGCTCGGCGCTCTCGAGCGCCAGGACCCCGACGAGCTGACCGAGGGCCATCATCGGCACCGCCAGCTGGCTCTCGGCGTCGGCCAGCACGGGGAGCGGCACGCTCGGTCCCGTGACCAGGCTGCCGCGGTCCTCGAACGAGCGCCGCACCGAGGCTGCGTACTTGCCCATCTGGGTCAGGCTCCCGATGCGCACCGGCGCGCACCGCAGCCCCGCCAGCCCGATGGTGCTCTCCCCCAGGCGGACCTCCGAGCCCACCCCCTGGGACGCGTAGCCGTGGCTGGCGATGGTGTAGAGGCGCTCGCCGTCCTCGTCGAGGAGCGAGATGGTGGCGTGGCCGTACCCGAGCAGCTCGGCGAGCCCCCGGACCGTCGCCGACACGAGCGTGTCGAGGGCCACGCACCGCGACAGGCGGGCGGTCAGAGCTGCCACCGACGCCACCTCG
This sequence comes from Acidimicrobiales bacterium, assembly GCA_035464115.1. Taxonomy (GTDB): domain Bacteria; phylum Actinomycetota; class Acidimicrobiia; order Acidimicrobiales; family SKKL01; genus DATHSN01. The sequence goes on along the minus strand of DATHSN010000225.1, from coordinate 426 downwards.
GGCGCCGGGCGCGTCGAGCGTGGGGATCGGTAGCTGCGGTCGCCCATCGTGGGAACGCGTTCGATGTCGACCACTCGATAGATGTCGGCGGCCCTGAGCTTGAACACGTGCTGCATGCCGCTCAGCGCCGCGGTGGCGTCGACGTCCTCACGCAGGCGGTCGAACAGCGGGCCGCGACGGTCGGTGCGCTCGTACACGAGCGCCATCCGGAACTCGTCGTAGCTGGTGGGGTCGAGCACCAGCACGCTCGCCTGCGGGTTCTCCGCCAGGTTGGTCGCGGTCTTCGACAGGAACTGGTTGGACAGCGCCACCCGCTCGTCGTCGACGATGCGCAGGCGCGACAGGTAGGTGACGTTGGGCGTGCCGTCCGCCGACGCGGTGGCGATGACGGCCGGGACGGCGCCCTCGAAGCACAGCGCCAGATCG
>DATHSN010000224.1:0-17205 GCA_035464115.1 Acidimicrobiales bacterium | reverse complement strand
CATCTTCGAGGGCACCGAGCAGATCCAGCAGCTGGTGATCTCCCGGGCCATCTCGGGCCTGCGCATCGAGTAGCCGACGCCGCACGACCCCGGGCCCGCGTGCTGCGGGCCCGGGGTCGAGTCGCGTCCGGGCGCGAACGCGGCGCTCGCCTGCGTCGGTGCCTCTGCGGGGTGGTGGTGGCACCACCCCGGCCCACCTCCGGGTCAGCCTCGGGCGGTGGGAGCCACCGCCCGCAGCGCCTCGGCGGCGGAGTAGGCGGGACGCCACCCCAGCTCGTCGGTGGCGCGGGTGGTGTCGACGATGACCGGGTGGCTCAACGCCTCGACCCAGCCGGTCACCGGGGGGACGGCGCGGGGGAGCGGGACGGCGGCGAGCGCCCGGGCGCCCCGCTGGGTGAGGCCCACGGGGAGCGGGAGCGGCAGCAGCCCGAGGGCGCGGGCCACGTCGTGGGTGGTGACGATGCCGTCGCCGGCGATGTTGTAGGCGCCGGGCGGTCCGGCGCCGGTGATGCAGCGCACGAACGCATCGGCCACGTCGTCCTCGTGCACCAGCTGCAGCGGGAGGGCCGGCAGCATCACCGGGACCGGGACGGGGGAGCGCCCCAGGGCCTGGGTGGCCAGCCGCACCGCGGGGAGCAGCGCCGGCGGGATGAGGTCCTTGGCGCCGAGGCCGTGGGGCCCGACGACCACCGGCGGGCGCAACACGTAGAGGTCCATGTCGGTGGTCGCTGCCTCGGTGGCGAGCAGCACCTCGAGCTCGGCCTTCTCCTGGGCGTAGAAGAGCCGCTCGGCGGGGCGGGTGGGCCAGTCCTCGACCAGGCCCACCGGGTTGTCGGGGTGGAAGCCGTAGGCCGCCACCGACGACGCGTAGACGAAGCGCCGGGCGCCTGCGGCAGCCGCGGCCCGGAACGCGTGCAGGGTGCCGTCGACGTTGACCGCTCGGGCGGTGGCCGACGACGCCCCGCCGGTGATGAGGAACGCGAGGTGCACCACCACGTCGGCACCGGCGAACGCGGCGGCGAGGGCGTCGGGATCGCGCACGTCGCCCTGGCGGTACGACATGGTGGTCCAGCCGTGGGCCGCGGGGTCGAACGGGCGTCGGGCGATGCCGACGAGATCGCCGATGCGGGGGTCGGCGACGAGGTGGGGGACGAGCGCGAACCCGAACGTGCCGGTGGGGCCGGTGACGGCGACGGTGAGACCGGCCTCGGAGTTCGGCACGGCCAGACGTTAGCGATCGACCCGGGGACGGGGGTCGGTCACCAGGTGAAGGGCACGAACGTCTGCTCCTCCATCGGCGGGCGCACGTAGGCGACGTGCTCGCGGTCGGGGATGTCGACCGGGTCGGGGACCACGTCCTCGTAGTCGATCGACGCCAGCAGGTGCGAGATGCAGTTGAGGCGGGCCCGCCGCTTGTCGTCGGAGGGCACCACGTACCACGGCGCCTCCTTGGTGTCGGTGTGGGCGAACGTGGTGTCCTTCGCCATGGAGTAGCGGATGTACTGACGGTGCTCCTCGAGGTCCATCTCGGACAGCTTCCAGCGCTTCACCGGCTCCTCGTTGCGGGCCTCGAAGCGTCGCTTCTGCTCCTCGAAGCTGATGGAGAACCAGTACTTGCGCAAGATGATCCCGGACCGCACGAGCATCCGCTCGAACTCGGGGCACGACCGCAGGAAGTCCTGGTGCTCCTCGGGGGTGCAGAACCCCATCACCCACTCGACGTTGGAGCGGTTGTACCAGGAGCGATCGAACAGGACGACCTCGCCGCCGGCGGGGAGGTGCTCGACGTAGCGCTGGAAGTACCACTGGGTGCGCTCGCGCTCGGTGGGCCTGGGGAGAGCGACGGTGCGCACGATGCGGGCGCTGGTGCGCTCGCTGATGCGCTTGATGACGCCGCCCTTGCCGGCCGAACCGCGTCCCTCGAAGATCACCAGCACCCGGAGGCCCTGGTGCGCCACCCAGTACTGGAGCTTGACCAGCTCCTCCTGGAGGCGCTCGAGCTCGTTCTCGTAGATCTTCTTCTTGAGCCGGTTGCCGTCGTCGTAGTGCTCCGCGCCGGCCGGCTGTGGGTACTCGTCGAGACCGGGTGCACGGTCGAGTTGCTCGCTCACGACGATCGACCCTAGGTCCGTCCGACGAACAGCGCGCGCTTCGCGCCGCCGAGGCTCACCTCGCCGGTCCCGGTGCCGACCGCATCGAGGTGGTGAGGTGGACGGAGTCCCGCAGCGTCGCTCCGGCGCACGTGCCACGGGTCGACCAGGCGCGCGCCGAGCGGGCCCTCGTGCTCGCGGTCCTCGACGCCTTCGTCGCCGAGTGCGACGAGGCGGGTGGCCTCGACGACGACGGCGCCCTCGGCGCAGCGCTCGAGATCCGCAGCGGGCTCGCCCTGCTCGACTGGGACTGGGAGATGGGCGCCACCGCGAAGCTCGGCGACGCCGTGCGCCGCCTGGCGGCCCTGCGCTGGCAGCGGCGCGACGACGAGTCACCCGTGTGGCGTTGGGCCGAGGTGCTCGAGTGCACCGCCGCCATGTGCCGCCTGCCACCCAACGCGCAGCGGGCCCGTCAGCTCGCTGCAGCGCAGGTCCGCGCTGCGCAGATGGGCGTGGCGGTGCCCGACGAGGACTGACGGCGCCGCCCGACAGTAGGGGGACCCACCTGGTTTCATTTAGCGCTAAATGGGGGAGGACATGGCGGACACCGTTTCCCACCCCAGGAGTTGCCCCGTGTCCTCGCTCCCGTTCGCCGTGCGGGCGAAGCTGCCGTTCCTCGTGGCCGGCTTCGCCTCGTTCCTGTTGTCGGTCTGGCTCTACTTCGGCGCCGACGACACCACCCTCGCCATCTTCGTGGGCCTGTGGGTGCCGTCGATCCACTCGCTCGGCACGCTCGTCGTCACGCCCGTCGACCACCCGGTCCACGCCCAGCCCGAGGAGGTCCGGTCGTGAGCCCCACGTTGCTGTTCGCCATCGGCGCCATCGTGTTCGCGATCACCGTGTACGGCACGGTGATGGCCGGCGGGCTGGCTCTCACCCGTCACCAGGTGCGCAACAACCCCGTCCTGCGCCGGAAGGTCTCCGAGCGCGAGCTCGAGTCGGAGCTGTCCACCGACGTGCACTACTGAGAAGGCGGGTCCGGGAGAGTGGGGCCGTCAGCCCGGCAGATCCGCGAGCCGGTCGGCGCGGTAGATCGCCCAGTGCTGGCCGCCGGTGACCCGCAGCTCGAACACGATCTCGTTGTCGGCCGGATCGTCGGCGGGGACCACCTCGACGATCTGGGCCGACACGTCGTCGACGGCGCCGAACAAGCCCCCGTCGGTGACGAGCACGTTGCCGTTGGGGAGCCGATCGGCGTCGCCGACGAAGGCGGCGAACGCCGGCTCGCCGTCCTGGAGGCTCACGTGCTCCCAGAGCTGGGTGACGGTGCCGGCGTCGTCGTCGACGTCGTAGAGCACCGCCCGTGAGTACAGCTCGCCGTTCGGGCGGCCGTTGCCGTTGTCGTAGACGAGGATCGACCCGTCGTCGCCGACCTCGGGGGCGTGCTGGTGGTACGACCAGTCGCCGTCGACCAGCGCGAACGTGCCGTTCGGGCCGATCTCCCACAGCATCTCGCCGGCCGGGCCGTCGGCGTCGTCCTCGTAGCGCAGGGCCACGATGGCGTCGAGGTGGCGGATCGACACGATCAGCGCGTTGCGCTCGGCGTCGAGCTCGACCGCGTTGGCGTGGGTCCAGTCGCGGGCCCGGGGCTCGCGGGGCTGGTACATCCAGTTCGGGAACACCCCCGGGTTGGGGATGCCGCACACGTTGCGGAGCGCCCCGTCCTCGGGCAGGGGGAAGTGGTCGAACAGCGACCACTCGCGGACGAGATCGCCGTCGGGCTCGAACTCGACGATGACGTCGCCGATGAGGTGGTACGTCCCGTCGAAGTCGGCCGGGTCCTCGCCGCACAGCGGCGCGTCGAACCCGTCGACGGCCCGCAGCTCGGAGCTGAGGGTGAGCAGGTTGCCGTTCGGCAGCAGGTCGACGTGGTGGTGCATCGAGTCGGTGGCCACCGGCACCGCGTCGTCGCCCGCCACCTGCCGGCCGAAGCCGTCGAGGCGGAAGTCGGTGCGGATCAGCTCGCCGGCCCACTCGTCGAGCACCTCACCGAACACGTTGATGTGGCGGGCGCCGGTGTCGTTGTACTCGTGCAGGATCGTGCCGTCGTCGAGGACCCGCACGTCGCCGATGGGGTGCGGCGCCCGGTGGTACCAGACCACCTCGCCGGCGTCGTCGACGATGACGAGCCAGCCGAACCACGGCGCCTCGGTGGGCTCGACGCCGTCGTCGATGCCGAGGATCTCGCCGATGTCGAGCAGGTTGAACAGCGTGTAGCCCGCCGCCATGCGGTCCGGCTCCGACACCATGGTGGCGATCGGCGGCATCTCGTCGGGGAGCGGGTCGGTGACGAAGGCGTGCTCGGTGGGGCCGGCCACCGGCGTGCCGTCGACGTCGCGCAGCTCGACGGTGATGGTGTGCTCGGCGTCGGCCCGCAGGCCCATCACCGGGATGCGGTGCTCGGTGGCGGGCTCGGGCTCGGGGAGCGCGAGCGAGCCGGTGGGCCCGTCGACGGTGACCACCGCGACGACCGGGACGTCGGCGCGGACCCGCAGATCGGCGGTGAGCGGTGCGGCCTCGGCGGCGAGGACCTCGATGTCGGCATCGACCGCGGTGCCGGTCGCGGTCGTGGCGCTCGACGCGCCGTCGTCGGCCGGCGCGGGCGCGGCGGCGTCGCCGTCGGAATCGGAGCAGGCGGTGGCGACGAGGACGGTCACGGCGAGCGCGGCGAGCCAGCGGCGCCGGGTTCGGGGGGACATGGCCGCCGACCCTAGACCGGGCACCGCCGATGGTCCCGGCTCGGCGCGGCGTCGGCCGGGTCCCGACCGGTCACCCCGCCGCGGCTGCCAGCACGTCGTCGATGGCGTGGTCGAGCTCGGCGCGGACGATGGCGGCCGCCACCTCCGACAGGTCGTCGGTGCCGGCGTGCTCGGCCAGCCCCTCGGGCGACCCCCCGAGGCCGAGCCGCTCGGCCGGACCGAGCACCCGGTCGTCGGCGAACGGTCGCAGCTCGCTCCACACGTGCTGGGCCTCACGGCAGAACACGTCGGCGCCCACCGCCCCGATCCCCTTGGCCTCCTGCACCAGGGCGTGGATCCGGTCGGGATCGCGCTCGGCCTCCTCGCGCATCTCGCGCAGGTCACCGTGCCAGCGGGCGAGCACCAGCTCGGCGGTGTCGCCCAGCATCCGGGCCGTCGACTCGTCGTAGCGGGCGTAGCCCGCCTCGTTCAGCACCGTGGTCCGCTCCTCCCACGACGATGACGCCATCTTCTCGACCGTGGTCCAGCCCGCCGCGGCGAGGGCCCTCGTGGCGGCGAGGGCGATGTCGGAGCTGATCCGGGCGCTCACGAGGATCGACAGGCACAGGAGGCGGAACAGCGGCGACGGGGTGTCCTGCAGCGTGATGCCCGCCTCGCGGGCGAAGGTGCGCCCGTAGCGGTCCCGCAGCACCTCGAGCACGGCATCGGTCGACGGTCGGGCCACGGCTCCTCCTCGGTCGTCGTCTCGGGCGCTACCCCGTTCGGTCCGCCGCCAGTCGAGGACCGCCGCGGCGCACAGATCGAGAGATCGCGAGAAATGAGGTAGCGCCTACGGCACCCGCCCGATGCGGGGCGCTACCTCAGGGGCGCATCCTGGGTCTCAGCCACCCGATCCAGGAGACCGCCGTGATCCCGTTCGTCCACACCTACGACCTGCACCTCGACCGCTCCCGGACCCTGCTCGCCGACGCCGAGGCCCGCAGGCTGCGCACCCGCCCCGCGCTGGGCGAGCGCCTGGCCCGTCGACTCGCCGGCCGGGGCCGCCCCACGGCGACCCGCCCGACGTCGATCGGCGGACCGGTCCCCGCCGCGCCGGGTGGCCCCGGCACCGCATCGGCCCCCGCCGCCCGCCGGGAGCTGGTGGGCGCCGCGGCCGGAGCGGACGTCCGCTGATCGGTACGCTCCGGCGCATGGTCATCGGCCGCGCCGGCCTCGCTCCCCGTCTGGTGGCCCGCACCGCCGAGCTCAGCCAGCTCGCCGGTGTCATCGACGCGACCCACCCGGCGCGGGTGGCTCTGGTCGGCGGTGAGGCCGGCGTCGGCAAGACCCGCCTGGTGCAGGAGCTCCTCGCCGAGGCGGGCGTGCCGTCGATCGTCGGTGTCGCCGCGCCGGGCAGCCTCGGCCGACCGTTCTCGGTGCTGCTCAGCGCGGTGGAACCGCTGGTGCGCCGGTGGGACGGCCTCCCCGTCGAGCTCGAGGGCCGCGCCGACGCCGTCCGCCACCTCCTGGCGCCCGTGGCCCCCGGGCTCAGCCCGGGCGACGGTGAGCGCCCCGCCGCCGAGGAGCTCGTGCGCGCCGCCGGCGACGTGGTGGCTGCCCTCGTCGGCGACCGGCGCCTGCTCGTCGTGCTCGAGGACCTCCACTGGGCCGACGGCGAGAGCCTCGAGGTGTTCGACCGCCTGGCCCTGCTCGAGGGCCCGGTGTCGCTCATCGGCACCTACCGGCCCGAGGAGCTCGGGTCGCGCCACCCGGCGGCCGACGTGCTGGCGCGGATCGAGCGGCGCCAGCCCGTGGTGCACCTCCGCCTGGCCCCCTTCGACCGTGACGCCGTCGCCCAGTTCGTCGAGGCCGTCACCGGCGGCGCGATCGACCACCGCACGGTGTCGGTGCTCACCCATCGCACCGGCGGCAACCCCTTCTTCCTCGAGGCCCTCCTCGCCGCCCGTCCCGACTGCGACTGCGAGGACCTGGCCACCGCCGCGCTGCCGTGGAACCTGGCCGAGACGCTGCGCCCCGTGCTCGACGGCCTCTCCGAGGAGGCCCGCTGCGTCGCCGAGGCCGCATCGGTCATGCCCACCGGCCTCGAGTTCGACCTGCTGGGCGCGGTCACCGCCCTCGACGAGCGCGCGCTCATCGGGGCCCTGCGCGAGCTGGTCGACCGCGCCGTGCTCGTCGAGCGCGAGACCGACCGGTTCGTGTGGCGCCACGACCTGTTGCGCGAGACGGTCGCGGCCGGCCTGCTCGGCCGGGAGCGGCGTCGGCTCCACGAGCGGGCCCACGACGCCCTCGTGGCGACCGACTCCGACGACTGGGCGGCCCGGGCCCACCACGCCGAGGGCGCCGCCCGCTACGACGACGCGGTGGCCGCGGCCCTCACCGGCGCCCGCCAGTACCTGCACCGCGGCGCCAGCCACCAGGCCCTCCAGCTGGCCGAGCTCGGTCTCGCCGAGCAACCCGACCACCTCGAGCTGCTCGAGCTCGCCGCCCGCTCGGCGTGGTTGGTGGGGCTCCACGACGAGGCGGTCGACCACGCCCGCCGCCTCGAGCGGCGCGCCACCGACCCCGACACCCGCAGCGCCGCGCTGCGTCTGCTCGTGCGGCTCAGCTGGGAGCGGGGCGACACCAACGACGAGGCCCGGGCGGTCGCCGCCCTGGTCGACCAGATCGACGCGCTGGCCGCCGGCGAGGAGCGGGTCCGGGCGCTCGCCGCGGTGGCCCAGCACCACATGCTCGCCAGCCGGGTCGACGATGCGCTGGCGTGGACGGCGCGCGCCCTCGCCGACGCCGACGCGCTCGGCTCACCGGCGGCCCGGGCCGCGGTGCTGGTCGAGCACGGATCGGCGCTGCTCGTCGGCGAGGACGTCGACGCCGGGTCACGGGCGCTGCTCGACGCGGTCGAGCTGGCCGAGCAGGTCGGCGACCACGTCGTGGCGGTGCGGGCGCTCACCAACCTCGTCGGTCTCCCGGGCACGCTCGACATCGACGATCGCCGGGCCGTGGTGGAGCGGCTGCGCCGTCACGCCGAGCAGGCGGGCTTCGACACCTTCGTCACCACCGTCTACCGCACGAAGCTGGCCGAGCTGGCCATCGACGAGGGCGACCTGCTCGAGGCCCACGCCCACCTCAGTCAGCTGAGGGGGCACCTCACCATCCCCAACGACGACCTGCTCCGCGTCGTGGTGCACATGGAGGTCGGCGACGTCGCGGCAGCCGGCGAGCTGGCCGCATCCCTCGACCGGGAGCCGACCGCTGGGTGCGCCACCCACTCGGTGCTGCTGGCGTGGGTGGCGGCGCGCCAGGGCGACCGCAGCACGGCCACGGCCCGGCTCGCCGACCTCGACGTCCGACCCTTCGGCGTCCACGAGGTGCGCGGGGTGCTGGCCTACGCCTGGCGCGACCTCGTCCACGTCGGCGTGCCGGTCGACGTGCTCGACCGCGCCGTGCGGGCCGTCGCCCAGGAGGGCGAGCTGTGGATGCCGCTCACCCTCGCGACCCGAGGGTGGCTGGCCGAGGCGTCCGGGCAGGTCGACGAGGCGCGCACGCTGCTCGCCGAGGCGCTGCGCCGCTCCGATCCCGACCGACCGGTCCTCCCGCCCCACCTGCAGGCCGAGGCGCACTTGGCCCTGGCCCGCCTGGCGGCGCTCGCCGACCGCACGGCGGCGCGTGCCCACGTCGACGCGGCCGTCACCCTGCTCGACCGTTGGCCGGGGCCGCGCCGCGACGACGCCGTGGCGCTGGCCCGTCGGCTGTCGCCCGACACCGACGCGCGGCGCGCCGTGGGCCCCGATCTCACCAACCGCGAGCGGGAGGTGGCGCTGCTCGTGGCCGAGGGGCTCACCAACGGCCAGATCGCCGATCGGCTCGTCATCTCCACCAAGACCGCGTCGGTCCACGTGTCGAACATGCTCGCCAAGCTCGGGCTGGCCAACCGCACCGAGCTGGCCTCCTGGGTGACCCGCGAGGGGGTCGGCGTCCAGGGGTAGATCCTCACCTGAACGGGTATCAACCAGGCATGCGCACCCCGTCCCGCTCACGACCCCGCTCCCGCACCGGGCTGGTGATCGCCGTGATCGCGGTGCTCGCGCTCGCCGCAGCCGGCTGCGGCGACGACGACGACACCGCGACGGGGCCCGGCGACACCGACCCCGCGACGACGATCAGCGCTCCGGGGGGCGGGCTGGTCACGCTGGACGCCGATCTGACGATCACCGCGGGCACGTCCGACGCCCCCGACGCCGAGGGCACGGCCACCCTGAGCTGCTCCCAGGGCGACGGTGGCGACGGCGAGGCCGCCGACGGCACCGGCTGGTTCGAGGACGCCGCCGGCGAGGCGTGCGCCGCGCTGAGCGACGAGGCGGTGCTCGCCGCGCTCGCCTCCCCGCCCGCGGATCAGGTGTGCGCCGAGGTGTACGGCGGGCCGAGCGTCGCCACCATCACCGGCACCGTCGCCGGCGAGCCGATCGACGCCGAGCTCGACCGCACCGACGCGTGCGGCATCGACCGCTGGGACTCCCTCCAGAGCCTGCTGCCCGAGCCCGTCGAGCCCGAGTAGCGCTCGTTTCCGGCGCGGGGCACCGGGTAGGTGCTGGTCGACCACGACGACGACCGAGGAGGTCCGACATGGCTCGTGACGAGCGCATCGACGAGGCCAAGGGCCGCATGAAGGAGGCCGGTGGCGATCTCACCGGCAACGAGGAGATGAAGCGCGAGGGCAAGATGGATCGCGCCGCCGCCACCGCCAAGGAGAAGGTGAGCGAGGGCGTCGACAAGGCCCGCGACGCCGTCGACAAGCTGCGCGGCGGTGACAAGGACTGATCCATCGGTCCTCGACCACCACGAGCTGATCGACCGGTCCGGCCGTCCGGAGTAGCGTCTCCGGGCGGCCGGACGCCCATCGGAGGGACCATGCCTCGCGCGATCTGGAGTGGAGCGATCAGCTTCGGGCTGGTCAGCATCCCGGTGAAGCTCTACAACGCGGTCAGCCCCAAGACCGTGCGCTTCAACCAGCTCGACGAGCGCACCGGCTCGCGTGTCCGCCAGAAGCTCGTGTCGTCGGCCGACGGCAGCGAGGTGCCGCGCTCCGACATCGTGAAGGGCTACGAGGTGTCCTCGGGGCAGTACGTGGTGGTCACCGACGACGAGCTCGAGGCCCTCGACCCACGGGCCTCGGACACCATCGACATCGAGGAGTTCGTCGACCTCGCCGACATCGACCCCGTGTACTACGACCGGGCCTACTGGTTGGCCCCGGCCGGCGCGGCGAAGCCGTACGCCCTGTTGGCCCGGGCCCTCGACGACGCCGGCAAGGTGGCCATCGCCCGGTTCGTGATGCGCCAGAAGCAGTACCTCGCCGCGGTCCGCTCGGTCGACGGGTACCTCGTGCTGTCCACCATGAGCTGGGCCGACGAGATCAACCCCCCGTCGCAGATCCCCGAGCTCGAGCAGCTCGACGCCGTCGACATCACCGAGCGCGAGCTCGTCCTGGCCGAGCAGCTCATCTCGTCGCTCGAGACCGAGTTCGAGCCCGAGAAGCACCGCGACACCCATCGCGAGCGGGTCCTCGCCCTCATCGAGAGCAAGGCCGCCGGCGAGGAGGCCGTGGTCACTCCCGAGGTCGAGGCCGGCGCCCCGGTCATCGACCTGATGGCCGCGCTGGAGGCCAGCGTCGAACAGCGCCAACAGGCGCGGGGCCGCCACCCGTCGAGCAGCGCAGCGACCGACGAGGGCGAGGCCCGTCCGGCACGGCGGTCGCGGAAGGCGACGTCGGCCGAGAAGGCGCCCGCCTCGAAGGCCACCTCCTCGAAGGCCCCGGCCAAGAAGGCGTCGGCCTCGAAGGCCCCGGCCAAGAAGGCCACCGCCAAGAAGGCCCCCGCGAAGAAGGCCGCTCGCAAGAGCGCGTGAGCCGGTGGCGCCTCGGGGCGTCCGGGTTCAGCTGGTGACGGGCCCCGACGAGTCGTCGCCGTTGGCGAGCTGCTCACCGAAGCGGCGGAGCCGGTCGAGGGCGTCGGGCGGGAGCGTGGGCGTGCGGTCGGCCAACGTGGTGGTGATGCGCTGGTAGACGTCGAGCTCGAGGCCGCAGCGCCGGCAGTCCTCGAGGTGCTCCTCGACCCGCGCCGCGACGTCGGCGGGCGCCTCCTCGTCGAGGTACTGCTGCAGGACCCGGCCCACCTCGTCGCACGACAGCGGTCGGTCGGTGCGGATGCGTCGTCGGAACAGGCTCACGAGGCGCTCCTCGGGGCGATGCCATCGGAGGCGAGGTGGTCGCGGATGCGCTTGCGGCCGCGGTGCAGGCGGCTCATGACGGTGCCGATCGGCACGCCGAGGGTGTCGGCGGCCTCCTGGTAGGACAACCCGCCCAGGTCGACGAGCTCGACCACGTGGCGGAACTTGTCGGGGAGCGCCCGGAACGCCAGCGCCACCTCGCTGTCGAAGGCGTCGGCGACCACGCGCTCCTCGGTGGAGACACCCCCGTCGGCCGCGCCCGAGGCGACCAGTCGCTCGGCGTCGTCGGGGTCGCGGAGCAGCTCGGGGCGCCGCTTGCGCACCGAGTTGATGTGGGTGTTGCGCAAGATCGTGAGCAGCCAGGCTCGCGGGTGACGCCCGTCGAAGCGGTCGATGGCGCGGTGGGCGCGCAGCAGCGTCTCTTGGACCAGGTCCTCGGCGTCGGCGTGGTTGCGGGTCAGCGACATGGCGACCCGGCCGAGCACGTCGAGCTCGGGCAGCACGTAGCGGGCGAAGGGATCGTCGGTCACTCGTCGTTCGATCGCCGGCGATGGGGACACGCTCGGGAACCGCGGTGGGGCCGGGCGCATTCCCGCGTCACGGCTGGAACACCACCAGGCGCTCCTCGGTCATCTCGCGCACGGCGTAGGGCGGGCCCTCGCGGGTGTTGCCCGAGTCGCGCACGCCGCCGTAGGGCATGTGGTCGGCTCGCCAGGTGGGCACCTCGTTCACCAGCACGCCGCCGTAGTCGAGCACGTCGGCCGCCTTGAGGGCGGTGGCGAGGCTCGAGGTGAACACCGATGCCTGCAGGCCGTAGTGGGAGTCGTTGGCGAGGGCGAGCGCGTCGTCGAGGTCGGTGTAGCGGGCGACGGCCACGACCGGCCCGAACACCTCCTGGGCGCACACCTTCATGTCGGGGGTGACGTCGGTGAGCACGGTGGGCCGCAGCACCCCGTCGGGACCGCGGTCGCCCCCGGTGGCCACGCGAGCTCCGCCGGCGGCGGCCTCGTCGATCCACGACGCCACCCGGTCGGTCTCGCCGGCGTCGATGAGCGCCGACACCTCGGTGGCGGGATCGGCGGGGTCGCCGACGACGATCGTCTCGACCCGGCGCACCAGCTCGGCGGTGAAGTCGTCGACGATCGACTCGTGCACGTAGACCCGCTGGGTGGAGATGCACGACTGGCCGGCGAACGAGTAGCCGGCCACCTTGATCTTGGCGGCGGCGGCGGCCCAGTCGGCGTCGGCCTCGATGATGATCGGCGAGTTGTTGCCCAGCTCGAGGCTCACCTTCTTGCGGGCGGCCCGGCCCCGGATGCTCCACCCGACCTCGGGGCTGCCCGTGAAGGTGATCATGGCGACGTCGTCATGGTCGACGAGCCGGTCGGCCACCGACCCGGGGCACGGGACCACGTTGAGCCAGCCCGGCGGGAGCCCGCACTCGTCGATCAGCATCTCGGCGAGCGCCAGCGCGGTGCGCGGGGTCGACGACGCCGGCTTGAGCACCACCGGGCACCCCGCCGCGATGGCCGGCATCACCTTGTGGCACACCAGGTTGAGCGGGAAGTTGAACGGCGAGATCCCCGCCACCACACCGATGGGGACACGCTTGACGAACCCGAGCTTGCCCTCGCCGGCGCTCGACGCGTCGAGCGGGATCAGCTCGCCGCCCAGCGTGCGGGCCACCGCTGCGGAGAACGCGGTGGTGTCGACGGCCCGAGCGGCCTCCCCGCGGGCGGTGGTGATCGGCTTGGCCGACTCGGTGGAGATGAGCTCGGCGAAGTGATCGAGCCGCTCGGCGATGAGCCGGGCGGCGGCGTCGAGGATGGCGGCGCGCTGGTGGGTGGGCAGCGCGCCACCGGCTCGGGCGGCCCGAGCGGCGGCGACCGCCGCGTCGATGTGATCGGGCCCGCCCTTGGCGACCGTGCCCACGACCCGCCCGTCGTAGGGCGACCGCACCTCGATGACGTCGTCTCCGGTGGGGCGCTCGGCCCCGATGATCATCGGCTGTGCGGCCATCCCTGGTCCTTCCCGATCGGTGTCGCTGGTGGTCTCACCGTACCGTCGGGCTCGGCGCCGGACCGGTCGAGTCCGCTGACCGCGTCCGGCTGGGGCACCCTGGTCGGGGGCGATGCGGATCCCCGCGGAGGAGGCGCAGGTGGCACGGTCGACGAAGATCGAGCGGGTGGTGGGAGCGGGGCTCCTCGCCGCAGCCGCGGTGGCCGTGTGGCGCGGGGGCGCGCCCGGCCGCGGTGGTTCGGTGTCCGCCGGTGCGGCGTCCGACCCGGATGCGGCGCCGTCGGGTCCGCTGGCGCCCCTCGACCGCCTCCAGCGTCGGACCCCCTGGCTGGGCTTCGTGCTCGGCGTGGTGAAGCGGTTCGGCGAGCACGGCGCAGGCCGGCTCGCCGCGGTGATCTCCTACTACGCGTTCTTCAGCATCTTCCCGCTGCTGCTGGCCTTCGTCACCATCCTCGGGTTCGTGCTCGAGGGCGACGAGCAGCTGCGCCAGGACCTGGTCGACTCGGCGATCGGGCAGATCCCGCTGATCGGCAGCGAGATCGCCGATTCGGCGGGCGCGCTCACCGGCAACGGCGTCGCCCTGGCGGTCGGCCTCGGCGGTGCGCTGTGGGCCGGCATGGGCGCCATGCTCGCCGGCCAGCACGCCATGAACACGGTGTGGGACGTGCCGCGCTACCAGCGGCCCAAGCTGCCCACGGCGCGCCTGCGGGCCCTCGGCGGTCTGGCCGTGCTCGGCGTCGGCGTCATCGGATCGACGGCCGTGGCCGGACTGGTCACCGCGGTGGAGGGCCTCCCGGTGGTGGGGCGGCTGGGACTCCTGGCCGCCAACCTGGCGGTCAACATCGGCGTGCTGGCGCTCGCGTTCCGGGTGCTCACCGCCGAGCGCCTCACGTGGCGCCAGGTGCTGCCCGGCGCGGTCGTCGGCGCCGTCGGCTACGTGGCGCTGCAGAACCTCGGCACCTTCCTCGTCGACCGGTTCGTCACGGGTGCGAGCGACACCTACGGCACGTTCGCGGTGGTCATCGGCCTGTTGTCGTGGTTCCACCTGCTCGCCCAGGTGACGGTCTTCGCTGCCGAGGTGAACGTGGTGCGGGCCCGGCAGATGCACCCCCGGAGCTGGGCCGGCGGTGCCCTCACCGACGGCGATCAGCGGGCCCTGGCGTCGACCCGCCGCGCCGCCGAGCTCGACGCCCGCGCCGTCGGGTGACCGAGCCGCTGGCGCGCTCGGGCCGGCGGTCGGACCCGGTCAGCCCCCGACCAGCTCCCACGCGTCGGGGATCCAGCGGGCGCGCAGCGCCCCGCTCGCGGTCAGCACCTCACCGTCGACGTTGAGCGCGGTCGCCCGGTCGGGCTCGATCTCGATGGTGCGGCCCGACCGGACCGTGGCGCCGTCGTGGCGGGCGATGCGGCCGAGGGCGACGCTGGCCGCCAGACCGAGGCGCCCGGGGGCCGGGGTGGCGTCGATGATGGCGATCGTCGCCGCCTCGGGCACCTCGGGCAGCTCGCCGGCGGGCTCGACCCCGCCGCCGACGGACCCGCCGATGAGGACGATCACGGCCAACGCCGGCCCGTCGTGCACCTCGTCGCCGTCGACCACCACCCGCACCGGTGCGGCCCGGTGGGTGAGCCCCACCACGGCGGCCGCCGCGGGATAGGCGAACCGACCGAGGCGGGGCTTGAGCGACCCGGCGCGAGCCGCGGCGACCGCCCCGAGCCCGAGGTGCACCGAGTTCACGACCCAGCCGGTGCTGGTCCCGTCGGTCCATCCCGCGGCCCCGGCGCGCAGCACCGGCAGGGAGCGCACCCGGCCCTCGAGCAGGTGCGCGGCGGCCGCGACGGGCTCGATCGGCAGGCCCGCCCCCCGGGCCACGTCGTTGCCGGTGCCGACCGGCACGAGGCCGACCCGGGGCCGTGGCTCGCGTCGGCGCATGGCGTCGAGCGCCACGTGCAGGCTCCCGTCGCCACCGGCCACGACGAGCAGGCGGTCACCGAGCTCGTCGAGGGCGCGCTCGAGGTCGTCGCGGTCGCGGGTCCAGCGCAGCTGGGCCGGCGCGCCCTCGGCGAGGCGGCCGAGGGCCTGGCGCACGGCCCGACGGGTCGCGCTCCCCGCGCCCTCGTGGGCCACCACGAGCACGCCGGCGGGCGGGATCGCACCAGCGCAGGGCCGGTCGGGTCGGGGGTCGGAGCTGGTCGCGGGCACGGTCCTCCTCGGGTCGGTCGGTGACTACCCGGGCGCCCCGCCCGCCGAACCGGCAGGGTGGGGATGGATCCCACCCAGCCGGGTAGGGGCACGTCGATGAGCCCACCTACAGCGACGACGCCCGCCAGCCCAGCCGACCGCTCGCCCTCCACCTCGGCGGGGAGCCGCCGGGCCCTCGAGCGCTTGCTCGGCATCGCCGCGACCGAGGGCAACCGGGTGTCGGTGCTGCGCAACGGCCAGGAGATCTTCCCCGCCATGCTCGCCGACATCGACGCGGCCGAGGAGACCATCGACCTGTGCACGTTCGTGTACTGGACCGGTGATGTCGCCGTCGCCATGGCCGAGTCGCTGGCCGAGCGGGCCCGCGCGGGGGTCCGGGTGCGGGTCCTCATCGACGCCGTCGGCGGTCGGGACATGCGACCCCAGCTGGTGCAGCGGATGACCGATTCCGGCGCCGACGTGCGCTGGTTCCGTCCCCCCACCCGCAACCCGTTGAAGATCGAGCACCGGACCCACCGCAAGGTGCTGGTGTGCGACGGCCGGATCGGGTACACCGGCGGCGTCGGGATCGCCCAGGAGTGGCAGGGCGACGGTCGGTCGCCGGGCTGCTGGCGCGACACCCACGTCCGCTTCGACGGGCCCGCGGTGCTCGGGCTGCACGCGGGATTCCTCCGCAACTGGGTGGAGAGCCACCCCGCGACGCTCCACGAGCTGATCGAGGACGGCGTGGCCCCGCGCGTCCACGACGACGGCATCCCGGTCCAGGTGGTCACCGGCCACGGGTCGATCCACGACTCCGACGTCGGTCTCGCGCTCCGCGCGCTGGTGAGCTCGGCGGAGCGGACCCTCAACCTCACCACCGCCTACTTCAACCCGGCCGACGAGCTGGCCGAGGTGATCCACGAGGCCGCGGCCCGGGGCGTCACGGTGCGCCTCCTCGTGCCCGGCGAGCACATCGACAAGCGGATCGCGGCGGCCGCCCGCGACCACGAGCTCGGTCCGGCCCTGGAGGCAGGGGTGCGGGTCTGGCGCTACCGGCCGTCGATGCTCCACGCCAAGATCCTCACCGTCGACGGTCAGGTCGCGGCTGTCGGGTCGGCCAACGTGAACGCCCGCTCGTCGTCACGCGACGACGAGCTGATGGCGATCGTGCACGCCCCGGAGATCGCGGAGCTCCTCGACGAGCACCTCGACGCCGACATGGCCCACGCCGACGAGCTGCTGCTCGAGGACTGGCGGCGACGCGGGCTCGTCAGCCGGGTCGCCGAGACGCTCGTGGCCCCGATCCGGCGCTACCTCTGAGCCGGCGGGGCGGCGGCGATCTCGGTGGTGATGGCCATGCCGCGGGCCAACGTGAGCGTGACCGGGGTCCGGTCGGCGATCTCGCCGAGACGGGCCAGCTGCTCTGCGTCGGCCCCCTCGACCCACACCCGGCGGTGCACCCGCTCGGTGAGGTCGTCGCCGCGCTCGAGGTCGAGCTCGACCGAGATGGCGCCGAGGTCCCAGTGCTTGCGCTGCTCGTACATGCGCAGCGTGATGACCGTGCACGCCGCCAGACCGGTGAGCACCAGGTCGTAGGGACCGGGGGCGGTGCCCGCCCCGCCCATGGCGGGCGGCTCGTCGGCGTGGATGACGTGGCCGGGCGCGGCCTGCATCTCGACGCGGTAGTCGACGTCGGCGAGGGTGGCCCGGGCGCGGGCCACGGTGCCGGGCTGGGGTCCGCTCATGGCTCCGAGCATGGCAGACACGGGGGCCTTCGGTGACCGACGGCCCGGCTCTCGGCCCGACCACCGCCGGTGGGCCGTCGGTCAGCGGACCAGCACGAGGCGCACCTCGATGAGGCCGTCGTCCTCGACGTCGATGCCCGGCACGCTCGGCGCCGGGATGTCGTGGTCGGAGAACACCACGGGGATCT
>DATHSN010000223.1:0-16077 GCA_035464115.1 Acidimicrobiales bacterium | reverse complement strand
CACGGGGTGGCGCCACCCCGTGGCGGTGGGCCGAGAGTCGCCTCACCGCCCGGCTCGCGCAGGTCATCGGCCAGCACCACCGCCCCCTCGACGAGGCTCGCCTCGGCGACGAGCCGGTCGCCGTGCTGCCGGCCGGGCTCGACGAGGCGCCGTTGATCACCCTGGCCCGGCTCGCGGCCCACGATGCGAGGTGCGCGCTGCTGCTCGACGCGCTCGCCGTGGCGGTGTCCGAGCGCGATGCCGACGTCTGGTTGCGCTACCGCCAACAGCAGCAGCAGGGCGATCCGTCGCCGGCGCGCACCGTGGCCGGCGAGGTCGGCCTGCAGCCCGACTCGGTGCGCCAGATCGCCACCCGGGGCCGGCGTCGCCTCGCCGACGTCGTCGGCGCCGACGAGCGCTTCGCGCCGCTCACCGACCTGGCGCTGCTGGAGCCGCCCGGCACCGGACGGTCGGCGGCATGAGACGGCACCTGCGCCGCCTCGAGGCGCGCGTGGCCGCCGAGCTCACGGCGCGTGGACGGCCCCACGGCGAGGTCGGGGCGGCGGCGCTGGCGGGGCGCGCCGCGGCGGGCGCCTCGGCACCGACGTGGGCGGCGCGCCTCGGCATCGGCGACCGCCGCCTCGAGGCGCTCGAGGGAGGGTGGCTGCACCCCGCGCTCGCTCCCGTGCGCCTGCTCGAGCTGGCACCGGGCACCCCCTGGCTCGATCTGGCCCGGGCCGCCGGCGACCCCGCCGCGCCCCGGGGCCCGGCCACCCTCGGCGCCGCTCTCGACCCGCTCGGGGCCGCCCGCAGCCGTCATCCCGCGGCCCGCCGCCCCGGCTGGGTGTCCGACCCCCGGGCGTCCTAGCCTCCCGCGGTGCCCCCCGCCCGTTGCGCCGACGCCGTGGGGCCACACCATGGCTGACATCGTCGTCGACGCCGTCGTCGTCGGGGCGGGTCCGGCCGGCGCCGCCGCCGCCACCACCCTCGCCCGATCCGGCGCCTCGGTGCTCGTGATCGACCGGGCGACGTTCCCCCGCGACAAGACCTGCGGCGACGGGCTCACCACGCTCGCCCTGCGTGAGCTCGCCTCCCTCGGGCTCGATCCCGCGGCGGTGCCCTCGTGGCACCCGGCCCACGGTGCGGTGATCCACGCACCCGGCGGGCGGGAGGTGCGGCTCCCGCTGCCTCACGGGCCGGGCGCCTACGCGGCGATCGCCCGCCGCATCGACCTCGATCTCGCCCTCGTCGAGCTCGCCCGCCGCGCCGGCGCGCACCTCGAGGAGGGCGCCGAGCTCCTCGACGCCTCCATCGTCGACGATGGGGTGGTGCTCCGGGTCGACCGCCTCGGCACCATCGCGGCGCGCGTGGCGGTGGGCGCCGACGGGGCGTGGTCGCCGCTGCGCCGCGCCCTCGGGCTCGCCGAGCCCGGCTACCGGGGTGAGTGGCACGCGTTCCGGCAGTACCTCACCGGCGTCGGCCCGGCCGCCGCCGAGCTGCACGTGTGGTTCGAGGCCGACCTCCTGCCCGGCTACGTGTGGTCGTTCCCGCTCCCCGACGGTGGTGCCAACGTCGGGTTCATGGCCGAGCGGGGCGACCGCCTCGACGGCGGCGCGATGAAGCGCTGGTGGCCGCAGCTGCTGGCCCGTCCCCGCATCCGCGAGGTGCTCGGCCCCGCCGCCCGTCCCGAGGCGCCGCACCGGGCCTGGCCCATCCCCGCCCGCATCGACCGCGCCCCGCTCGGCGTGGGCCCGGTCGCCCTCGTGGGTGACGCGGCAGCGGCCACCGACGTGTTCACCGGCGAGGGCATCGGTCAGGCGCTGCTCACCGGACGCCTCGCCGCCGAGACGATCGTCGCGCTGGGCCCCCACCGTGGGGGCGAGCTCGCCGAGCGCTACGCGGCGGCCGCTCGCCACGAGCTGGTGGCCGACCACCGCATGTCGGCGCGCCTCTCGCGGGTGATGGCCTCGCCGGGTCGCGCCGACGCGGCCCTGCGGGTCATCGACGCCTCCCCGTGGACCCGCGCCCACGTGGGCCGGTGGCTGTTCGAGGACTCGCCCCGCGCCATCGCCCTCACCCCCCGGCGGTGGGGTCGCGGCGTGCTCCACGGCGATGGCGCGTGGGCACCCTCGGAGGTGACCGGCGCCGGCCGCTGAGCTCTCGCCAGCGCCGCCCGCCGACTGGTCAGCCGGTCGACCGCCGTCGTTCACGGCGACGACACATCCTGGAAACGGGCCATCGGTACGGTGACCCCGTCGCTGGATCGGAGCCGGTCATCCCCCGCCGATGATCCAGACGGCACAGGTGACCGCTGGCCGCGTCACCGCTGGTGCCCCGCCGCACCTCTCATCTCCCCCCGGGAGGTGCGGCGGAGGCACCAACTACGCTCCGCTCCATGCTGCGGACCCGCCTCACCGAGGCCCTCCAGATCGACCATCCCGTGATGCTCGCCGGCATGGGCGGCGTGTCGTACCACCGGCTGGTCTCAGCGGTGTCCGAGGCCGGCGGCTTCGGGTGCCTCGGGGCGTCGACCATGGGTCCCGACGAGATGGTCGACGAGATCGCCGCCGTGCGCGCCGCCACCGCCAAGCCCTTCGGGGTCGACCTGCTCACCGCCTCGCCGGGCGGGCTCGAGGAGAAGGTCCGCCAGATCATCGACGGTGGCGCCCAGGTGTTCGTCGCCGGGCTGGGCGTGCCGCGCGACGTCGTCGAGCTGTGCCACCGCAACAACGTGATCGTGATGAACATGTGCGGCAAGGTCCGTCACGCCATCGCGGCGGTGGAGGCCGGCTGCGACATCGTCGTGGCCCAGGGCACCGAAGCGGGCGGCCACACCGGCACCGTCGCCACGCTGGCTCTCGTCCCGCAGGTGGTCGACGCGGTGGGCGACCGGGTGCCGGTGGTCGCGGCCGGTGGCATCGTCGACGGTCGGGGCCTGGCCGCCGCGCTGTCGCTCGGCGCCGACGGCGTGTGGGTCGGCACCCGCTTCATCGCCACCCCCGAGGCCCGCACCACCCCCGGCTACAAGGAGGCCCTCGTGGGGCTGGCCGACGACGGCACCATCGTCACCCGGGCCTACACCGGCAAGACGTGTCGGGTGGTGCGCAACTCCTACACCCAGTGGTGGGAGGAGCACCCCGACGAGCTCCAGCCCTTCCCGGCCCAGTACCTCCGGTCGGCCAACGACGGCGCCAACCACCTCGGCGGCGACGAGGCCACCGAGGTCGACCCCGACCGCGAGTTCTGGCCCGCCGGCCAGGGCGCCGGGGCCATCGACGAGCTGGTGCCGGCCGGCGAGCTGGTGGAGCGCTTCGTGCGGGAGGCCGAGGAGACCCTCGGCCGGGTCCGCTCCTACCAGCTCTCCTGACGGGCCCGCCTACTCGTCGGCCCAGGCCTTGACCTTCTCGAGGATCTCGATGGGATCGGGCCCGATGGGCTGCACCGACAGGGCGGTGACGCCCGCCGCCTTGTAGGCCTGCACCTGCTCGCGCACGAAGCCCTCGTCGCCGAACAGCGACGTCTCGCGCAGGAACTCGTCGGGGATGACCGCGGCGGCCTCGTCCTTCTTGCCGGTGAGGTAGAGGTCTTGGATCTCCTTGGCCTCGGCCTCGTAGCCGTAGCGGCAGAACAGGTCGTTGTAGAAGTTCTTGTCGCGGGCGCCCATGCCCCCGACGTAGAGGGCGGTCATCGGACGCCCACCGTCGCGGACCTTCCTGGCCATCTCCTCGTCGCCGAAGCCGATGGCACCGCCCGCCACGATCTGCAGGGTGCCGAGGTCGGCCGAGCGCTTGGCCGCGCCGGCGGCGAGGTCGTCGCCCCAGACCTGGTGGGCCCGGTGCGGGTTGAAGAAGATCGGCAGCCAGCCGTCGGCCATCTCGGCGGTCATCTGCACGTTCTTGGGTCCGAGCGACGCCACGTAGATCGGGATGTCGGCGCGCTGGGGGTGGGTGATGATCTTGAGCGCCTTGCCGAGCCCGGTGCCCTGCTCCGGGGGGAGCGGCAGGGTGTAGGCCTTGCCCTCGAACTCGAGGCGCTCGCGGCGCCACACCTTGCGGCAGATCTCGATGATCTCGCGGGTGCGCTGCAGGGGCCGGTCGTAGGGCACGCCGTGGAAGCCCTCGATGACCTGCGGGCCCGACGCGCCCAGGCCGAGCACGGCCCGGCCGCCCGACAGCTCGTCGAGGCCGGCGGCGGTCATCGCGAGCAGCGTGGGCGTGCGGGTGTAGATCGGAAGGATCCCCGAGGCGATCTCGATGCGCTCGGTCTTGGCGGCCAGGTAGCCCATGAGGGTGGCGGCGTCGTTGCCGTAGGCCTCGGCGACCCACACCATGTCGACGCCGGCCTTCTCGAACGCCACCACCTGGTCGATCGCCTGGTGGAACCCCCCGGCGTAGCTCAACGACATCGACAGCTTCATCGGATCCCCCTAGATCGTGACGGAGCGGTCAGTCTCACCGGCGGCGGGCGGTCCCTGCCACTCGGAGCGGCGGACCAGCTCGTCGCGCAGGATGTTGCCGACGTCGGCGCCGTTGTCGAACAGCACGCGGTAGCGGATCCAGGGGCCCAGACCGTTCACCAGCGCCACCTTGCCGCGCGTGCCGGCGGGAACGCCGCGCAGGTCGACCGCGGCCACCACCTTCTCGCGCCGTCGCAGCAGATCGTCACCTTCGGCCATGTCGGTCCTCCTCGTGCCGCCCCACCACGACCGGGAGCAGGCCGTGCCGGGGCGGTCGCCCGGTCCACGGCGGCCGACGTTACCGCTCTCCCGCACCCCCGCCGCCGGAAGCGGCTCCCCGCGCCCTCCGCCGACCGCGCCGGCGCCCACGGCCGTCTGGCGCCACCCTGGTCACCGGCCGGTACGATCCCGTGACCGAGCTGCCGTTCAGGGGGGACACATGCCGGCCTGGAACTTCGCGGACGTCTGGGAGACGATCGCCGACACGATCCCGGACGCACCCGCGCTGGTGCACGACGACCGCCGCCTCACGTGGCGCGACCTCGACCGCCGCGCCGACGGCATCGCCCGGGCGCTGCTCGACGCCGGTGCCGTCGAACAGGACAAGGTGGCGCTCTACCTCTACAACGGCCCCGAGTACATGGAGGCCCAGTACGCGGCGTTCAAGGCGGGGCTGGTCCCGGTGAACACCAACTACCGCTACGTCGAGGACGAGCTCATCTACCTGTGGGACAACGCCGACGCGGTGGCCGTCGCGTTCCACGCCACCTTCACCGACCGGGTGGCCAACGTGCGCGAGCGGGTGCCGCGGGTGCGCACCTGGCTGTGGGTCGACGACGGCTCGTCGCCGTGCCCCGACTGGGCCACGCCCTACGAGGACGCGGCCGCCACCGCCACCGACCGGGTGACCCCGCCGTGGGGCCGCAGCGGCGACCACCTGCTCATGCTCTACACGGGTGGCACCACCGGGATGCCCAAGGGCGTCATGTGGCGCCAGCACGACCTCGTGACGGTGCTCGCCGGCGCCCAGAACCCGGTGTTCCAGGGTGAACCCGACCTCGACGCGGTGCGCGCCACGTTCACCGAGCCCGGCATGCGCGCCCTGCCCGCCTGCCCGCAGATGCACGGCACCGGCTGGTTCACCTCGCTCGCCGCGCTGTCCATCGGCGGCAGCGTCGTCACCCTCACCAGCCGCAACCTCGACGTGGCCGAGCTGTTCGACACCATCGAGCGCGAGGGCGTCAACGCCATCGCCATCGTGGGCGACGCCTTCGCCAAGCCGATGCTCGCCGCCCTCGACGCCAACCCGGGGACGTGGGACATCTCCAGCCTGTTCCTCGTCACCTCATCGGGCGTGATGTGGAGCGAGGCCACCAAGCAGGGCCTGCTCGGCCACCACCCGGGCATGTTGCTCGTCGACGCGTTCTCGTCGTCGGAGGCGCTCGGCATGGGCCAGTCGGTCTCCTCCGCGCAGGGCGCCAGCAAGACCGCCAAGTTCTCGCTCGGCCAGAACGCCCGGGTGGTCGACGACGCCGGCCGCGACGTCGCCCCGGGCTCGGGCGAGATCGGTCGGGTGGCGGTCAAGGGCATCACGCCCGTCGGCTACTACAAGGACCCCGACAAGTCGGCCGCCACGTTCATCACCATCGACGGCGAGCGCTACTCGATGCCGGGCGACTACGCCATGGTCGAAGCCGACGGCAGCCTCACCCTGCTCGGCCGCGGGTCGGTGTGCATCAACACCGGCGGCGAGAAGGTCTTCCCCGAGGAGGTCGAGGAGGCGCTCAAGACCCACCCCGCGGTGCACGACGCGGTGGCGGTGGGCGTCCCCGACGACAAGTTCGGCGAGGCGGTCACCGCTGTCGTCGAGGCCGCGCCCGGCGCTGCGATCGACGAGGCCGCGCTCATCGCCCACGTGAAGGAGCACCTCGCCGCGTTCAAGGCGCCCAAGCGGGTGGTCGTCGTCGAGACCATCGGTCGGGCCCCGAACGGCAAGGTCGACTACAAGCGCCTCAAGTCGCACGCCGCCGAGCGCCTGGGCGTCGCCACGACCTGAGCTCGGGTCAGAGGGTGGCCACCTCCGCCAGCGCTCCGACGACCGCCGAGCGTCAGAGGCGCACGAACGGCACGTCGGCCCCGACCGGGCTGATCGCCCGGATCACGAGCGTGTTCGATGAGCAGTCGACCGGTCCGGTGCCCTCGATGCCCTGGTCCTGATCGACGGCGCCGAACTCGACTCGCTGGCCGTCGAAGACGCCGGTCTCGGACACGCTGATGGTCGTGCCGTAGACGTAGATGTGCGGGAGGTCCGGCACATCGGCGGCATCGACGCCGCCGAGGATCGCGATCTCCTCCGTGGAGAGCGGCGAGACGAGCCACCGCCCCTCCTCCGTGCCGACCGACTCGACGCGAACCAACCCGTCCTCTCCCGGGATCTCGACGGTGAAGGCCTCGACCGACACCGTGAAGGTGCCGTCGTCAGCGAACTCGTAGACGTAGCGTCCGGAGACGTGACGGACCGGTTCGCCGACTGCTGCGGACACGTTGGCGACCCACGTCGGCCCGTCGATGACCCAACCACCGACGAGGCAGTCGAGTGCGCCCTCGTCGGCGGCGGGGGGAGCCGTCGCCTCCGGAACGGCGGTGGTCGCGGGGGCGCTGGTGGTCGGCGCGACGGTGGTCGATGGAGCGGTGCTCTGTGCCGTGGTGTCGGCGGCCGCATCGCTGACGGTGTCGTCACCGTCGTCGGAGCCGCACGACATCAGCGTCGCCGATGCCACCAACACCACGATGCCCGTGACGATCCTGGTGCGCCTGGGTGCCCGCCGATGCGCTGTCGTCACGTCGCCACCTCGATCCGGACGCAGGGAACCGGCACACCGCGTCCGCGCCCGTCAATTGGCGATGCGTCGGCGAACCTACCGCGGCGGCTGTGCCGTCGGGGTGACCGGCGGCCGGGTGCGGCCCGCGAGGCCGACCGACCGGCCGGGCACGGTCAGGACCGCAGCGACGCGGCGACCGGGCTGCCGTGGTGGGCCACCATCCGCCACGAGCCGTCCATCTGACGCACGAAGAGGTTGAGCGCGGCGACGGTCCCGCCCGCGCCCGCGCCCACCCCCGAGGCCAGCAGGTTCTCGTCGATGGTGACCCACGCGGTGCCACCGCTCACCGCCACCGACGAGTTGGTGAGCACGAACTGCAGGCGCTGGGGGCCCTGGAAGATCGAGAACCACGAGGCCGACACCCCGCCCCACCCCCGGATCGTCGCCCAGCCGGGGTGGGTGCACACCACCCGCTCGGAGTGCTCCCACAGGTCGGACATGGCGTCGAGGTCGGCCGCCTCGATGGCGGCGTAGAACGCGGCGTTGGCGGCGAGCACGGCGTCGGCGCCCGGCGGCAGGTCGGTGGGTGGGATGGGGCCCCCTCGGGTCGTGGTGGGGCCATGGTGGCCCGGATGGCAGGATGGCGCGGTGCGACACGTTGCGTCGACCGACGGGGTGGTCCTGGCCGTCCACGAGCTCGGGGGGAGCGGCCCGCTCGTCCTGCTGGCCCACGCCACCGGGTTCCACGGCCGGGTGTGGGCGCCGCTCGCCGCCCACCTCGCCGACCGGGCGCGGTGCGTCGCCCCCGACCTGCGGGGCCACGGCGACTCCACCGTCGACCCCGGCCACCCGTTCCACTGGGACCGCTTCGCCGACGACGTGCTCGCGGTGGTCGACGACCTCGATCCACCCGGGCCGATCCTCGCCGCCGGCCACTCCAAGGGCGGGGCCGCGCTCCTGCTCGCCGAGCAGCGCCGGCCCGGCACCTTCGCCGCCCTCTACTGCTTCGAGCCCATCGTGTTCCCGCCGGGGCGGGGCGGCCCACCCGGCGAGGGCGACGAGCACCCGCTGGCGGCGGGCGCGCTGCGGCGGCGCCAGGTGTTCCCCAGCCGCGACGAGGCGTTCGCCAACTACGCGTCGAAGCCGCCGTTCGCGAGCCTGCACCCCGACGCGCTGCGCGCCTACGTCGACCACGGCTTCGCCGACGAGCCCGATGGCACCGTCCGCCTGAAGTGCCTCGGCGAGAACGAGGCGCAGGTGTACCGGATGGGCGGCAACCACGGCGCGTTCGACCGGCTGGGCGAGGTGCGGTGCCCGGTCACGGTGGCGCGCGGCGCGCTGTCGCCGATGAGCCCGGCGGGCATCGCCGAGCCCATCGCCGCCGCGCTCCCCCACGGTGTGCTCGAGGTGCACGACGACCTCGGGCACTTCGGCCCGCTCGAGGACCCGGCCCGCATCGCCGATCGCGTGGCCGCCGCGCTGGGCCTGTGACCGTGCCCCGCGACGACGCGACCGCGCCCGACGACGACGCGGCCGCGCCGGCCACCGACGCGGCTGTGCCCGACGACGCGGCCGTGCCACCGCCGCCCGTCGAGGGACCCCACCCGCCGGGTCTGCCGCCCCTGCACGATCCCGACGGGTCCTACGCGCCACCCGTGCCCCACGAGGCGGCCGAGCCGGTCGCCCCCTCGGTGGCCGCCCACGCGCCCGGGTCGCTCGGGCACCTCCTCGGGCGGTTCGACGCCGAGGTCGACCGTTGGTTCGACCACCTCCGGGGGATCCCGGTGGCCGACCGGGCCTTCTACTCGGCGTCCACCCTCGGCGACTGGAGCCTCGTCTGGCACCTGCTCGGCACCGCGCAGGCCACCGTCGACCCCGAGCACGGCACCCGTCGAGCGGTGCGGGCGGCCGCCGCCCTGGCGGTCGAGTCGGCGCTGGTGAACGGCGTGGTGAAGACCTGGTTCCGCCGCGAGCGGCCGGTCCACGACCACGAGCGACCCCACAACCTGCGCACGCCCGCCACCAGCTCGTTCCCGAGCGGCCACGCGAGCGCGGCGTTCCTCGCGGCCACGCTGCTCAGCGAGCGCAGCCGGCTCGGCCCGGTGTGGTTCGCGGTGGCCACGGTGGTGGCCACCAGCCGGGTCCACGTGCGCATCCACCACGCGTCCGACGTGGTCGGCGGGGCGGTGATCGGCGTGGCGCTCGGCGCGGCCGTCCGTCGGGCCGTGCCGCTGCGCACCCCTCGCCGCTGACCCGGCCGGGACCGTCGGGAACACCCGTGGCCCCACCGGGGTTCTGGTGACCATGCCGCCGTTCTCCGTCACCTGGGACTACCGCTGCCCGTTCGCCCGCATCGCCCACCTCCACGTGCTCGAGGGGCTCGAGGCGGGTGCCGAGTGGGACGTGCGGTTCGTGCCGTTCTCGCTCGGCCAGGCCCACGTCGAGGAGGGCGATCTCGATGTCTGGGACGACCCCGACTCCGACACCGGCCTCCTCGCGCTCCAGGTGGGCGTGGTCGTGCGCGACCGGTTCCCCGCCCAGTTCCGGGCGGTGCACCGCGCCCTGTTCGACGCCCGCCACCTCCACGGCGCGCACCTGCGCGAGCGCGAGGTGCTCGAGAAGATCCTCGCCGACCAGGGGGTCGACGCCGTCGCCGTGTTCGCCGAGATCGACGCCGGTTGGCCGCTCGCCACCGTGCGCGCCGAGCACGAGGCGGCGGTCACCGACAACGAGACGTGGGGCGTGCCCACCTTCGCGGTCGGCGAGCACGCCGCCTTCGTCCGGCTCATGGAGGCACCCGACGGCGACGCCGCCCTCGCCACGCGCACCATCGAGCGCATCGTCGACCTGCTCGACGGCTGGCCCGAGCTCAACGAGTTCAAGCACACGTCACTGCGCCGCTGATCCGTCCCGGCGCGTAGGGTGGCCGCATGGCCACGTCGGTTCGGCCGACATCGAGCTCGCTCTCACCGCTCGAGACGCTCATGTGGCGGCTCGGTCGCGATCCGTGGCTGCGCTCGACGTTCGGCAGCGTCAGCCTCCTCGATGCCGAGCCCGATCTCGATCGGCTCCGGGAGCGGCTGCGCGGCGCGCTGGTCGCCGTTCCCCGGCTCCGCCTCCGCGTCGTCGACCCGGGTGGGCCGGTCGGGACCCCGCAGTGGGAGGACGACCCCGACTTCGACCTCGACCACCACCTGCGCGCCGTCGACGCTCCCGGCCACGGCGACCTGCGCGCCGTGCTCGACCACGCCACCGAGCTGGTGGCGACACCGCTCGACGCCAGCCGTCCGGGCTGGACCTTCGAGGTCATCACCGGCATGGACGACGGGCGGGCGGCGCTGGTGCAACGGATGCACCACACGATCACCGACGGCGAGGGCGGCATCCGGTTCTCGGCCCAGTTCCTCGACGTCGAGCGCGACGCCGCCGCCCCGCTGGTCTCGCCCCGCCCGCCCACCACCCACCGCGACGACACCGGACCGGTCGGCCCGACGGAGCGCCTGGGCGACCTGGCCCGCAACGCGGTCGACGTCGGGCGGTGGGCGGCCGGCGGGCTGGTCCACCCGTCGCGCTTCACCGAGGCCGGAGCCGAGGTGGTCGACGTCGCCCGATCGCTCGGACGTCAGCTGGTGGTCATCGATCACGGCCGCTCGCAGGCGTGGCGGTCACGATCCGACGCCCGGCACCTCGAGGTGCTCAGCGTGTCGTTCGCCGATCTGCGGGCCGTCGCCGACGCGGCCGGCGCGAGCGTCAACGACGTGTTCGTGGCCGCCGCCACCCGCGCCGCGGGTGCCTACCACCGCGACCAGGGCGAGGCGCTCGCCGAGCTCCGACTCGCCATGCCGGTGAGCACCCGCCGCCGCGGGGGTGGGGGCGGCAACGCGTTCAGCCCGACGCGGGTGGTGCTCCCCACCGACGAGGGCGACGCCGCCGCGCACCTCGCCGCCGTGTCGAGCCGCCTCCAGCGCACCAAGCGCGAGTCGTTCACGACGGTGATCGAGCCCCTCGCCGGCATCGTCGACGTCGTCCCGGTGCCGGTGCTCACCCGGGTGGCCCGGCGCCAGGCCGCCACCATCGACCTCACCGTGTCGAACGTGCGGGCCGCGCCCTTCCCGCTCCACGTGGCCGGCGCCCGCATCCTCGCCACCTGGGCGCTCGGGCCACTGGCCGCCACGCCCTGCAACATCACCATGATGAGCTACGCAGGACGGGTCGACATGGGCCTGCACTGCGACCCGATGGCCGTCCGGGAGCCCGAGCGCCTCCGCGCCGCGCTGCGCGACGCGTTCGCCGAGCTGGGGATCGCCGAGGTGGGCACCGACTGAGGTCGGGCCCGAGCCTCAGTTGGCCGAGAGGACCTCGGCCTCGTCGCCGGTGGACTGGCCGGTGGCGAGCAGGAGCCGCACGTCGAGCAGCAGATCGGACACCTCGTCGGTGGAGACCAGCTCGCGGTGCTGCATGTCGCCGAGCCCGCGGTCGATGAGCGCCAGCGCTTCGGCGATGGTGTCGATGGCCGCTGTCTCGGTCATGCGTCCTCCCTCGTGCATCGCCGGGTAGCCGGATCCGGCCCCCGTGTCGTCACCATAGCGACGATGTGTGACATCGGTGTTTCGCCCCCGGATCGATCGATCGCGTCGAGCGGCGCGGGGGTCCACGTCCCCCTGGGCTCGGGGCGTAGCCTCGGCCCATGCGCTCGGCCCGGTTCGTGCTCACCGAGCTCGTGGTCGACGGGGCGTCGCTCCCCCTGAGGGGCGGCTCGCTCGTGGTGGCCCGCACCGACCCCGGCACGGGCGAGGCCGGGCCGCTCGACTGGGAGGTCGTGGCCGCCACCCGCCTCGTGCGCAAGCTGCCGAAGGCCCCGGTGCGCGTCGAGGTGTCCACCCGCGAGGGCCGTTCGATGGGCGGGCCGGCGCTCGTGGTGCGGTCCGACGGGGCGGCCCACGTGCTGCGCGGGGGCGGCGACCTCGACGGGTTCACCAGCGACGAGCTGGGCCCGCCGACGCCCCACGAACCACGACCCGGCGGTCCCGACGACGGGCCCCGCCCACCTGGCTAGGGTCGCCGCCGTGGACAGCCCCGGAGTGACCTTCGCCAGCTTCTCGGCCCTCGGCGTCGACGCCGCCGTGCGCGCCGCCCGCCTCGCCGAGGAGCTCGGCTACACCAGCTTCTGGACCGCCGAGACCACCGGGCCCGAGGCGTTCTCGCTGCTCGGGGCGGTGGGGGCAGCCGCCCCGTCGCTCGACCTCGGCACCGGCGTCCTCGCCCTGCAGCTGCGCACCCCGCCGCTCACCGCCATGGCCGGCGCCACCCTCCAGGCCCTCCAGCCCGACCGTCGGGTCCTGCTCGGGGTCGGCATCTCGTCGCCGGTCGTCACCGAGCGCTGGCACGGCGCCCCCTACGGCGACGACCCGCTCGGACGGGTCCGCGAGTGGGTGGCGCTGGTGCGCGAGTGCCTGTCGGGCGAGTCGGTGTCGTTCGCCGGCGACCACTACCGGGTGAGCCGGTTCCGCCTCGGCGTCCGCCTCGGCGAGCGCCGCCCCGAGATCGTGCTCGCCGCGCTCAACCCCAAGATGCTCCAGCTCGCCGGCGAGGTCGCCGACGGCGTGCTGCTCAACTACCTCCCCGCCTCGCACGTGGCGTGGTCGGTCGAGCAGGTGCGCCAGGGCGAGGCCCGTCGCACCGACGGTGGCCGCTGCCGGGTCTACGCCTACGTCCACGCCGGCGTCGCCGAGCGCGCCGACGGCATCGAGCTGGCCCGTC
Organism: Acidimicrobiales bacterium; assembly: GCA_035464115.1. Lineage (GTDB taxonomy): Bacteria > Actinomycetota > Acidimicrobiia > Acidimicrobiales > SKKL01 > DATHSN01. The sequence goes on along the minus strand of DATHSN010000223.1, from coordinate 3,060 downwards.
GCGACCTGTTCTCCTACGCGGTGGTCGACTCCTACGCCCGCAACTTCGTCCGCGCCGGTTTCGGCGACGAGGTCGAGGCGGTGCGCGAGCGCCACGCCGCCAAGGATCGCGACGGCGCCCTCGCCGCGGTCTCCGACCGCATGGTCGACGCCATCGACGTCATGGGCGACGCCGACCACGTCCACGCCACCATGCGGTCCTACGTCGACGCCGGGGTCGACGTCCCGGTCCTCATGCCGCTGCCCTGGGGCCCCGACCGCTGGGGCGTCGTCGAGGCCACCATGCGGGCCGCGGTCGGCCGGGCCTGAGCCACGCGAGGCACGCCACCGCGACCGGCCCGAGCGCGTACGCTCGCCCACCATGCAGCTGCGCGACGCGAACGTGGTGGTGACCGGGGCGGCCAACGGGATCGGTGCGGCGTTGGCCCGCCGCTTCGCCAACGAGGGGGCCCGCACCCTCGTGCTGGCCGACCTCGACGAGGCCGGCCTCGCCGACGTGGCGGCCGCGGTCGAGGCTGCGGGCGCCCGGGCGGTGGTCCGACGCTGCGACGTGGCCGACCCGGCCGACGTGGCGGCGCTGGTCGCCGCCGCCGAGGAGCTCGGTCCGATCGACCTGCTGTGCTCCAACGCGGGCATCGCCATCGGCGGCGGGGTCGAGGTGCCCGACGACGAGTGGCGGCGGATCATCGACATCAACGTGATGGCCCACGTCTGGGCGGCCCGGGCGGCCCTCCCGGCGATGATCGCCCGGGGCCAGGGCTACCTGCTCAACACCGCGTCGGCCGCCGGGCTGCTGTCCCAGATCGGCTCGGCGCCCTACGCCGTCACCAAGCACGCCGCGGTGGCCCTCGCCGAGTGGCTGGCCATCACCCACGGCCACCAGGGCATCAAGGTCTCGGTGCTGGCCCCCCAGGCCGTGCGCACCAACATGACCGCCGGCACGCCCGGCGGTGGCGTGGCCGGCGTCGACGGCATGATCGAGCCCGAGGACCTGGCCAGCGTGGTGGTCGCCGGCCTCCACGAGGAGCGGTTCCTCATCCTCCCGCACCCCGAGGTGGCCCAGTACGTGCGCCGCAAGGCCGAGGATCCCGACCGCTGGATCCACGGGATGCAGCGGCTCCAAGAGCGCTACACGAACCCGATCTGATGGCGGTGCCCCGTCGCCGGATCGTCAGCAGCGCCGTCGCGCTGGCGGCGCTGGCGTTGGTGCTCCTCGTCGCCGCCGGTGGCTGCGTCGAGGAGCGGGCCTTCCGCATCGATGCCATCGAGGTCGACGCCGAGGTGCGCCCCGACGCCGCCATCGAGGTGACCGAGCAGGTCACCTACACGTTCTCGGGCGCCGACGACCAGCCGTTCACGGTGGGCGTGCGCACGTTCGAGCCCGGTCCGTTCGACTGGCGGATCACCGACATCGCCGCGTTCGACGAGTCGGGCGCGCCGCTGCGCACGCTCGTCGACCCGGTCGGCCAGCCGCGCCAGACCCTCTTCGAGTGGGACATCGCCCCGGCCACGAGCGGCACCCGCACCTACGAGCTGCGCTACACGATCGAGGGCGCGGTGCAGGTGTGGTCCGACGTGGGCGAGCTCTACTGGAACTGGATCGGCACCACGTCGCCCGCGGTCGGCGACTGGTCGGCCACCATCACCCTGCCCGACGGCGCCCCCGGTCTGCGGGCCTGGGCCCACGGCCCGCTCGACGGGGTGGTCACCGTCGACGCGCCCCAGGTGCGGGCCCAGGCGCCCGACATCCCCGAGGGCCAGTTCGTCGACACCCGCATCGTGGTCGACGCCGATGTGTTCACCGTCGAGCGCCGGCCCGAGGACCGCCTCGACGCCATCGTGGGCGAGGAGATGCTGCTCGCCGAGCAGGCCAACGCAGCACGACAGGCCGCTCGCGACCGCGAGGAGCTCCGCGAGGACCTCGCCGGGTTCGCCACGTTCGCCGTCGTGCCGCTGGTGGTGCTGGCGGGCGTCGCGTTCTACCTGGTCTGGCAGCGCTGGGGCCGCGACCCCAAGAAGCCCGACGACATCGGCGACTACTGGCGCGAGGTCCCCGACGACCCGCCCGCGGTCGCCGTCGCGCTGCTGAGCTGGGGCACCGTCGGCCCCGACGCCTTCTCGGCCACCGTCGTCGACCTCGCCCAGCGGGGCTGGCTGCGGATCACCGAGGAGACCGAGGAGCGCACGCTGCTCCCCGACCGCGCCGACCACCGGTTCACCAAGGTCGAACCGCCTCCGCCCGGCACCCTCGCCCCGTTCGAGCGGCGTCTGATCACCCGCTTCTTCGGCAGCACCCGCGACTCCATCAGCCGCTCGGAGATCACCGCGATGTCGGCGAAGGACGCGTCGGGGGCCCAGAAGTTCTGGCAGGGCTTCCAGAAGGAGGTGAAGGCCGAGCTCACCGGGCGGCACTACCTGGCCACCGGCAAGGGTGGCGCGTTCGCGCTCCACGCGCTGATCGTGGCGGTCCTCGGCGGCTTCACGGTGTTCGCCTTCTGGAACGAGGCATGGATCGCCGGGGGCATCGCCGCCGCCGCCACCGTGGTGCTCCTCCCGCTCGGGATCCTCCACCGGTCGCGCACGCCCGCCGGCGCCCGCCGGTACCACGAGTGGAAGGCGCTCGAGCGCTACCTCCGCGACTTCTCCCGGCTCGACGAGGCGGTCAGCGGCGACCTGATCCTCTGGGAGCGCTACCTGGTCGCGGCCGTGGCGCTCGGGGTCGCCGACGAGCTGCTCGACGGCCTGCGCACCCGGTTCCCCGAGATCGACGACCCCGGCACGGGCTTCGCCACCTGGTACCTCGTCGGGGCCGGCGTCGGGCACGGCCGCCTGGCCGGGATGAGCTCGTTCTCGAGCGACTTCGCCGCCCCGACGGTGAGCAGCTTCACCCCGTCGTCGTCGGGGTCCGGCGGCGGCGGCGGGTTCTCCGCCGGGGGCGGCGGTGGTGGCGGCGGCGGTGGCTTCGGCGCCCGCTGACCCCGGGCCTGCCGCGGACGGCTCCACCGGTCGCACCCCGGCGCATCGCGCCGGCGACACCACCCTCGACGTATACGCCGCCCAC
>DATHSN010000222.1:0-6863 GCA_035464115.1 Acidimicrobiales bacterium | reverse complement strand
GGCCCCGACGGCACCCTCGGCCTCGGTCGGCGGGCGGCCATGAGGGTCGGGCCGCCGGAGCTGCGGACCGGCGGCCGCGCCCCGCTCGCCCCCCGAAGCGTCGCGACCGTCCCCCGACACCCCCTGCCGTCGATCGGCGGTCACCCGCCGCGCAACCGCGCGCACCATCGCCCGGCCCGGCCCGGGCCGGCGCTGCGGCGCCGGGTCATGGCCCTCGTCGTGGTGCTCACGCTGCTGTTCGTCGGCGTCCTCGGTCGCCTGGCCGACCTGCAGGTGGTGTCGCCCGAGCGCTACGTCGCCTACGGCGAGAGCCAGCGGATCCGCTCCGAGGTGCTCGCCGCCGACCGGGGGTCCCTGCTCGACCGCTCGGGCGCCGAGCTCGCCCTGTCGGTGCCCCGCCAGACCGTGTGGGCCGATCCTGCCGCCGTCACCGATCCCGCCGCGGCCGCGGCCCGCCTCTCGCCGCTGCTCGGCGTCGACACCCTCGAGCTGCGCGACCGGCTGAGCCGGGGCACCCGCTTCGAGTACCTGGCCCGCCAGGTCGACGACGACACCGCCGAGCGGATCGACGCGCTCGACCTCGCCGGGGTCCACCTCATGGTGGAGCCCCTGCGCACCTACCCCGGTGGCGACCTCGCCTCGTCGGTCCTCGGTCGGGCCGACGTCGACCAGCAGGGCGTCTCGGGCATCGAGCTCCAGCTCGACGAGGCGCTCACCGGTGAGCCCGGCGAGGCGGTGTTCGAGCGCAGCCTCACCGGCCTCACCATCCCCGTCGGCGAGCGCCAGGTCCGCCCGCCCACCCGTGGCGACCACGTCGAGCTCACCATCGACCGCTCGCTGCAGTTCGTGGTCGAGGACGAGCTGGCCGCTCGGGTCGACGAGATGGACGCGCGGGGCGGCACCGCCATCGTGTCCGATCCGCGCACCGGCGAGATCCTCGCCATGGCCAGCGTCGCGGTCGACGACGAGACGGGCGAGCTGCGTCCCACCTCTCACGGCGCCGGCGTCGTCGACGTGTTCTCACCGGGCTCGGCGCTCAAGCTGGTCACCGTCGCCGCGTCGCTCGAGGAGGGGCTGAGCTCTCCGCAGCGGTCGCTCGTCATCGGCGACACGATCGAGCAGGGTGGCTACGTGTTCACCGACCACTCGCCCCACGCCACCGAGCCGTGGACGGTGGCCCGGATCCTCTCGGAGTCGTCGAACGTGGGCACCATCACCCTCGCCCGCGAGCTGGGGGCCGAGCGGGTGTGGGACTACCTCGACCGGTTCGGCTTCGGTGCCTCCACCGGGCTCGGGTTCCCCGGCGAGTCGGCGGGCCTGCTCCGGCCGGTCGACGAGTGGTACGGGTCCGACCTCGGCGGGGCCGCCATCGGCACCGGCGTGTCGGTCACCGCCCTGCAGCTGCTCACCGCCTACAACACCGTGGCCAACGACGGCGTCCACCTGGCGCCCCGCCTGGTGAACGCCCGCATCGACGCCGACGGCACCCGCCACGAGGAGCCCCGCGCCGAGGGCCGTCGGGTCCTGTCGGAGTCCACCAGCCGGCAGGTGGCCGACATGCTCACCTCGGTGGTCGACGCCGGCACCGGTCGCCTCGCCGCCGTCCCCGGCTACCAGGTCGCCGGCAAGACCGGCACCGCGTGGAAGGTGCTCGACGGCGGGGTGTTCGCCGACGGCGCCGGCCGCCACCAGTACATGGCCACCTTCGTGGGGTTCGCGCCGGCCGACGACCCCGCGGTGTCGGTCATCGTGGTGCTCGACGGGCCCCGCACCGCCTACAGCGGCGGTGGTGCTGCGGCGCCGGCGTTCTCCCGGATCGCCCAGTACGCACTGCGGAACCTCGACATCCCACCCGACCCGGCCCTCGACGATGCCGCCGTCACCACCGTGTCGGCCGCCGCCGGTGACCGGGTGCGGGCCCCGGTGACGCTCGCCCCCGACGCCTCGGACGAGGGGCAGGCGGAAGGCCAGGGCGACGCGACGGCCGCCGCCACCTCGAGCGAGATCGCCGGCGGGGGGAGCGTCGATGGCTGAGCGGGGCGCGACCCTGCGAGAGGTGGCCCGGGCCGTGGCCGCCGCGGCGCGGGCCGCCGCCACCGAGCCCGGCGCCGATCCGCTCGGCGGCCCCGAGCTGGCCACCGAGGCGGAGGACGTGCGCGTCACCGACGTGCACCACGACTCGCGCCGCGTCGGGCCCGGCTCGCTCTTCTGCGCCGTCCCCGGCGCCACCGACGACGGCCATCGCCACGCGCCCGAGGCCGTGGCCGCGGGAGCGGTCGCCCTGCTCGTCGAGCGCCCCCTCGGCCTCGGCGTGCCCGAGATCGTCGTGGCCGACGCACGCACCGCCATGGCCCCGGCGGCGGCCACGGTGTTCGGCCACCCGTCGCGCGACCTCGTGGTGGTGGGGGTCACCGGCACCAACGGCAAGACCACCGTCACCCACCTCGTGCGCGCCGCGCTCGAGGCGGGCGGTCGCCGCGCCGAGGTCATCGGCACGCTCTCGGGGGCGCGCACCACCCCCGAGGCCCCCGACCTGCAGCGCCGGCTCGCCGAGCTGGTCGACGCCGGGGTCGACGCGGTGGCGCTCGAGGTGTCGTCGCACGCCCTCGCCCTCGCCCGGGTCGACGCCGTGGTGTTCGACGTCGCCGTGTTCACCAACCTGGGGCGCGACCACCTCGACTTCCACGGGACGATGGAGGCGTACTTCCAGGCCAAGGCCCGCCTGTTCGAGGCCGGGCGCGCCGCCCGCGCCGTCGTGAACCTCGACGACCCCTACGGCCGGCTGCTGCGCGACGCGGCGGCCATCCCCACCGAGGGCTACTCGCTCGACGAGGCGGTCGACCTCGAGGTGCGCGCCGACGGGTGCGACCTCACGTGGGAGGGTGAGCGGGTGACCCTGCCGATGGGTGGGCGGTTCAACGCCGCCAACGCCCTGGCCGCCGCCCACGTGGCCCGGGCGCTCGGCGTCGACCCGCCGGCGATCGCCCGGGGGCTGTCGACGGTGGCGACGGTGCCGGGTCGCTTCGAGGCGGTCGACGCCGGGCAACCCTTCCGGGTGGTGGTCGACTACGCCCACACCCCCGACGGCCTGGCCGAGGCCTTGGCGACGGCGCGCGACGTGGCGGGCGTCGGGCGGGTCATCGTGGTCTTCGGGTGCGGTGGCGACCGCGACCGGGCCAAGCGTCCCGCCATGGGTGAGGTGGCGGCGCGGCTGGCCGATCGGGTAGTCCTGACCAGCGACAACCCCCGGAGCGAGGACCCCCTCGCCATCATCGAGGAGGCCCGCCAGGGCATGTTGGACACCAGCGGGCTCGTCGTCGAGCCCGACCGCCGCCGCGCCATCGCCATCGCCGTCGACCTCGCCGCACCCGACGACATCGTCCTCGTCGCCGGCAAGGGCCACGAGACCACCCAGGTGATCGGCGACCGCGTCCTCGACCTCGACGACCGCCTCGTGGCGCGCGACGCGATCATCCGACGGAGCGGCACCTCGTGATCCGGCTCCTCCTCGCCGCGGGCGTGGCGCTGGGCGTGTCGTTGCTCGGCACCCAGTTCCTCATCGGCTGGCTCACCCGTCACCGCATCGGCCAACCGATCCGCGAGGACGGTCCCCAGGGCCACGTCACCAAGGCGGGCACCCCCACCATGGGTGGGGTGGCCATCGTCGCCGGGCTCCTCGCCGGCTACGTCGTGTCGAACCTCTACCGCGGCATCTACACCCGCACCGGCATCATCGTGGTGCTCACCATCGCCGGTGCCGGCCTCGTCGGTCTCGTCGACGACTGGATCAAGGTGTCGCGCGAGCGCAACCTCGGGCTCACCAAGCGGGCCAAGCTCGGGGGCCTGCTCCTCGTCGGCGGCGGGTTCGCCGCGGCGATGCTGGCCCTCACCGAGGTCCACACCGAGCTGTCGTTCACCCGGTTCGACTCGATCGGCATCGACCTGGGCGCCGGTGGCTGGGCGGTGTGGGCGCTGCTGTTGATCCTCGGGAGCACCAACGCGGTGAACCTCACCGACGGGCTCGACGGGCTGGCGGCCGGTTCGGCCATCCTCGCGTTCGCGGCGTTCACCGTGATCGGGTTCTGGGGGTTCCGCAACCCCGAGGTCTACGACATCACCCACGCGCTCGACCTGGCCGTGGTGGCGGCCGCCATGCTCGGCGCCTGCGCCGGGTTCCTCTGGTGGAACGCGGCGCCCGCGCAGATCTTCATGGGCGACACCGGGTCGCTGGCCATCGGCGCCGGGCTCGCCACCCTGGCCCTCGGCACCAACACCCACCTCCTGCTGCCGATCATCGGTGGGCTCTACGTCATGGAGACGGTGTCGGTCATCCTCCAGGTGGGCAGCTTCCGGCTCACCGGCAACCGCATCTTCCGCATGGCCCCCATCCACCACCACTTCGAGCTCGGGGGCTGGCCCGAGACCACCGTCATCGTCCGCTTCTGGTTGCTCGCCGGGCTCGCCACGGCGCTGGCCATGGGCCTCTTCTACGCCGACTTCATCGGCACGGGGGCGATCGACCGGTGAGCTCGGCGCGTCGCGGCCCCGATCTCGTCGTCGGGCTCGGCATCACCGGCCGGGCCGTCGTCGACGCGCTCGTGCGGCGCGGTCGCGAGGTCGTGGTGGTCGACGACCGCCCCACCGACGACACCCGGGCCGTGACCGCCGCGCTCGGCGTCGACCTGGAGGTCGCGCCCGATGCCGACCGCCTCGACGCGCTGGTGGCTCGTGCCGCGCGCCTCCTGCCCAGCCCGGGCGTGCCCGACCGCCATCCGGTGTTCGCCGCCGCCGCCCGCCACGGCCTGCCGGTGCGCTCCGAGTTCGACCTGGCCGGGGAGTGGGACGACCGCCCCGTGGTGGCGGTCACCGGCACCGACGGCAAGACCACCGTCACCACCATGATGGTCGACGCCCTGGTCCGGTCGGGGCGCCGGGCGGTGCTCGCCGGCAACACCGACGTGCCCCTCGTCGCCGCCATCGACGACCCGGCCGTCGAGGTGTTCGTGGTCGAGGCCTCGTCGTTCCGGCTCGGCCACAGCCACCGGTTCGCGCCCCGCGTCGCCACCTGGCTCAACTTCAGCCCCGACCACCTCGACGTCCACGCCTCGCTCGCGGCCTACGAGGCCGCCAAGGCGCGCATCTTCGCCGACCAGGGACCCGACGACGTCGCCGTCGTCAACGCCGACGACCCGGTCGTGGCCCGCCACGGCGGCGCCGCCCGGCGGGTGACGTTCTCGATGGTCGACGGCGACGTCACCGTCCGCGACGGGGTGCTGGTGTCGGGCGCCACCGAGCTGCTGGCCGTCGACGAGCTGTGGCGGCGGTTCCCCCACGACATCGCCAACGCGCTGGCCGTGTGGGCCTCGCTGCGCCCCCTCGACGTCGCCGACGCGGCCGTGGCCGACACCCTCCGCCACTTCACCGGGCTGCCCCACCGGGTCGCCACCATCGCCGAGCACGACGGCGTGCGCTACGTCGACGACTCCAAGGCCACCGTGCCCCACGCGGTGGTGGCCGCCGCCTCGGGCTTCGACTCGGTGGTCCTCATCGCCGGCGGGCGCAACAAGGGCATCGACCTGGCGCCCCTCGCCGAGGCCGCGCCCCGGCTCCGCGCCGCCGTCGCCATCGGCGAGGCCGCCGCCGACGTGGCCGCGGTGTTCGCCGCCGCCGGGGTGCGGGTCGAGACGGCGACGTCGATGGACGACGCCGTCGCCCGGGCCCGCGCCCTCGCCCAGCCGGGCGACGTGGTGCTGCTCTCGCCGGGCTGCGCCTCGTTCGACTGGTACCGGTCCTACGGCGAGCGCGGCGACGCCTTCGCCGATGCCGTGCGCCGTCTCACCGCGGAGTCGGTGCGATGACCGCCACCCGCCCCACCGCCACCCGCCCGACGGCCCACCACCCCGCCCGCGCCGCCCGCCGGCGGCTCGGGGGTCGTCCCGCGGGCCGACGCTCGGGGCTGTTCCTCGGCATCGCCGCGGTGGTCGTCGTGTTGAACCTGGTCGGGCTGGTGATGGTCCTGTCGGCGTCGTCGGTCATCGGCCTCGCCCAGATGGGCTCGTCGTGGCACTTCGCCCAGCGTCAGGTGGTCTGGGTCACCGTGGCCATGGTGGTGCTCGCGGTGTGCCTGCGCATCGACTACCACCGCTGGCGTCGCCTGGGCCGCCCGCTGCTGTTGCTGTCGGTCCTCATGCTCGCCCTCGTGCTGGTGCCCGGGGTGGGCGTCAACGTGAACGGGTCCACGCGCTGGCTCGGTGCCGGTCCCATCCAGCTGCAGCCCTCCGAGTTCGCCAAGCTCGGCCTGCTGCTCTTCTGCGCCGACCTGCTGGCCCGCCGCATCGACCGCGTCCACGACCTGCGGCTGTCGCTCGTGCCCGTCGCCGTCGTCACCGGCGGGGTGTGCGTCCTGGTGATGGCCCAGCCCAACCTCGGCACCACCCTGGTGCTCGGCGCCATCGTCTTCTCGTTGCTGTTCGTCGCCGGGGTGCCCCTCCTCCCGCTCACCGGGGTGGCCGCCGGCGCCGGCGTGCTGGCGCTGGGCCTGGCCATGGGCGAGGGCTACCGGCGGGCCCGCCTCACCGGCTTCCTCGACCCGTGGCGCGACCCGCTCGACACCGGGTACCAGACCATCCAGTCGCTCGTCGGCATCGCCCAGGGCGGGGTGGCCGGCGTGGGCCTCGGCGCCAGCCGGGCCAAGTGGGGGTTCCTGCCGTTCGCCCACACCGACTTCGTGTTCGCCATCATCGCCGAGGAGACCGGACTCATCGGCGCATCGGTCGTGGTGCTGCTGTTCGTCGCCCTGTGCTGGCTCGGCATCGTGGTCGCCCTCCGTGCACCCGATGCGTTCGGGATGCTCCTCGCCGCCG
>DATHSN010000221.1:0-32686 GCA_035464115.1 Acidimicrobiales bacterium | reverse complement strand
GGAAGCTGGCCAGGCGGGTGCTCCACGAGTCGACGACCCGGCGGGCCGACGAGGTGGCGAAGAACGTCGTCATCTGGCCCTCCTGCTGGTACGCGTCGGCCCCCTCGACCCGCTCGGTGCTGCGGTCCCGGAAGATCACCTCGTAGCTGGCCACCGCTGCCTCCCTCACCTGCGTCGCTCACCCGTGGGCTCCACGGTACGAAGGCCACCCTGTGGGGAGGAAGAGGGGTAACCCTGTGGATCGTGGGCGTCGTCCACAGGGTGCGCGCCCGCCCCCGGCCGAGGTGGCAGGATCGACGCCGTGCAGACGTCGCCCATGCAGGTCCCCGACTCGGTGCTCGCGGTCGTGTGCCCGCGGTGCGGCCGCGAGTCCGAGGAGCGCTTCTACGGCCCGTGCACGGCGTGCCGCGACGACCTGCGGGCCCACCTCGGCTCCGACGCCCGCGCCGTCGACGTCGCCGAGTACGAGCCGAAGATGAACGTCACGCCCAACGCCATCGCCACCAAGGACTGAGCGGCGCGGGCTCTGGCCGGGGGTCAGCCCGGGTGGGTGGTGGCGCCCCGCCGGGGCGGGGCCAGCCCGGCGGCGGCCAGGAGGCGGAGCACCCGGCCCCGCTGGCCGGCGAACGGCGCGAGCAGCTCGAGGAGGCGCTCGTCGTCGCCGTCGGGGTCGCGCGCCAGCGCCCAGCAGACCGCTCGCGACAGCTCGGGATCGCCGAGGGGCACGGCGTCGGGATCGCCGAGCGCGACCGCGACCGCCGTCGCCGCGCTGGCCTGGCCGACGCCGGGGATGTCGAGCAGGCGCGCCGCGGCCAGCTCGGCGGGCCCGTCGACCAGCCGCTCGAGGCTGCCGGCGCGCGCGGCGACCCGGCGGATCACGTCGGCGCGCTCGTGCTCGAAGCCGGCGAGGTGGAACGACCAGTGGTCGAGCGAGGCCAGCGTCCCCGCGGCGGGGGCCACGAGCAGCCCGCCCGGGCCGGGCGCCGGCTCGCCGTGGGCCTCGACGAGCTGGCCGATGGTGCGCGCCGCCTCGAAGGTCGACACGCCGCGTCGCGCCACCGCCCGCACGACGGCGTCGACGAGCGCGCCCGAGCGACCGATGCGCAGGCCGGGGAGGTGGTCGGCCAGGTCGTCGACCAGGGCGTGGCCGCGGGGGAGCGCGCCGGGGTCGTCGTCGGCCCCGACCAGCCCGCCCACCCGGGCGAGGGCCTCGTCGGCGCCGTCGCCCCAGGCCTCGGCGTCGACCCCGTCGGGGGTGCGGACCAGGCGCAGCGTGGCCGGACCGGAGCCGTAGCGGCAGGCCCACCACACCTCGTCGGCCGAGAGCCGCAGGCTGGGATCGGCAGGGCCGACCGCCAGCGGGCCGAGGGTGAGGGCCAGGTCGAGGGGCGCGACCGCCACGCGCCGGGTCGTCACGAGGCGTCCGTGGCCTGGGCCCGCGCCCAGCGGTAGTCGGCCTTGCCGGCAGGGCTGCGCTCCACCCGGTCGCGGATGACGACCGCCTTGGGCAGCTTGTAGCGGGCCAGGTGCGCGGCACAGGTGTCGCGCAGCTCCGCGAGCGTGGCCCGGGCCCCGGGGACCAGCTCGACCACCGCCACGATCTCCTCGCCCCACCGCTCCGACGGGCGGCCCACCACGACGGCGTCGGCCACCGCCGGATGGGACTTCAGCGCCGCCTCGACCTCTTCGGCGTAGACCTTCTCGCCGCCGGTGTTGATCGTGACCGAGTCGCGCCCGTGCAGCTCGACCGACCCGTCGGCCAGCAGCCGGGCCCGATCGCCGGGCACCACGTAGCGGACCCCGTCGACCACCGGGAACGTGGCCGCCGTGCCGGCGGGGTCGCCCAGGTAGCCACGCGGCACCCGACCCCGCTGGGCCATCCAGCCGATCTCGGGATCGCCGGGCTCGAGGACCCGGTCGAGGTCGCTCGACAAGACGACGGTGGTCTCCGACGGCTCGAAGCGGCCGGTGTCGACACCCCGGGCCCGTGAGCCCTGGCGCACCCCGAGGCGCCCGCTCTCCGACGAGCCCAGCACGTCGACGATGGTCACCTCGGGCAACAGCTCGGTGAGCTCGGACTTGCGCTCGACCCCGAGGGCGGCACCGCCGGTGACGATGAAGCGCAGGTCGGGCAGCTCCCAGCCGCCGGTGCGCAGCTCGTCGATCAGCGGGCGGGCGAAGGCGTCGCCGACGATGAGCAGCGACGTGACCCGCTCGCGCCGGCAGGTGTCGAGCACGTCGACGGCATCGAGGTGGTCGACTCGGTCCTGGATGACGACCGTGCCGCCGGCCACCCAGGCGCTGATGGCGTTCCAGTTGGCGGCGCCGTGCATGAACGGGGGGGTCGGGAGCGCCCGGAGCCCGCCGCGACGGGCGCGGGCCACGATCTCGGCGATCGACTCGTACTCGGTGCCGTCGGCGCGGCGCACCCCCAGCGCGGCCACGAGGAAGTCGGCCTGCCGCCAGCACACCCCCTTCGGGCGGCCGGTGGTGCCCCCGGTGTAGAGCAGGTGCAGGTCGTCACCCGACCACGAGGCCACCAGCTCGTCGTCGAGGTGCGGGTCGGCGGCCGCCAGCGCGGCCTCGTAGTCGACCGCCCCCGCGAGCAGCTCGTCGCCGGCCCCGTCGTCGACCCGCAGCAGCAGCGGGCGCACGGGGAGGTCGTCGAGCACCGCGGCGAGGGTGGGGGCGAACGAGCCGTGGTAGACGATGGCCGCGGGGCGGGCGTCGACGAGCAGGCCGCGCAGCTCGTCGGCCACGTAGCGCCAGTTGACGTTCACCGACGCGCACCGGGCCTTCATGGCCCCGAGCATCGACTCGAGGTACTCGACGCCGTTGCGGAGGTACAGGGCGACGTGGTCGTGGGGCGAGTCCCACGGCGCCGCCGCGTCGAGGGGACCGTGGACGCCTGCGCCGGCGGCGACGAGCACGGCGGCGAGGCGACGCGACCGGTCGGTGACCTCGCCCCAGGTGAGCCGGCGCGCGCCGTGCACGACGCACTCGCGGTCGGGGACCGACGCGGCGATGGCTTCGTGCACGGTGGCGAGGTTGAGCTCCACGGGCCGACAGGGTTCCCGGTCGGGCGTCACCCGCGCAAGATCGGCGCGGACCGACCGACCACGGGGCCCGGAACTCCGGGGCGGCGCCCCCGGCGGGACCGGGCGCCTCGACGCGCGAGGCTGCACGCCATGTCGACCGTGCGCTCCGAGACCGTCCGCCCCGGCATCCGCCTGATCACCCTCGATCGGCCCGATCGCCTCAACGCCATGAGCCACGAGCTGGTGGCCGACCTGCACCGCGCCCTCGACGACGTCGCCGCCGACGGCGAGTGCCGCGTGGTGGTCCTCACCGGGGCCGGCCGGGGCTTCTGCGCGGGCCTCGATCTGAAGGGCACCGGACCGGCGCCGGGCAGCGAGGGCCTCGGCCGCCCGCAGGCGGGCCTGGTGGCCCAGCAGCACATCGCCAGCCTGGTGCCGCACCTGAGGTCGCTGCGCCAGCCGGTGATCGCCGCCGTCAACGGTGCCGCCGCCGGGGGCGGGCTGGCGTTGGCGCTGGCGTCCGACGTGCGGATCGCGGCCACGTCGGCGCGCTTCAACGTGGCGTTCGTGCGCATCGGGCTGTCGGGCTGCGACATCGGGGTGAGCTGGCTCCTGCCCCGGCTCATCGGCGCCTCGCGCGCCTTCGAGCTGTTGTTGACGGGGCGCATCGTCGAGAGCGACGAGGCCGATCGGCTCGGCCTCGTCACCCGGGTGGTGCCCGACGACCGGCTCCTCGACGAGGCGCTGGCGACGGCGGAGCTGATCGCGGCCAACAGCCCGTTCGGGGTGTGGATGACCAAGGAGGTGATGTGGTCGAACCTCGAGGTCTCCAGCCTGCAGGCCGGCATCGACCTCGAGAACCGCACCCAGATCCTCACCACGTTCAGCGAGGACCAGCGCGAGGCGGTCGCCGCCTTCCTCGAGCGACGACCGCCCCGGTTCGAGAACCGCTGACGCGTCGGGCGTCAGCCCTTCGGGTGCTCGGTGATGGCGACGGTGTCCATGGTGTCGCCCACCGCGATGTCGAGCGCGACGTCCATGCCCTCGACGACCTTGCCGAAGTAGTTGTAGTTCTTGTCGAGGCGGCCCTTGAGGTTCTCGATGCAGATGAAGAACTGCGAGCCGTTGGTGTTGCGACCGGCGTTGGCCATGGCCACCGCACCCAGGTGGTAGTCGCCCTTCACGGGCTCGTCGGCGAACTTGTAGCCCGGGCCGCCGGTGCCCGTGCCCTCGGGGCAGCCGCCCTGGATCACGAAGCCGGGGACCACGCGGTGGAAGGTGAGCCCGTCGTAGTAGCCCTGGCGGGCGAGGGTCACGAAGTTGTTCACGGTGACCGGTGCCAGCGCCGGGTCGAGGTCCATCACGATCTCGCCCTTGGGCGTGGTGATGGTGGCGCGGTACACGGTGTCGGTGTCGATCGTCATCTCGGGAGGGGAGGCCATGGGCTCCATGGTCGCACGCCGCAGGGGGCGCGCCGTCACCCCGCCGCGGTCGTCGTCGACGCAGCCGTCGTCGCGGCCGTCGTCGCGGCGGCGGTGCGCCGTGCGGCCGCACCGGCGGGGATGATCGACGAGAGCCCCGACCACAGCAGCGTGCTCAGCAGCTGGGCGACGCCCTCGTCGCTCAGCCCGCCCGGGCCGCCGTCACGGCGATCGGTGACCACCGAGTCGAGCATCCCGGTGACCGCGGCGGTGATCACCCGGGCCGGGCGGCTGCCGCCCCACCGGGCGGCGATGAGGTCGAAGCGCTCGCGCCGCACGGCCTGGACCGCCTCGTGGGGGCTGGTGGCCGCCGCGCCGATCAGGTGCCACGGGCCCGGGTGCGACGCCGCGAACTCGAGGTAGCGGTGGACGAACTCGCGCACCTGCTCGCTCGGGGCGAGGTCGGGGGCGAACGCGGGCGACACCGCCTCGTCGAGCTGGTCGAACGAGCGCTCGCAGACGGCCCCGAGCAGGCCGCCACGGTCGCCGAAGTAGTTGTAGACGAGCGCCCGGGACACGCCCGCGGCGTCGGCGATCTCCTCGAAGGTGACCTCCGAGGGATCGCGCGACGCGAACACGGCGATGGCGGCCTCGATGATCTGCTCGCGGCGCACCTCGGGGGCCAAGCGGGTGCGGTGGCGTGACGCGTCGCTCATGTCCCTCCGGGCTCGGTCGGTGTGCCGCTCAGGCGTCGGTCGTGCTCCCGTTGGGCCGCGCCGCGCTGGCGCCGGTGGCGTCGTCGGCCACGTCGATGAGCGGGAAGTGGCACGCCACCCAGTGGTCGCCCTCGACCCGCCGCATGGTGGGCTCGAGCTCGGCGCAGCGGTCCTGGGCCCGTGGGCACCGGGTGCGGAACCGACAGCCGCTCGGCGGGGCGATCGGCGAGGGGAGCTCGCCGGCGATCGGGTCGTCCTCGGTGGGGCGCACCGACGGATCGGGCACGGGGATCGACGACAGCAGCGCCGCGGTGTAGGGGTGCGCGGGGGCGGCGTAGAGATCGTCGGGCTGGGCGACCTCGCACATCTTGCCCAGGTACATCACCGCCACCCGGTCGCTGATGTTCTTCACCACGGCGAGGTCGTGGGCGATGAAGATCAACGTGAGGTTGTAGGCCGCCTTCATGTCCTCGAGCAGGTTGAGGATCTGGGCCTGGACCGACACGTCGAGGGCCGACACGGGCTCGTCGCAGATGATGAGCTTGGGGTCGAGGACCAGCGAGCGGGCGATCGAGATGCGTTGGCACTGGCCGCCCGAGAACTCGTGGGCCCGCTTCGGGCGCGCCACCTCGGGGTCGAGGCCGACCGACGCGAGGACCTTGTCGACGAGCTCCTTGCGCTCGGTCTCGCTGCCGCGGCCCCAGACCGCGAGCGGCTCGCCGACGACGTCGCCGACCTTGCGGCGCGGGTTGAGCGACGAGATCGGGTCCTGGAAGATCATCTGCATCTCGGGCCGCATGCGGCGCAGGCCCTCGCTCGACAGCGAGGTGACGTCGGTGCCGTTGAACACCACCGAGCCCCCGGTGGGGCGGGGGAGGTGCATGATGGCGCGACCGGTGGTCGACTTGCCGCAGCCCGACTCGCCGACCAGGCCCAGGGTCTCACCCTCGAGCACGTCGAAGCTGATGTCGGACACGGCGTGGACCTTGCGCCCGCCGCCCACGGGGAACTCGACGGTGAGGTGCTCGACGCTCAGCAGGGGCTGCTGGTCGGGGCGCAGGTGGGCGGTGCCGCTGCCGGCCATCAGGACACCAACCCGGCGGTGGCGGCACCGTCGATGGTGACCATGGTCTGCGGCAGCTCGAGGGCCACGTTGCGCTCGAACGCCTCGCGGTTCTCGGGGGTGCCGACCGGGTACCAGCAGGCGAACTGGTGTCCGGGGCTCTCGGCGTCGACCAACGGGGGCTCCTCCTCGTGGCACTTGGGCTGGGCGTACGGGCAGCGGGGGGCGAAGTTGCAGCCCTTCGGCGGGTTGATGAGGTCGGGCGGCCGGCCGCCGATGACCTTGAGCCGGGTGTGGCTGTGGTTCTCGAGCTTGGGGATCGAGCGCAGCAGCGACTCGGTGTAGGGCATCCGCATCTCGCTGAACAGCACCGACGTGGGCGCCTTCTCGGCGACCTTGCCGCCGTACATCACGATGATCTCGTCGGTGCGACCGGCCACCACGCCGAGGTCGTGGGTGACGAGGACCATGCCCATGTCGCGCTCGCGCTGCTGGCGGGCGAGCAGGTTGAGGATCTGGGACTGCACCGTCACGTCGAGCGCGGTGGTGGGCTCGTCGGCCATCAGCAGCCGCGGGCCGCAGGCGAGGGCGATGGCGATGGTGACGCGCTGGCGCATGCCGCCCGAGAGCTGGTGCGGGTACTCGTCGACGCGCTTCTGGGGCTCGGGGATGTTCACCGAGCGCAACAGGGCGATGGCGGTCTCGCGAGCTTCCTTCTTGTCCATGTCGAGGTGGAAGCGCAGCGACTCGGTGATCTGGCGCCCGATCTTGACCACCGGGTTGAGCGAGGTCATCGGGTCCTGGAAGACCATCGCCATCTCGATGCCCCACACCGAGCGCATCGCCGCGTTGTCGGAGTTGGTGATGTCCTTGCCCTCGAACAGCACCTGTCCCTCGCGCACCACGTTGTTGCGGGGCAGGAGGTTCATGACCGAGCGTGACAGGACCGTCTTGCCCGACCCCGACTCGCCCACGATCCCGAGGGTCTTGCCCCGTTCGAGGGTGAAGCTCACCCCGTCGACGGCGCGGACCCGACCGCGGGCGGTGATGAAGTGCGTCTTGAGGTCACGGACCTCGAGCAGCGTGGCGCTGTCGGCGCCGGGGCGGGCTTCGAGCGTGGTGACCGAGCGGCGGCGGCTCATGCGGCGGGCTCCTGCGGGGCGGGTGCGGACCGGGTGGTGACGACGAGCGGGGGTGCGACGGGGTCCACCACGGCGCGACCAGACGACCTCGGCACGGCTCCCCCTTCTTCTCCGCCGGCCCGAACGCCGGCCCGATCGCCATCGAGCGGCGGGACACCGGGCCCCGCCGCTGTGATGCACGTCACAGCGAGCGGAACGGTAGGCAGCGCGTTGGCGCCCTGTCAATTACCGCCCGTTCGGGCGTCGACGGACCACGGGTGAGGGCTCGGCGGGCGCGCCGTCAGCCCGGACGCGACACGACCCCGAGTAACCTCCCGGCGGACCGGTCAGCTGCTCGGGGTCGTGCGGCGGTCCGGTGGCGACGACCCGCGAGGCCCCGCTCCGAGGAGCGACACCGACACGAGCGGCCGATCCCGAAGGACCGTCCGGGGCCCGGGGGCCCGACCGCCGTCCGAGGACGACGACCTCATCCACCAACCTGTCCCGGCGCTGCGCTGCGGCGCCCGCTTCCGACCGGTGCGACGACCGGAGCCGTCGTTCCCGCCGGGGGCGGCGCCCCTGCGTGCTCGCTGGGCGTGATGGGATCGTGCGCCCCCCGGACGGGCCCGGTCAACCCGATGCGGTCGTCCCCAGGGTCGTCCACCGCGTGGCCGACGTCGTCCCCAGGACACCCGCCGTCACCCACACGTTCACCCACAGAACGTTCGACGTCCGCCCCGACCTGTCATGACAACTGGTGGGGCCGCGCCCCGCGAGGTCAGCCCGGCAGGGCGAGGCGGTCGTAGTCGCGCCGGTGGCCGAGCACGGCGCGCACGTAGGCCCCCGACTGGTTGTAGCTGAGGATCGCCCGCTCCAGCGCGCTGCCGCCCCCGAGGCCCGATCCGGACCGGCAGAGGTAGGCCGCCGCGGTGAGCGCGGCGTCGTAGAGGTTGTGCGGATCGGCGACCCCGTCGAGGTCGCCGTCACGCGCGACCGTCCTCCACGTGCTCGGGATGAACTGCATGGGCCCCACCGCCCGGTCGAACACGGCGTCGCCGTCGAGCGCGCCGCCATCGGTGTCACGGATCTCGGCGATCCCCTCGGAGCCGTCGAGGGCGATCCCGATGATGCGGCGGCTGGTGCGACCGTCGACCCCGACGCTCGAGCCGCCGTAGGTGCCGTGGCGGCTCTCGACCCGGCCGATGCCCGCCAGGGTCGACCACCCGATCCCACACGACGGCTGCTCGCCGGCGATCGTGCGCGCCGCCGACCGGTAGGCGTCGAGCGCCACCAGGGTGAAGTCGGCACCGACCACGGTGGCGCGCAGGCGGGCGTCGACGAAGGCGTCCTGGGCGGCGGGCACCAGCGGCTCGGCCCGGGCCAGCTCCGCGAGCGCGCCGTCGCGGCTGGCGGTGGCGGCGTCGATCCCCTCGACGACCGCGTCGAGCCGGTCGCGGGCCGTGAGGACCGAGCGGGTGGCCGCGGTCATCTCCGCCGACGCGGTGGCTTCGCGGTCACGCAGGTCGTCGTCGACCGCCCCGACCAGGACGCGCCGGCGTCCGGCGGCGGTGGTGGCCTCGCCGTCGGCGGGGAGCGGATCGCCCGACACACCGCCGCCGACGTAGGCGGCGATGGCCAGCTCGGCGAGATGGCGCTCGGCGGCGCCCCGGTCGCGACCGGCGACCCGGCGCCGGACCCGCTCGCGCTCGATCTCCTCGCGCGCCACCTCGCGCTCCCCACCCAGGCGGGCCAGGTCGGCCTCGGCCCGCTCGATGGTGCTGCGCGCCGTGCGGATCGTGGTCTCGAGGCCGATCAGCTCGCTCTCCACCCGGGCCAGCTCGGCGCTCTGCACCGGCACCGCCCGCAGGTCGGGAGCGATGCGGTCGAGCGCCAGGTCGACCGCCGAGCGGGACGCGTCGTCGAGCGCCGTCACCGCCGCGGCGCTTCCCGCATCGCCCGCCCCGTCGCCCGCCCCGTCGCCCTCTTGGGCCAGGGTCGATCCGGGCGCGCCGATGGCCGTCGCGGTCAGCGCGACGACGGCGAGCGCGGCGGCGAGGCCACGGTGGAGCGGGCGGAGTGGGCGCATGGGGGGTGGGGCCACGAGCGGCGCGAGGCCGGGTCGGGACCGGCTTCGAGGATGCCCCAACGGACTAGGGTGCGTCACGTCGACCCAGGGGGGAGCACGTGTCCGATCGCGTCACGGTCAGCATCGTCGACGGCGTCGCCGACGTCCGTCTCAACCGTCCCGACAAGCTCAACGCCGTCGATCCGGCCATGTTCACCGCGCTGGTCGACACCGGCGCGCAGCTGGCCGCCGACCCCACCGTGCGCTGCGTGGTGCTGTCGGGCGAGGGCCGCGGCTTCTGCGCCGGCCTCGACTTCTCGAGCTTCCAGGCCATGGCCGAGCGGCCCCGGAGCGAGCCGGTCGACACCGGCGCCGCCGACGACGTGCTCGACACCGGCGGGCGGATCACCTCGCTCGGCCAGCAGGCCGCCTACGCCTGGACCGAGATGCCCGCGCCGGTCATCGCCGCGGTGCACGGGCCGGCCGTGGGCGCCGGGTTCCAGATCGCGCTGGCCGCCGACCTGCGCATCATCGCCCCCGACGCCAAGATGAGCGTCCTCGAGATCCGGTGGGGCCTCGTCCCCGACATGACCGGCACCCAGATGCTGCCCCGCCTGGTCGGGCTCGACGTGGCCAAGGAGCTCACCTTCACGGGCCGCATGGTCGACGGCGAGGAGTGCGTGCGCCTCGGGCTCGCCACCCGTCTGGCCGACGACCCACGGGCCGCGGCGCTCGAGATGGCCCGCGAGATCGCGGCCAAGAGCCCCCAGGCCATCCGCCGGGGCAAGGAGCTGCTCAACCTCGCCGGTCAGGTGCCGCTGGCCGAGGGCTTCGCGGCCGAGGCCCGGTTCATGCGCGAGCTCATCGGGTCGCCCGACCAGGTCGAGGCGGTCACCGCCTACTTCGAGCGCCGCGACCCGGTGTTCCGGGGCTGAGCCGCCGGCGGCTCCCCAGGCGGCTCACCAACCGGTCGCGGCACCGGTGCGGGCCCGGGGGTCGGCCGCGCCCCGCACGACGCCGTCGACGACCTCGGCGATGTGGGCGTGGCCGAAGTTGGCGGCGTCCCACCGCTCGATCCGCACGGGGTGCCCCCGACGGGTGAGGCCGGGCCCCCAGCTCGGGGGGGCGTGGTCCTCGACGCGCACCACCTGGGTGTCGGGGTCGTCCCACGTGTCGAAGCCGTTCGACTCGGGCGCCTCGAGCACCCAGCGGGGCGCGGCCAGCGCCCGCCCGGGCGCGTCGCCGTCGACCAGCCAGCGCACCAGGAGCTGCAGGAGGACCTGGGGCTGGGAGTCGCCGCCCATGGTGCCGAGCACCCCTCGCAGTGAGCCGTCGGGTCGGGTGACGAGCGCCGGCGACAGCGTGCTGGGCGGGCGCCGACCGGGTCCGTAGCGCGCCGGATGACCAGCCGCGAGGGAGAAGCCGATGCCACGGTCGTGCAGGCCGATGCCGGTGGTGGGCTCGAACACGTGGCTGCCGAACCCCGACGCGTTCGACTGGATGAGCGACACCCCGCCGCCCCGGGCGTCGGCGACGACCAGGTGGATCGTCCCCCCGGGGCGGGAGGCGGCGCCCCGCGACCCCCGGCGCTCGGGGTCGATGCCGGCCCGGAGGGCGTCGAGGCGGTCGGCGGCGAGGAGGGCCTCGGGGTCGGCGCCGTCGTGCCGCACGTCGGGCCGGTCGGCCCCCGCGGCGCGCGCCGCCTCGACGAGCAGGTGGGCCCGGGCGTCGTCGTCGACCCCGCCGAGGCCGAGGCCGTCGGCGATCACCGCTGCGGCGAGGGTGAGGTAGCCCTGCGACGGGGCCGGCACGGTCCACACGTCGTGGCCCCACACCCGGCGGGCGACGGGCGTCACCCAGTCGGCCTGGGTCCGACGCAGATCGTCCTCGACGTACTCGCCCGCACCCAGCTCGAGCAGGCCGGCGCCGAACGCGCCGAGGTAGAAGCCGTCGCGCCCGTCGGCCACGACGGCCCGCAGCGCCGCGGCCACGCCGGGCCGACGGAGCCGATGGCCGGCTCGGGCCGGCACCAGGTCTTCGGCGCCGGCGACGCCGGCCAGCACCCGCACCGCGCCCGCCAGCTGGGGCGAGGCGGGGAACCCGTCGTCGGCGTAGCCGATGGCCGGGGCGAGGACGTCGGCGAGGGGCAGCTCCCCGTGGCGCTCGTGGAGGGTCAGCCAGCCGTCGACGCACCCGGGGACCGGCGCCGAGCGCACGTCGCCCCGCAGGGGCATCCGGTCGAGCCCCTCGGCGAGCATCTGGTCGGGGTCGGCCCCCGATCCGGCGCGCCCGGCCGCGCACAGCGCGTCGGGCGCACCCGTGCCGGTGTGCACCAGCGCCCACAGGTCGCCGCCCATCCCGCACATGTGGGGCGTGGTCACCGCCAGCACCGCGCTGGTGGCCACCGCGGCATCGGCCGCCGAGCCCCCGGCGCGCAGGATCGCCACGCCGGCCGACGAGGCGAGGTGGTCGACCGAGCACACCAGTCCGTGCGGGGCGACGACGGTCGATGAGTGGGTCGGGGTCGCGGTCGACATGGCGCCGACCCTAGGTCGTGCCCTCGGCGGGGAGGGGCGCCGGGGCCGGGCGCAGGCGCGACCATGGCCCGATGGACCTGATCGACGAGCTGCGCGCGGCGGTGGGCGACGAGCACGTCCTCGTCGACGACGACGTGCGGGCCGGCTACGAGCGTGACTGGACCGGACGGTTCGTCGGCCGGGCCGACGCGGTGGTGCGGCCCGCCTCGACCGACGAGGTCAGCCGGGTGGTGTCGGCCTGCGCCCGCCACCGCGTGCCGATCGTCCCCCAGGGCGGCAACACCGGCCTGGTCGGCGGGTCCGTCCCCGGCGACGGCGGGGTCGTCGTGTCGCTCACCCGACTCGGCGCCGTCACCGACGTCGATCCCGTCGCCGGGCAGCTCACCGCCGGCGCCGGGGTCACGCTGGCCGCCGTGCACGAGGCCGCCCGCGCCGCGGGCTGGGCCTACGGGGTCGACTTCGCCGCCCGCGACACCGCCACCGTCGGCGGCATGGTGGCGACCAACGCCGGCGGTCACCACGTGGTGCGCCACGGGGCCACCCGCCGCCAGCTGCTCGGCGTGGAGGCGGTGCTGGCCGACGGACAGGTCGTCTCGCGGCTGGGTGGTCTGGTCAAGGACAACACGGGCTACGACCTCGCCGGGCTGGTGTGCGGGAGCGAGGGCACGCTGGCGATCGTCACCGCCGCCCGCCTGGCCCTGGTGGCACCGGCCCGTGACCGGGTCACCGCGCTCGTCGGCTTCGCGACCGGGGCCCGGGCCGTCGCCGCCCTGGGCCCGCTCCGCCTCGGGGTGCGCGGCCTCGAGGCGGCCGAGCTGATGCTGGCCGACGGGCTCGACCTGGTGGCCGGGCACCTGGGCGCGCCCCATCCCTTCGCCCGCCCGTCGGCGTCGAATCGACGTCGAATCGACGCCGACGTGCGGGCGGTGCTGCTCGTCGAGGCCGCGGGCGGGAACGCCGACGAGGAGCTCGCCGCCGCGCTCGACGGCCTCGAGGTGGTGGGCGAGCCGCTGGTCGCGCTCGACGCGCCCCGGCGGGCCGAGCTGTGGCGCTGGCGCGACGCCCACACCGAGGCGATCGCCACCCTCGGCGCCCCCCACAAGCTCGACGTCACCCTGCCGACCGCCGCGCTCGCGCCCGCCCTCGACGAGGTGCCCCGCCTCGTCTCCGAGCTCCGCCCCGGCGCCCGGACCTGGATCTTCGGCCACGCCGGCGACGGCAACCTGCACGTCAACGTCACCGGGCTCGATCCCGACGACGACGCGGTCGACGCGGCGATCCTGCGGGCCGTCGCCGGGTGGGGTGGATCGATCAGCGCCGAGCACGGCATCGGCCGGGCCAAGGTGGCGTACCTGCACCTGAGCCGCTCACCGGCGGAGATCGACGCGTTCCGACGGATCAAGGCCGCGCTCGACCCGACGGGGGTGCTCAACCCGGGGGTGCTGCTGGCTCCCCGGTGAGCGGCCAGCGTCGCAGCACCGGCTTCTGGATCTTGCCGGTGCCGCCCACGGGCATGGCGTCGAGCACCACGACCTCCTTCGGCGCCTTGAAGTGGGCGAGGCGCTCCCGGGCGAAGGCGATCAGGTCCGCGGGTCCCACGGTGGCCCCGGGGCGCAAGGTGACGAAGGCGCGGGGCACCTCGCCCCAGCGCTCGTGGGGCATGGCCACCACCGCGGCCTCGACGACGTCGGGGTGCTCGACGAGGGCCCGCTCGACCTCGACGCTGGCCACGTTCTCGCCGCCCGAGATGATGAGGTCCTTCGACCGGTCGACGATCACCAGGTAGCCGTCGGGGCGCACCACGGCCACGTCGCCGGTGCGCAGCCAGCCGCCCCGCAGCACCTCGGCGGTGGCCTCGGGGGCCTGCCAGTACCCGGCCATCACGTGGTTCGACCGCACCACCACCTCGCCGGGGGTGGCCCCGTCCCAGGGCACCTCACGGTCGTCGTCGGCCACCACCCGCACGTCGGCGCCGATGATGGGCAGGCCGGTGGTGGCCCGCCGCTCCCGTGACGGCTCGGTGCCGGGCGCGTCGAGCGATCGGGTGAGGGTGGGGCCGCTCTCGGTCATCCCGTAGCCGCAGATCGTCGTGCAGCCGAACGCGTCCTCGAGCTGGCCGAGCACCGTGGGGCTGATGGGCGCCCCGCCCACCGAGACCTGCACCAGGCTCGACAGGTCGCGGGTGGCCAGGCTCGGCTCGGCCAGCAGGGCGCTCACCATGGTGGGGACCAGGAACAGGCGGGTGACGCCCTCGGCCTCCACCAGGCGCAGCACCTCGGCGGGGTCGAAGCGGCGCAGCATCACGTGCACGCCGCCGAGCCCGGTGACGTAGTGGGGGGTGCCCCAGCCGTTCACGTGGAACAGCGGGATGGTGTGCAGCACGACGTCGTCGCCCGACAGCCGGTTGGTGAGCGCCGAGTGCACGGCGTGCAGGTACAGCCCCCGGTGGGTGAGCATCGCCCCCTTCGGCGTGCCGGTGCTGCCCGACGTGTAGAAGATCTCGGCGACGGCCGACTCGTCGACCGCCGGGGTGTCGGGCCGGGTGGCGGGCTGCGCGGCGAGCAGCGCCTCGTACCCGTGGCCCAGCTGCACCTGGGCCACGGTGTGGCCGGGATCGTCGTGGTCGGGGTGCCGCACGAGCAGCGCCGCACCGCAGTCGTCGAGGACCGCCCTCAGCTCGTGGGCCGACAGCCGGATGTTCAGCGGCACCAGGACGGCGCCGGCCAGGAGCACGCCGTAGTAGGCCTCGAGCAGCTCGTGGGTGTTGGGGCCGAGCCACGCGACCCGGTCGCCCGGACGCACGCCCAGGTCGCGGGTGAGCGCGTGGGCCAGCCGATCGCAGCGCGCCGCGTAGTCGGCGTAGGTCCAGCGTCGGTCGCCCTCGACCACCCCGACCCGCGCGGGGAAGAGCCGCCGGGCCCGCTCGAGCAGGTCGAGCGGGGTGAGGGGGAGCTCCACCTCAGGCCCCGTGCCACTCGCCGCGACGCTCGAGCACGTCGCGGAGCAGCGCGGGGCGGTCGGTCATGATCCCGTCGACGCCCATGTCGAGCAGCCGTTCCATCTCGGCGGGATCGTCGATGGTCCACACGTGGACCTGCAACCCCAGCCGGTGGGCGGTGGTGACGAAGCGCTCGTCGGTGACGGTGATGCCCTTGGCGCTCACCGGCACCTGGAGGCACTGGCCCTCGAGGCGCCCCACGGGGGCGCGGTAGCCGGCGGCCTTCACCCGCGCCGTGCCCTTCGGTCCGAGCGAGGTGCACAGCTCGGGGCCCACGCCGGCCTTCACCGCGGCGATGCGGGCGTCGGAGAACGATCCGACGCAGATCCGCGCCGCCGCGCCGGTGCGGCGGATCGCCGCCACCAGCGGCGCCACCGCCAGCTCGTGCTTGGGATCGACGTTGACCCGCAGGTCGCCGAACGTGCCGAGCAGGTCCTCGAACAGCGGGATCGGTTCGCGCCCGTCGACCCGCGCCGCCGAGACCTCCGACCACGGGAGCTCGCGGATGAGACCGGCGCGGTCGGTGACGCGGTCGAGCGACTCGTCGTGGAAGGCGACGAGCACCCCGTCGGCGGTGGCGTGCACGTCGGTCTCGACGTAGCGGTACCCGAGCGCCACCGCGCCCTCGAACGCGGGCATGGTGTTCTCGGGCCAGTCGCCGGCGCCACCGCGGTGCGCGAAGGCGAGCGGGCCGGGGTGGTCGAGGAACGGGATCGACGACGGGGGCACTACACGAGCCGCGAGTCGCGCCCGGCCCAGTACTCGTCGCGCAGCAGGCGCTTGTAGAGCTTGCCCGTGGGATGACGGGGCAGCTCGGGGCGGAAGTCGACGGTGCGAGGGCACTTCACGTCGGCGAGGTGCTCGCGGCAGTAGGCCATGAGCTCGCGGGCCAGCTCGTCGGTGGGCTCGACACCCTCGGCGACCTGCACCACCGCCTTGACCTCCTCGCCGAAGTCCTCGTTGGGCACCCCGATGACGGCCACGTCGAGCACCGCCGGGTGCATGGTGAGGACGTTCTCGGCCTCCTGGGGGTACACGTTCACCCCGCCGGTGATGATCATGTAGGCCTTGCGGTCGGTGAGGTACAAGAAGCCGTCCTCGTCGACCCGGCCGATGTCGCCGAGCGTGCTCCAGCCCCGGCCCTTGGGGTCGCGCGACCCCTCGGTCTTGTCGGGGTCGTTGTGGTACTCGAACTGGCTGTCGGACTCGAAGTAGATCCCGCCCTCCTGGCCGGGCGGCAGCTCGTTGCCGTCGTCGTCGAGGATGTGCAGCACCCCGTTGAGGGGCTTGCCGACGGTGCCGGGGTGGGCGAGCCAGTCCTCGCTGTTCGTGTAGCAGAAGCCGTTGCCCTCGGTGCCGGCGTAGTACTCGTGCAGCACCGGGCCCCACCACTCGATCATGCGGCGCTTGACCTCGATCGGGCAGGGCGCGGCGGCGTGGATGGCCACCTCGAGGCTCGACACGTCGTAGCGCGACCGCACCTCCTCGGGGAGCTTGAGCATCCGCACGAACATGGTGGGCACCCACTGGCTGGTGGTGACCCGGTGCTGCTCGATGAGCCGCAGCGCGTCCTCGGGATCGAAGTGCTCCATCACGATCACGGTGCCGCCGATGCGGTGCATGCCCATGGTGAACCGCAACGGGGCCGCGTGGTACAGCGGCGCCGGCGACAGGTAGACCGCGTCCGGGGTGAACCCGAACAGGAACTGGGCGAGGAGCAACAAGGTGGGCGGCTCGCCCAGCTCGCCCTCGGGGAGGGGCACCTTGACGCCCTTGGGGCGACCGGTGGTGCCCGACGAGTAGAGCATGTCGGTGCCCTCGCGCCGGTCGGGCAGGGGCTCGGCCGGCTGGGCGGCGACGAGGTCCTCCCAGGCGTCGTAGCCGTCGATCGTGCCGCCCAGCATCGCCCGCAGCTCGACGCCGGGCATGCGGTCGCGCAGCTCGGCGGCGGCGTCGGCCTTGTAGCTCGAGGTGATGAAGGCCCGGGCCCCGCAGTCGGCGACGATGTACTCCATCTCCTCGACGGTGAGCCGCGAGCTGATCGCCGTGTAGTAGAGCCCGGCGTAGGCGGCCCCCCAGGCCAGCTCGAAGAACCCGGCCCGGTTCTCGAGGCAGAAGGCGATGTGGTCGCCCCGCTGCAGGCCCATGGACCGGAACAGCTGCGAGATGCGGTTGGCGGTGTCGTCGAGCTCCCGGTAGGTGACCACCTGGCCGGATCCGGCCATGACGTAGGCCGGGTGGTCGGGTCGGGTGGCGGCATGGGCGCCCGGGAAGTGCGACACGGCTGCTCCTCGTGGTGACGCCGTTGTGACGGCGTGATGGCGACCGACGGGCGGACCCGCGGGCGGCTCCCCCCGGGTGCCGCGACGGCGACGGTACCGCGCCGGCGGGCCGGGTCCCGCCGGTACCCTCCGGGCTCGTGTCGGTGACCGCGCGCTTCGTGGAGCTGGTGTCGGGGCCCGAGTCGGCGCTGCGCCTCGACGAGGCCGCCCTGCTCGTGGCCGCCCACCGCTACCCCGAGCTCGACGTCGACGCCGAGCTGGCCCGCCTCGACGAGCTCGCCGACGGCGTGCGGGTGCCCACACTCGACGGCTTGCTCGCCCACCTGTTCGGCGACCTGGGCTTCACCGGCGACCGGGAGCGCTACGACGACGAGCGCAACGCGTTCTTGAACGACGTCGTCGACCGGCGGCTCGGCCTGCCGATCAGCTTGTCGATCCTCGCGATCGAGGTCGGGCGGCGCATCGGCGTGCCGCTGGCGCCGGTGAGCATGCCGGGTCACTTCCTCGTGCGCGACCGGGTCGACGCCACGGTCTTCGTCGACCCGTTCGCCGGCGGGCGGGTCCTCGACGCGGCGGGAGCCGAGGCCATCTTCCGGGTGGCCCACGGCCCCGACGCCCGCCTCGACCCCGAGCACCTCCTGCCCGCGACGCCTCGCGCCGTCGTCGCGCGGGTGCTCGCCAACCTGAAGCTGCGCTACGCCGGCGCCGGGCGGGCCCGCGACCTGGTGTGGGTCACCCGGCTGCGCGCGGCCATCCCCGGGGTGCCGGTCGAGGAGCGTCGCCACCTGTCGCGCGCCCTCGCAGCGGTCGGTCGCTTCGACGAGGCCGCCGCCGAGCTGGAGGCGCTCGCCGAGCTGTTCCCCGGCGACGACGAGCTGCGCCACCTCGCGATCGGCCTGCGCGCCCGCCTCAGCTGACCCAGATCGTCACGGCGCCTCGGGATCCCAGCTCCGGTTTCGCCACCCGCGGAGGCCACCGGTACGATCGCCGCGTCGGTGGGGGATCGACCGTGGCCCCGCCGGCGCTCGCGTCCGCAGCGACCCAAGGGGTACCTCCAGGCATGACCGTCACCGAAGCCGCCGTCAGCAGCGACGAGCAGCGGGTCCTCGACCTCGTCGAGCGCCTCCTCGCCGAGCACGACGTGTCCGACACCGTCGCGTTCCTCGGCGCGCAGTTCGACCTGGGCCTGGCCTGGGTCCACTTCCCGGAGGGCAAGGGCGGCCTCGGGGTCAGCCCGCGCCTGCAGAACATCGTCAACGAGCGCCTCGCCAAGGCGGGGGCGCCGAGCCCCTACGCCCGCAACCCCATCGGCTACGGCATGGGCGCTCCCACCGTGCTCACCCACGGCTCCGACGCCCAGAGCGACCGCTACCTGCGCCCCTTGTTCACGGGCGAGGAGATCTGGTGCCAGCTGTTCTCCGAGCCCGGCGCCGGCTCCGACGTGGCCGGCCTGTCGAGCCGGGCGGTGCGCGACGGCGACGAGTGGGTCGTCAACGGCCAGAAGGTGTGGACCACCCTCGCCCACCTGTCGAAGTGGGGGATGCTCGTGGCCCGCACCGACCCCGACCAGCCCAAGCACAAGGGGCTCACCTACTTCGTGGTCGACATGGAGGCCCCCGGCGTCGAGGTCCGGCCGCTGCGCCAGATGACCGGCGAGGCCGAGTTCAACGAGGTCTACTTCACCGACGTCCGCATCCCCGACGCCGAGCGCCTCGGCGACGTCGGCGAGGGCTGGCGGGTGTCGCTCACCACGCTCATGAACGAGCGGGTCTCCATCGGTGGCACCGTCGCCGCCCGCGGGTCGGGCACGATCGCCGCCGCGGTCAACGCGTTCAAGGAGCACCAGGACCGCTACACCGAGGCCGAGCGCGCCGCCTTCAAGGACGAGCTCATGGCGTTGTGGGTGCGCGCCGAGGTCCACCGGCTCACCAACATCCGCGCCTCGCAGAACCGCAAGATGGGCAACCCGGGGCCCGAGGGCTCGGTCGGCAAGATGGCGTCGGCCGACCTCAACAAGGACGTCATGGCGTTCACCATGAACCTGCTCGGTGCCGAGGGGATGCTCTACGGCGACTACACCATGCGCCGCTCCGATCAGGTGATGAACCTGAGCAACCCGCAGCGGGCGTTCCTGCGCACGCGGGCCAACTCCATCGAGGGCGGCACCACCGAGGTCATGAAGAACATCCTCGGCGAGCGCGTGCTCGGGCTCCCCGGCGACGTGCGGGTCGACAAGGACCGCCCGTGGCTCGAGGTGCCCCGGTCCTAGCGCGGCCTCTTCCCGGCTCGCCCACGGCCCCGCCCCGCGGCGGGGCCGTGGCGCGTCCGGGCCCGGGTGCGGTCAGCGCCGCAGCTCGGGGAGGTGGGGGATCTCGTTGGCGCTCACCATCGAGCGGTGGCCCCGGCTCGACGCCACGATGCGGGTGAGGCTGGTGTAGGACGGCTCGAAGAACATGGGGACGTCGATGCCGACGACGTGGGACAGGTAGGCGTTGATGACGCCGCCGTGGCACACCACGGCCACCTTCTGGCCGGGGTGGGCCGCCACGATGCGCTCCACGGCCTCGACCACGACGTCGCGGAACGCCAGCCGCTCGGGGCTGTCGAGCGCCTCGACCATCTCCCGCCAGCGGGGGTCGTCGGCCGCCCGCAGCTCCTCGATGGGGATGTAGGTCGGGTCCTCGGCGTCGAACTCCTGGATGCCGGCCTCGACGACCGCGGTGAGCCCGAGTGCCGCCTCGATGGGCGCCGCGGTCTGGCGGGCGCGCCGCAGCGGGCTCACCCAGATGGCGTCGAGGGGCTCGTCGCGCAGCCACGCCGCGAGGGCGGCCGCCTGGCGGATCCCGGCCTCGCTCAGCACCGGATCGGCGGGCCCGTCGGCGTCCTCGACGCGGACGGGGAGGGCGTGACGGATGAACAGCAGCTCCATGGGGGCGTCACCCTACCGGCGCCCGCGCCGCCCCCCGGCCCGACGACGAGCGAGGCGAACGGTCCGGGCCCCGGACAGGTTGGTGGCTACGGTGAGCGCCATGCCCCGCCGCACGAAGATCATCGCCACCATCGGTCCCGCCTCGGATTCACCTGCCACCCTCGAGGCGATGATCGAGGCGGGCATGGACGTCGCCCGGATCGGGTTGGCGCACGGGACCCTCGACGAGCAGATGGCCCGCTACCAGCGGGTGAGGGTGGCGTCGGAGGCCGTGGGACGTCCGGTGGGCATCCTCGTCGACCTCCCCGGGCCCAAGGTCCGCGCCGCGCCGTTCGGCGACGGCGCCCACGAGGTGATCCTCGAGGAGGGCACGACGGTGCACCTCGCGCCCGGCTCGTCGAAGAGCACGGCCCAGCGCGTCGAGGTCGACTACGACCAGCTCCTCACCGACATCCATCCCGGCGACCGCCTGATGTTCGGCGACGGCGCGGTCGTGGTCGCCATCCACGACCACACCGGCACCGAGCTGGTCGGCACCGTCGCCCACGGTGGCCGGGTGCAGGGGCGGCCCGGGGTGCACATCCCGTCGGACCGGCTGCGGGTGTCGTCGCCCACCGAGCAGGACCTCAAGTTCCTCGACGCGTTCGTCGAGCAGGGCGTCGACATGGTGGCGCTGTCGTTCGTGCGCTCGGCGCACGACGTGCGTCGCGTCGGCACCGAGCCCCACCCGCGGGGTCCGTTGATCGTGGCCAAGATCGAGACCCGCGCCGCGGTCGAGAACCTCGACGGCATCATCGAGGAGTCGGGGGCGATCATGGTGGCCCGCGGCGATCTCGGCGAGGAGTGCGAGCTCGAGGAGCTGCCCCACCTGCAGAAGGACATCATCGCCCGGTGCATCGCGCTGGGGCGCCCGGCGATCACCGCCACCCAGCTGCTCGAGTCGATGATCCACGCGCCGATCCCCACCCGGGCCGAGGCCACGGACGTGGCCAACGCCGTGTTCGACGGCACCTCCGCGGTGATGCTCTCGGCCGAGACCGCCATCGGCCACGACCCCGTGCGGGTCGTGGCCACCATGAACCGCATCGCCCGGCGGGCCGACCAGCGCTTCGACTACGGCGACTGGGCGCAGCGCCTCACCCACCGCAACGTGAGCGAGGTCGCTGCCCTCGACACCCGGGTCACCGACACGATGACCATGGCCGCGTGGCGCGCCGCCATGGAGACCAAGGCCAACGCCATCATCTGCATCACCCGCACCGGCTTCACGGTGCGGGCCATGGCCCGGTTCCGGCCCGAGGCCCGCATCCTGGCGTTCTCGCCCGATCCCCGCACGGTGCGCCAGCTCACGCTGTCGTGGGGCGCGGTGCCCCTGCGGTCCCAGGCGCACGGATCGTTCAACGCCATGGCCGACTGGGCGGTCACCGAGGCCAAGCGCTTGGGCCACGTGCGCGCGGGCGACGTGGTCCTGCTCCTCGCCGGGTCGAGCGAGGTGTCCGAGGCGACCGACACGCTGCGGATGGTGCGGGTCCCCTGAGCCAGGCCGACGCCCCGACGATGGACGACCAGCCGGGTGGGCCGGCGCCGCTGGCCGTGACGACGCGACCCGGCCACGGTGGCCGGGTGGTGCTCGTCCACGGGGCCATGGACCGGTCGAGGTCGTTCGCCAAGGTGGTGCGACGCCTCGACGGCTGCGAGGTCGTCACCTACGACCGGCGGGGCTACGGCGACTCGACCGACCACGGCGTGTGCCGCACCGTCGCCGCGCACGTCGACGACCTGCTGACCGTGCTCGGTGCGGACGCGGCCGTCGTCGTGGGCCACAGCCTCGGGGGCACGATCGCGCTGGCTGCCGCCGAGCGCCGTCCCGACCTCGTGCGGGCCGTGGTGGCCTACGAGGCGCCCCGCCCGTGGGTCGCGTGGTGGCCGACCGACTCGGCCGGGTCCCGGGCCACGGGCGTCGATGATCCGGCGGAGGCGGCCGAGCGGTTCATGCGGCGCATGGTGGGCGACGAGCGCTGGGAGCGGCTGCCCCGGCGGACCCGGGACGAGCGGCGGGCCGAGGGCGAGGCCCTCGTGGCCGATCTCCGGTCCATCCGCGGCGAGCCCGCCTACCACGACGACGCGGTGACGGTCCCGGTGGTGGCGGCCCACGGCTCCGCCTCGGGTGGCCACCACGTGCGCACCGCCGAGGAGCTGGCGGCGTCGGTGCCCCACGGCGAGCTCGTGGTGGTCGAGGGCGCCGCCCACGGGGTCCACCTCACCCACCCCGACGCGCTCGCCGATCTGGCCCGCCGGGCGCTCGATCGATCCCGAGCCCCGTAGCCTGCGTCGCATGTCCGACCCCCGACCGGTGAACCTGTCGACCTCCGGCCCGCCCGAGACGGTGCTCGACCTCGAGCCCGCCGAGGCCCTCGCCGCCCTCGAGTCCGCCCTCGCGCGCCCCGAGGCCGAGCGGCGCGACGCGGTGGCCGCCGTCGTGGCCCGCTGGCCCCGCTTCCTCGACGCGTGGGCCCGCCGCGGTGAGCTGGCCCGTGACGATGTCGAGGCCTACGCCGCGTTCCGGGTGGGCTACCACCGGGGGCTCGACCGCCTCCGCGGCAGCGGCTGGCGGGGCTCGGGCTACGTGCGGTGGGCCCACGAGACGAACCGTGGCTTCCTGCGCGCCCTGGCCGGGCTCGAGCGGGCGGCGGCGGCCATCGGCGAGGACGACGAGCGCGAGCGCTGCGCCACCTTCCTCCACCAGCTCGACCCGGGCTGGCCCCCGGCCGATCTGGGCTAGGCCCCGCCCGAGCCGGGCGGGCCGTCGATAGCCTCGCCGGCATGGGAGCACCCGGAGGCACTGGACCCATCGGCCCGTACCCGCCCCACGTGGGCGAGAGCGACGAGGAGCGGAGCGACTACGACAAGCTGCGGCGACGGGTCCTGTGGACCCTGCCGTACGGGCTGTACGTCGTCGGGTCGCGGGCCGAGATCGACGGCGCGACCCGACGGAACCTCATGACCCTCAACTGGGCCACCCAGGTGAGCTTCGAGCCCAAGCTCATCGGCATCGGTGTCGAGCACCCGGCCCTCACCTGCGAGCTGATCCGGCGCGGCGGCACGTTCACCGTGTGCACCGTGGCCCGCGAGGACCGCGCCATCGTGCGCAAGTTCACCAAGCCGGTCGAGGTCGACGAGGCGGCCGGCACCATGAACGGGTTCCCCTACCGCGAGGGGGTCACCGGCACCCCGATCCTCACCCAGGCGCCCGGCTGGCTCGAGTGCGAGGTGCGCCAGGAGGTCGAGGTCGGCAACCACTCGTTCTTCATCGGCGAGGTGGTCGACGCCGGGTTCCACGGCGACGAGGACGTGCCCGTGCTGCGCATGGAGGACACCCGCATGAACTACGGCGGCTGACCGGTGGCGCAGGTGGCCGGGGTCGTGCTCGCCGGTGGCGGCGGCCGACGGCTCGGTGCCGACAAGGCCCTCGTGCGCCTGGCCGGCGCCACGCTGGCCGAACGCGCGGTCGCCGCGCTCCGGATCGCCGGCGCCGCGCCGGTGCTCGTCGTGGGGGGAGAGCCCGCCCGGCTGCACCGCCTCGGCCTCGACGCCATCGCCGACCCGCCCCCGGGCGGGGAGGGCCCCCTCGCCGGGCTGGTCGCCGGCCTGTCGGCGTCGCCGAGCTGGTTCGACGCGGTGATCACCCTCCCCGTCGACACCGCCGAGCCCGATCCCGACGTGCTCCGCGAGCTGGTCGCCCGGCTCGTGGCCGACGGTGCCGACGCCGCGATCGCTCGGTCGGGCGGTCGCCTCCACTGGACCACCGCAGCGTGGGCTCCCGCGGCCTCCGTCGCGTTGGGCACCGCCTTCGCGGCGGGCACCCGGTCGTTGCACGGCGGCGTCGCCACCCTCGACCGGGTCGTGGCCGTCGACGTCGAGCCCGCCGTCGTGGCCGACATCGACACGCCCGACGACCTCGCCGCCGCCGTCGACCGGTCCGATCGAGCCGCACCGGTCGACCACACGGGGGCGCCGACGCCGGTAGCCTCCGGCCCGAGGCGTGGCGCCGCCCGCACGAGGGTGGCCGAGAGGTGTGACGTGGAGGTCCCCGACATCGACATCGACGAGCTCGACCGGGCGCGCGGCGCGGGTCCCGTGGTGCTCGTCGACGTCCGTCAGCCCGACGAGTTCACGACGGCTCGCGTCCCCGGTGCGGTGCTGATCCCCCTGGGAGAGCTCGCCGACCGCGTCGGGGAGATCCCCGCCGACGGGGTCGTGCACGTCATCTGCCACAGCGGCGCCCGCAGCCACGCCGCGGCCGCCTTCCTCCGACAGGCGGGCCTCGATGCGGTGAACGTCGCCGGCGGCACCGCCGCCTGGCTCGAGTCGGGCCGAGAGCACCACAGCGGTCCCACCCCGTGAGCGCCGGGACGCGGCACGACTACGTCGACGACGACGCCGGCTTCGCCGAGGTCGTCGACGCGCTCCGGGTCGCCGACGCCTACGCCCTCGACACCGAGTTCCACCGCGAGCGCACCTACTACCCCCGCATCGCGCTGGTGCAGCTGGCCTGGGACGACGAGGTGGTGGTGGTCGATCCGCTGGCGGTCGATCTCCGTCCGCTCGCCGAGATCCTCGAGGGGCCGGCCACCGCGGTGCTCCACGCCGCCGGCCAGGACCTCGAGGTGCTGCTGCGCGCCTGCGGCACGGTGCCCCGCACGCTGTTCGACACCCAGGTGGCCGCCGGCTTCGTGGGCATGTCGGCACCGTCGCTCGCCGCGCTCGTCGAGCGCGAGATCGGGGTCCGGCTGCCCAAGGGCGACCGCCTCACCGACTGGCTCCAGCGTCCCCTCACCCCCCAACAGCTGTCCTACGCCGCGTCCGACGTGGTCCACCTCCTCGACGTGTGGCGCAACCTCACCGACCAGCTGGCGGCACGCGGGCGCCTCGAGTGGGCCCGCACCGAGTGCGAGGAGCTCCGCAGCCGCGCCCGCACGCACCGCGTGCCCGACGAGGCCTGGATGCGGATCAAGGAGGCCCGCCACCTCCGCGGCGGTGCCCGCGACGTCGCCCGGGCCATCGCGGCGTGGCGGGAGCGCCGCGCCATGGACACCGACCAGCCCGTGCGGTTCGTCCTCCCCGATCTCGCGGTGGTGGCCATCGCCCAGCGTCAGCCCACCACACCCGAGGAGCTGCGATCGATCCGGGGGGTCGACGAGCGCCACGCCCGCGGCGAGATCGGCCGGAGCCTGCTCGCCGCGGTGGCCGAGGGTCGGGCCAACCCCGTCGAGCGCACCGAGGCACCGCCGGCCGCCGAGCTGGCGCGCGAGCTGCGGCCCGCGGTCAGCCTGGTCTCGTCGTGGGTGTCGCAGCTGGCGCGCGACGAACAGCTCGACACCACCCTGCTCGCCACCCGCGCCGACCTCGAGGCGCTGCTGCGGGGCGACCCCGACGCCCGGCTGGCCCACGGGTGGCGCGGCGCCCTGGTCGGCGAGCCCATCCGCGCCCTCATCGAGGGCCGGGCCGCGCTGGCCTTCGACGGCAAGGGCGGGCTGTGCCTCGAGGAGCGCACCTGCGTCAGCTTCCGGGCCGACCCCGCCTCCGCCGACCAGCCGCCGGGGGGCTGAGCCCGTCGCCGGGCCGGTGGCGGCGCCCGCTACCCCGCGAGGGCGGCCACCGCGATCACCACGAGCAACGCCACGCCGGTGAGCGCGAACCGCACGTCGCCCCGTCGGACCCAGCGCACCGTGAGCCAGGCCACGCGCAGCACCGGCGCGCCGATCAGCACGCCGACCATCGCGGTGCCCGCCCGCTCGCCCCAGCGGTCGGGCAGCACCAGCGCACCCGCGGCGAGGACGACCGCGACGACCGTGGCCGCCCGCAACGCCACCACGAGGTGGCGCTGGCGGCGGGCCAGCGGGTCGGGGGGCGGCCCCACCGCCGTCATCGCCGCACCACCAGCACCACCGCCACCACGACCAGGATGACCCCGAGCACCCGACGGACCTGAGTCGGTGGGAGGTGGTCCTGCAGCCGGGCGCCGATCACCCCGCCGACCAGTCCGCCGAGCACCACCGCCGCCCCCTCGACGACGTCGATGCGCCCCTGGGCCGCGAAGACCAGCAGGGCCGAGGCCGACGTGATCGACACGGTGAAGGTCGACGTCGCGGCCGCCACCTTCACCGGCACGTGCATGATCTCGCTCATCGCCGGCGTCTTGATGAACCCGCCGCCGACGCCCGACAGCCCCGACACCGCGCCGGCGGCCGACATGACCACGAGGGCGGGGGTCAGCCGTCGGGCCTGGTAGGGCACGATGCCACCGGGACCGAGATAGGCGCCGCCGAGCGTGCCGGGCCACTCGCCCAGGCGGTCGGCGGCGAACTCGGGCCGGGGACGGTTGCGGACCCCCTTGCGGGCCAGCCCGGCGACGGCGGCCACCGCCGCGGTGGCGGCCAGCACCAGCTGGAGGACCTCGCCGCTGACCTGGTCCGAGACGATGGCGGCGGCGACCGCCCCCATGCTGGCGGCGACCTCGAGGGTGATCCCGAGCCGGTGGTGGACCAGGCCCGCGGCGAGCTGCGAGGACCCGGCCGAGAGCGACCCGGCCGCCACCGAGAGCAACCCGAGGGGTGCCGCCAGGGCCGGCTCGGTGCCGGTGAGCACCAGCACCGGGACCAGGAGCACCGCCCCGCCCAGACCCCCGAGGGTGCCCACCCCGGCGGTGAGCACCGCCAGGGCGACGAGCAGGGGTGGGTCCATCAGCTGGGGCGCACGATCACTGCCTGGTCGGCACCGAGGGTCGCCCCGAGCGGCGCGCCCTCGCCGGACCGGTCGCTCGCCACCTCGACGATGCCGGCCACGGGCGCGGGGAGCGCCTCGCCGGTGAAGTTCACCGCCACCGCCCGCTCGTCGTCGCCGTGGCGGCGCCGCCAGGCCAGGATGCCGTCGGCTGCGTCGATCAGCTCGAGATCGCCGACCGACAGCGCCGGCGACGCCCGCCGGACGGCGATGAGGTCGCGGTACAGGTGCAGGATCGACCCCGGGTCGGCCCGGAGGGCCTCGACCGAGCGGGCGGCGGCGTCGGGAGGGAACGGGAGCCAGGGATCGGTCGGCCAGCCGTGCCCGGGGGCGCGGGTCCACGGGATGGGGGCGCGGCAGCCGTCGCGGCCGCCCGGGTCGACGACGCGCTCGGGGGGCACCACCGCGTCCTCGAGCCCGAGCTCCTCACCCGCGTAGAGGAACGGGGTGCCGCGCAACGTGAGCAGCAGCACCGCGGCGGCGCGGGCGCGCGCCTCGGAGCCGTACCGGGAGCGGTGCCGGGTGTTGTCGTGGTTCGAGAGCACCCAGGTGGGCCAGGCCCCCCGCGGGTCGAGCTCGGCCACCACCCTCTCGATGCGGGTCCGCCACGCGGCGGCGTCCCAGGGCGCGTAGAGGGGCGGGAAGTTGAACGCGAGGTGCAGCTCGTCGCCGTGGCCGTAGTACTGCGCCACGCGCCGGGTCGAGAGCAGGTAGACCTCGCCGAGCAGCATGCGGTCGCCGGGGTAGGCGTCGAGGACGCCCCGGATGCCGCGGATCAGCTCGTGGGAGCGCGGGTGGTCGTTGAGCGACGACCAGGGCAGCTCGGCCACCTCGACCGGGGCATCGGGGAAGGCGGGGTCCTTGCCGATGCAGTGGATGACGTCGGCACGGAAGCCGTCGACCCCACGGTCGAGCCAGAACCGCAGCACGTCGTGCATCGCCGCCTCGACCTCGGGGTTGTCCCAGTTCAGGTCGGGTTGCTCGGGCAGGAACAGGTGCAGGTAGCACTGGCCGGTGGCGTCGTCGACCGTCCAGGCGGAGCCGCCCGTGAAGGCGGCGCGCCAGTTGTTCGGCGGGCTCCCGTCGGGGGCGGGGTCGCGCCAGACGTACCAGTCGCGGCGCGCCGAGCCCCGGTCGGCGCGCGACTCCTGGAACCAGCGGTGCTGGTCGGAGGTGTGGTTCGGGACGTAGTCGAGCACCACGCGCAGGTCGCGGGCGTGGGCGTCGGCGATGACGCCGTCGAGGTCGGCCAGGGAGCCGAACACCGGGTCGACGTCGGTGTGGTCGGCCACGTCGTAGCCGAAGTCGCGCATGGGGGAGCGGTACACCGGCGACAACCAGAGGGCGTCGACCCCGAGCCAGGCCAGGTGGTCGAGGTGCGACCGCACACCGGCCAGGTCGCCGACGCCGTCACCGGAGGTGTCGGCGAACGAGCGGGGGTAGATCTGGTACCCCACCCCTCGTTGCCACCACGGGGCGCCCTCGCCGGGCGGAGGACCAGCGGATCCGGGCATGGCCGCGAACCTACTCCGGGGCCACCGGGCCCCGGGCGCCCACCCGCGCCGGACGAGACGCCTCGACACCACCCGGGAGGCATCGAGAGTGCCTCACACGCGGCCGGTGAGAAACCCGGTACGATGCGCAGCAGTCCGACGTACGCACGACAGGGAGCTGGCCCGTGAAGAAGGGTCGCCACCGGCGGTTCGAGGAAGCCCGCGCGCTCAAGCGGTCACAGGACATCGACTTCGACGACCTGTTCGACAGCTTGAAGTCCGAGCGCACGGACGAGCCTGACGAACCCCACGACGAACATCCCGAGTGGGACGACATCGCCGACGGCGACGAGGACCCCGAGCGCGACTGACATCGCGGGCGGGTCCTAGCCGCCCGTCTCGTCGAGGATCTCGTCGAGCTTCACGATCTCGGTGCTCTGCACCACGCCGATGAAGGTGCCCTCGCTGTCGGTCACCGGCAACACGTCGATGCCCGAGCGCTCCATGGCGGCCACCGCGTCGCGCAAGGTCCACGACGGGCGCCCCACCGGATGGTCGGTGGCGAGCACCCCGTCGACGGTGGTGGCCTCCCAGTCGCGTCGTTCGACGCCGTCGATCTCGTCGAGCCCGCACATGCCGAGGTAGCGCCCGCCGTCGACCACCGGGATCGACCGCTCCCGGCGACCGATCACGTGCACGTGCACCAGCTCGGACACGGTGGCGTCGGGCGGCACCGTCAACACGTCGGTGGTCAGCGCCGAGGTGATCGGCAAGGTGAAGCGGCGCTCGAGGTGGCCGAGCCGAGCCGTGCGCTGGCCCTCCGACACCGAGGAGCGCCCGGCGACGATCTGGGAGACGGCCGCGGCGACGAGCGCGGGCACGACGTAGGCGTCGCCGCTCGTCGACTCGGCGACGAACATCACCGCGGCGATGGGCGCCCGGTAGCCGGCCCCGAGGAAGGCGGCCAGCCCGAGCGTGGGCCACAGGCTCGACGAGCCCTCGTCGCCCGGGAGGATCTCGCCGACGAGCCGGCCCAGGAGCACGCCCTGGACGGCCAGGGGGATGAACAGACCGCCCGCGCCGCCGGCCCCGACGGTGGTGATGGTGGCCACCATCCGCATGGCGAACAGCAGCGCGATGAGACCGATCCCGTGCTCGGGGTCGGTGATCCACTCGACGGCCTGGTACCCCGGGCCGATGGTGAGCGACTCGTCGAAGGCGGCATCGGACGCCACCGCCAGCGCGCCGAGCACCACACCGCCGCCGAGGACCCGCACCCACCAGGGTGTCGAGCGGGCGACCGACTTGGCGGCGCGGACCAGCCAGGCGAAGCCGCGACCGCCGAGCCCGGCGAGCACACCGAGCACCGTCGCGCCGAGCAGGTCGGACAGCTCGATCGTCCCCGGGCGCACACCCAGGGCGGGGAAGACCGACTCGGGCTGCAGCACGGCGACGAAGGTGAGGTAGCTGGCGGCCGATGCCAACAGGGCGGGCAGGAGCGCCCGGCGCGCCACGTCGTCGCGGTAGGGGGCCTCGAGGGCGAAGATGACACCGGTGGCGGGCGTCTGGAAGATGGCGGCGACACCGGCGGCGGCACCGGCGCTCAACAGCAGGCGGGCGTCCTCACGGCCGAGCCAGCGCTCGAGGCGCGCGTGCACGGCGAGGCCGAGCGCCGAGCCCGCATAGATCGACGGGCCCTCGAGCCCGACCGCGCCACCCGATCCGATGGTGGCCACACCCGCGGCGAGCTTGCCCGGCAGCTGGCGCAGCGGGAGGCGGGGTTGGCGGTGGTGGTACGCCTTGACGTACTCGTCGGACGTCGACGGGGTGGCGTCGAACGCCGCCCACCGCAGGAGGGCCACGGTGAGCGCCAGCCCGATCCCGGGCGCCAGGGCCAGCTGCCACAGGGGCAGCTCGAGCACCTCGTCGAGGAGCACCTCGTGAGCGACCCACTCGAACCCGGCCACGACCAGGCCGGTGATCACCCCGGTGACGACCGCGGCGGCGAGCAGCCTCGGGAACCGCCGACTCACCGGGAGATCGACCGGTGCGCGGGCGGGAGGGACACGTCCGCACTTCCTAGCACGCGGCCCGGCCCGTCCTGCCATGGTGCTGCGGAGCCGAGCCGGCGGGCCGGTAGCCTGCTCCACTCGTGCCCCCCGCCCTCCGCAACGTCGCCCTCGTCGCCCACGTCGATCACGGCAAGACCACCCTCGTCGACGCCATGCTGCGCGCCTCCGGCGTGTTCGGCGCGCACCAGGCGGTGGTCGACCGGGTGATGGACTCCGAGGACCAAGAGCGCGAGCGCGGCATCACGATCCTCGCCAAGTCGGCGTCCATCGTGTGGAAGGGCATCCGGATCAACCTGGTCGACACGCCCGGCCACGCCGACTTCGGCGGCGAGGTCGAGCGGGCCCTCACCCTGGTCGACGGCGTGCTGCTGCTGGTCGACGCGTCGGAGGGGCCGCTGCCCCAGACCCGCTACGTGCTGTCGAAGGCCCTCGGGGCCGGGCTGCCCGCGGTGGTCGTGCTCAACAAGGTCGACCGGGCCGACGCCCGCAGCGACGAGGTCCTCGACGAGGTGTACCAGCTGTTCTTCGACCTCGAGGCGTCGGACCACCACATCGAGTTCCCGGTCATCTCGGCGGTGGCGCGCGAGGGCCGAGCCATGGTGGGGGTGGGCATGCCCCCCGCCGAGGCCGACCTGGCGCCGCTGCTCGACACCCTCGTCGCGGCGATCCCGCCGCCCGCCGGCGAGGCCGACGCACCGCTCCAGGCCCTCGTCACCAACCTCGACGCGTCGGAGTACCTCGGTCGCCTCGCCATCGGGCGGGTCGTGCAGGGAACGCTGCGCCGAGGCGAGACCGTGGTGCTGCTCGGCGACGACGAGCCCCCGCTCAAGCGCAAGCTCACCCAGCTGCTCGGCGTCGAGGGCGTCGGTCGCGTCGAGGTCGACGAGCGCGTCGCCGGCGACCTGTTCGTCATCGCCGGCTTCCCCGAGGTCGAGATCGGCGACACGCTCGCCGACGTCGGGCTCCCCGTCGCGCTGCCCCGCCTCATCGTCGACGAGCCGGTGCTGCGCATGACCTTCGCGGTCAACACGTCGCCCCTCGCCGGCCTCGAAGGCCGCTACCTCACGTCGCGGCACCTGCGCGAGCGGCTCGAGCGCGAGGTCCTCGGCAACGTCTCGATCCGGCTGGCCGACACCGACTCACCCGACGTCATCGAGGTCGCCGGCCGCGGCGAGCTGCAGCTGGCGGTCCTCATCGAGACGATGCGCCGCGAGGGCTACGAGCTCCAGGTCAGCCGCCCCGAGGTGGTCATCCGCGAGATCGACGGCGCCCGTCACGAGCCGATGGAGCGCGCCGTCGTCGACGTGCCCGACGAGCACGTCGGCACCGTCACCCAGGCCGTCGCCCCCCGCAAGGGCCGGGTCATCGACCTGCGTCCCGGCGACGTCGGCCGCCAGATCGTCACCCTCGAGGCCCCGGCGCGGGGTCTGTTGGGGTTCCGCTCCCAGCTGCTCACCGCCACCCGTGGCACGGCGTTGCTCCACCAGCACCACGCCGGCTGGGCCCCGTGGGCCGGCGAGCTGCCCACCCGCTCGGGCGGCGCCATGATCGCCGATCGCAGCGGCGTCACCACCGGCTACGCCCTCGACAACCTCCAACAGCGCGGCGAGATGTTCGTCGGCCCGGGGGAGACCGTCTACGAGGGGATGATCATCGGCGAGTCGGCCCGCCACGACGACATGATCGTCAACATCACCCGCGAGAAGCAGAAGACCAACATCCGCACCCACTCCGCCGACGAGGCCATCCGGCTCACGCCGCCCCGTCCGGTCACCCTCGAGGGCGCCATCGAGTGGATCGCCGACGACGAGCTCGTCGAGGTCACCCCCACCAACATCCGCATGCGCAAGCGGGTGCTGCGCGAGCAGGACCGCCGCCGCCAGCGCTGAGCGGGTGCGGGGCGGCACACCACGCCGTCGCGCGTCCATCGCGCGCCGCCGAGGACGCCGCCGCGTGTGCGCCGCTTCGTGGCGGCCATCGCCGTGCTGACCCGGCCCCCGATCCGGGGGTCAAGACCATCGGCAGCGCCCCACCTGAGGGCCGGGTGGTGTAAACACCGCCTTGACGACCCGCCTCCGATGACAAGAGGCACCCCATGACGACCAAGCACCACACCGACTCCGCCAGCGGACTTGATCACGTCGATCCTGCGACCCATCGAGCACGCG
>DATHSN010000220.1:0-5743 GCA_035464115.1 Acidimicrobiales bacterium | reverse complement strand
AGGATCTCGTCACGGTGCTCGAGCACCAGCTCGCCGACCGCCGTGCGATCCAGGTCCACGTCGGCGGATTCTACGAGCCACCCGCGGGTCGATCGGGCCGCACGCGGCGACGGTGCGGTGGCCCCGCCGCCACATCGCCGCACCGTCGCCGCGTGCGGGGTCCGGTCGATCTTCGGCTGGGTCGTAGACTTCTCCGGCGTGGACCTGGATCGCACGCCGGTCGGCGAGCTGGTGCTCGAGCACCGTGACGAGATCCTGGATCTGGTGCGTCGCCACCACGGCCGCTCCGTGTCGGTGTTCGGCTCCGTCGCAAGCGGCGACGCCACCGCCCAGAGCGACGTCGACCTGCTGGTGGACTTCGAGCCAGGGAGCTCGTTGCTGGACGTCGTCCGCCTCGAGGATGCGCTGGCAGCCGTGCTCGGCCGACCCGTCGATGTCGTCTCCGCCGGTGCCCTCCTCGACCGCGACGAGGAGATCCGCCGCCAGGCCGTCCCGTTGTGAGCCGAGGGCGCCGACGACCTCGGGTCGTCGGCGCCCAACGGTCAAGTGACGGCGACCAGGCCCACCACGGCGGCGACGATGCCGACGTGGGCGGCGAGCGTGACCCGCAGGTGGTTGGCGAACCCCTTGTGCATCTCCGCCCGCAGCTCGCCGATCTCCCTGCGGACGTCGGCGAACTCGCTGCGAACGCCGGCGAACTCGCCCTGGGTCTCCGTCCGGAGGCCGTGGATCTCGGCGCGCAGCTCGGCGAACCCGGCGTGCATCTCGCCGCGCAGCCCGGTCAATCCGGTTGCCATCTCGGCTCGCACGGCGGTCAAGCCCCCCGCCATCTCGGCTCGCAGATCTGCCCGCACGGAGGCGATGGCGCGGTCGGTCTCTGAGCGCAGGAGCGTCTCGAGGTGCGCG
The DNA here is from genome assembly GCA_035464115.1 of Acidimicrobiales bacterium. Lineage (GTDB taxonomy): Bacteria > Actinomycetota > Acidimicrobiia > Acidimicrobiales > SKKL01 > DATHSN01. Next base: position 4,837 of record DATHSN010000220.1, on the reverse strand, counting down.
AGGTCGGTCTTGGTGGCGACGTCGGCCCAGCCGACCGGTGGGAGGTGTGCCATGAGGGTCGCGGCGTCCTCGTCTCCGAGGTTCTCGATGAGGTGCTGGTGCAGCTTGTGACGCTGGGCGTCGGTGATGTCCACTGTGAGGCTCCTGGTTCGAGCCGGCGTGAGGGGAGCGCCGCTCCCGAGTGGCCCGAGGCCTCACCGCAAGGCTAACCACACCGCCCCGCGTAGGTCTCGCGGATCACCGCGCGGCGAATCCTCATCGGGGGGACACCGCCGCCGATCCCTCGCCCCGAGCACGGAGCGCTCACTTCCCACGCCATGGACCGGCGTGCCACCGAACGAGCACGTGGTGAGGTCCGCGATGGGTCGACAGCTCCGACGCCTTCCCCGCCCCGAGAGGGGTGACGGGCGATGATGATCTCCGACGTCACCATGGAGGCGCTGCACGCATCGATGCGTGGCCTCGCTCTGCGTCGGCAGGCCGCCGAGGACAACATCGCCAACGTGGAGACCCCCGGGTTCCACGCCAACCGGGTGAGCTTCGAGGCCGCTCTGCGCGAGGCCCTCGCCGACGGCGAGAGCCCCCACTCCATCACCCCGACCACCGAGCGCTCCCTCGCCCCGACCCGCCTCAACGGCAACAACGTGAACATCGACGAGGAGCTCGTCGGGCTCACCGAGACCGCCCTGCACCACCAGCTGGTGGTCGAGGCCATGAACGGCAAGTTCCGCCTCCTGCGCACGTCGATCGGCGGCCAGTGATGAGCGACATGTTCAGCTCGATCTCCATCGCCGCCTCCGGCATGGGCGTCTACAAGACCTGGATCGACGCCACCGCCGACAACGTGGCCAACGCCAACACCATCCGCAGCAGCGACGAGCCCGCCTTCCAGGCCCGCTTCGTGGTGGCCGGCTCCCAGGGCGCCACCCCCGGCGGCCCCGGATCGGGCGCCCAGGTGCGCGGCGTGCTCTTCGGCGACCCGGTCGGCCGCATGACCTACGACCCGTCGAACCCCCTCGCCGACGAGGCCGGGTTCGTCCGCCGCCCCGACATGGACCTCTCGGACCAGATGACCAACCTGATCATCGCCCAGCGGGCCTACCAGGCGAACGTGACCGTGTTCGAGCGGGCCCGTGACGCCTACGAGCGTGGCCTGCAGATCGGCAGGTCGTGATGGCGATCCTCCCTCCCATCGGAGCGGTCGGCGCCGCCGGCTCGGCGTTCCCCACCGCCGCCACCGCCCGCACCCGCCCCGCCGCCGAGGAGGACCCCTCCTTCGGCGACGCGGTGATCAAGGCGCTCGAGAACCTGAACAGCTCGCAGAAGGCCACCGACGGGCTGGCCCAGCAGGCCGCCACCGGCGACCTCAAGGCCATCGAGGACTACATGGTCATGGCCACCGAGACCCAGCTGATGACCCAGCTGACCGTGGCCGTTCGTAACCGGGCCGTCGAGGCCTTCAACGACATCATGAGGATGCAGGTCTGATGGCCGGATTCGACCTCCAGCAGGCCCGCCAGCGCGCCACCCAGGTGAACGGCGCCTTCACCACGAGCCAGAAGGTCGTGATGGGGGTGGCCGCCGCGGTGGTGGTGGCCGGCGTGTTCATGATGACCCGCATCTCGTCCGAGCCCGACTGGGCGACGCTCTACGCCGACCTCGGCTCGGGTGAGGCCGCCGCCGTCACCGAGCGCCTCGCCGCCGACGGCATCGACTACCGCCTCGTCGACGGCGGCAGCACCATCCAGGTGCCCCGCGACGAGCTCTACGAGACCCGCATCGCCCTGTCGGCCGACGGGATGCCCGGCGCCAACGGCCAGGGCTGGTCGATCCTCGACGACCAGGGCATCACCAGCTCGGAGTTCTCCCAGCGGGTCGGCTACCAGCGGGCCCTCGAGGGCGAGCTGGCCCGCACCGTGCGGGCCATCGACGGCGTCCAGTCGGCCATCGTCCACCTGGCCCTGCCCCGCGACACCGCCTTCGCCCTGGACGACCGCGACGCCTCGGCGTCGGTGATGATCACCACCGCCCCCGGCATCACGCTCGACCCGGGTCAGGTCCAGGCCGTCGTCAACGTGGTGGCCTCGTCGGTCGAGGGGCTGCCCACCGAGGCCGTCACCGTCGCCGACTCCACCGGCATGGTGCTCGCCGCCCCCGGCCAGGGCGTCTACGACATGGCCGGCGGCGAGGTCAGCCAGCGCCGCACCCGGGCCTTCGAGTCGCAGGTGGCGAGCGACCTCACGTCGATGCTCGCCGCGGTCGTCGGCCCCGGCAAGGCCGTGGTCAACGTGAGCGCCGACCTGAACTTCGACGAGACCTCGGTGACCCGGGAGACCTTCACCGACCCGGTGACCGACCCCGCCGGTGAGCGCGTCCCCCTCGGCGAGCGCACCCGCACCGAGGAGTACGTCGGCTCGGCCCCGGGCACCGCCGGCATCCTCGGCCCCGAGGGCGAGCCCGCCGCCGAGGGCAGCGAGACCAACTACAACCTCGACGAGCGCGACGTCACCTTCGCGGTGAACCGGGTGGTCGAGAGCACCAACGAGGCGCCGGGCCGCATCGAGCGGATGTCGGTCGCCGTGCTCGTCGACGAGGCCGTGACCACGGCCCCCCAGATCGACCAGATCGAGGAGCTGGTGACCGCCGGCGCCGGGGTCGACCTCGAGCGGGGCGACAGCATCGCCGTCACCCGCATGCCGTTCGACACCTCGGTGCACGACGCCATGACCGAGGCCGCCGCCGAGGCCGAGCGGGCCGCCGCCGCCGACCAGGCCATGAACCTCTACCGCGAGCTCGCCATCGGGCTGTTGGTGGTGGCGGTGATGGGCATCGCCTACCTCAAGATCCGCAAGGCCCGCCGGGCCCGCGCCGCCCTCGGCTACGGCCCCAGCCCGGCACTGCGGATGCCGGCGCCGCTGCCGCTCGCGCCCGCCCCGGCCGGCGTCCCCGCCGACCTGGCCGCCCAGATGGCCGCCATGGTCGGCGGCGGGGGAACGCCGGGCACCGCGGTGGAGCCGGCCCACAGCCCGGCGATCACCTCCGCCGCCCCCAACCCGGTGGCCGCCGAGGTGGCCCAGATGATCGACAACCAGCCCGACGAGGTCGCCGCCCTGCTCCGCACGTGGCTCGGTGACCGCCGCGCCGTCAGGAGGTGAGCCCCGTGGTCCGCACGGTCGAGCAGCTCACCGGCACCCAGAAGTCCGCCATCATCCTCATGACCATGGGCACCGAGCGCGCCGTCAAGGTGCTGCGCTCGATGCGCGAGCAAGAGGTCACCGAGATCATGGCCGAGGTCGCCCGGCTGACCGACGTCGAGTCCGACCTCATCGACGCGGTGCTCGAGGAGTTCGCCATCACCGCGTCGGCGCGGCGCAACGTCGCCACCGGCGGCGTCGACTACGCCCGCGAGCTGCTCGAGGCGAGCGTCGGCGAGAAGAAGGCCGCCGAGATCTTCGACCGGCTGTCGATGGCGTTCGTCGCCACCCCGTTCGAGTTCCTCCGCAAGGCCGACCCCCGGCTCATCCTCGGGTTCATCCGCGACGAGCACCCCCAGACCATCGCCCTCGTCGTCGCCCACATGCACCCCGATGCCGCCGCCATGGTGCTGTCGGGCCTCGCCGAGGAGTCCCAGCGCGAGGTCGCCATCCGGGTGGCCACCATGGACCGCACCTCGCCCGACATCATCGCCACCGTCGAGTCGGCCCTGCAGCGCCGCCTGTCGTCGGTGCTCCAGGAGGGCGACCTGTCGAGCGTCGGCGGGGTGAGCGCCCTCGTCGAGCTGCTGAACCGGTCCGACCGCGCCACCGAGCGCCTCATCTTCGAGGGCCTCGAGAACTTCGACGAGGAGCTCGCCGACGAGGTCCGCAGCCGGATGTTCGTGTTCGAGGACATCGTCACCCTCGACGACCGGTCCATCCAGCAGATCCTCCGCCAGGTCGACTCCAAGGACCTCGCCCTCGCCCTCAAGGGCGTCAAGGCCGACGTCCGCACCCGGATCCTCGCCAACGTGTCGTCGCGCGCCGCGCAGAACCTCTCCGAGGAGATGGAGCTGCTCGGCCCGGTGCGGCTCACCGCGGTGGAGGAGGCCCAGGGGGCCGTCGTGCGGGTCATCCGGGCGTTGGAAGAGGCCGGCCAGATCGTGCTGTCGCGAGGCGGCGATGAGTTCGTCGACTGACACCCGCTCCCGGGGCATCGGCGCCCGGGTGGTGCGCACCGACGGGACGCCCGCGCCCGCCAGGGGCGACACCGTCGACCCGTTCCGCGCCGTCGGCGACCTCCCGGTCGTCGAGGCGCACATGCACGCCGACGGCGGCGTCGACCTCGACCCCATCCGCAAGGCGGCGTGGGCGGCGGGGGAGCGCGCCGGGCGGGCCGAGGGCCACGCCGCCGGCTACGAGGCCGGCCTGGCCGAGGGCCTGGCCGCCGGACGGGCCGAGGGACTGCGCTCCGGGGCCGAGGACGGCCGCCGGGCCATGGCCGCGCTGATCGAGCGGGCGACCGCCGCGGTGGCCGGCGCCGCCGGCGAGCTGGCCCGCCGCGACGCGGTGGCGCTCGGCGAGGTGGCCGACGAGGTGGCCGACCTGGCCATCGGCCTGGCCGCCGCCATCCTCGAGCGCGAGGTGGCCGCCGCCACCGACCCGGGGCGCGACGCTCTCGCCCGGGCCCTCGCCCTGGCCCCTGACCGGGGACCGGTGCTGGCCCGCCTGCACCCCGACGACGCCGCCGGCCTCGGCGCCGACCCGATCGACGAGCTCGCCCCGGGGCGTGAGCTGCGGCTGGTCGCCGACCCGACCGTCGGCGTCGGCGGCTGCGTGATCGAGGTGGGCCCGTGCCGCAT
>DATHSN010000219.1:0-16146 GCA_035464115.1 Acidimicrobiales bacterium | reverse complement strand
TCTTCGTGGCCTTCCTGGCCACCCTCATGATCCCTGCCGAGGTCACCATCGTCGCCAACTTCGACACCATCGTGTGGCTCGGGTGGCTCGACTCGTACCAGGGGCTCGTGGTGCCGTTCATGGCCACAGCGTTCGGCACCTTCCTCATCCGCCAGTCGTTCATGGGCATCCCCCAGGACCTGCGCGACGCCGCCCGCCTCGACGGCTACGGCCACCTCGGGTTCCTCTGGAGCGTCGCCGTGCCCCTCGCCCGGCCCGCCATCGCCGCCCTGTCCGTGTTCTCGTTCCTGGCCGCGTGGAACCAGTACCTGTGGCCGCTGCTCGTCACCAACGACGACGACCTGCGCACCGTCCAGATCGGCCTCAAGGCGCTGACCTCGACCAACGTCGACGACCTCAACCTCGTCTTCGCGGGCACCATCATCGCCGCGGTCCCGATCTTCGTGCTGCTGATCGCCTTCCAGAAGCACCTCGTCCGGGGGCTCACCTCGGGCGCCGTCAAGGGCTGATCGAGCCCTCTCCCCCAGGAGCACCCATGCCCCGATCCCTCCTCCTCCGGCTGCTGGCCCTGCTGGCGGCCCTGGCCATCCTCGGCGCCGCGTGCGGCGGCGACGACAGCGCCGACGACGCCGAGCCTCCCGGCGACACCTCGGCCGACGACGGGGGTGACGACGACCAGGGTGACGACGACGCCGACGGCGGTGACGACGCCGGCGACGGCGGTGACGACAGCCCCGACGACGACACCGCGGCGGTCGACCCCGCCCTGTGCCCGGTCGGCGCCCTCGACGGTGCGTCGGGCCCGGTGCAGATCGACCTGTGGCACGCCATGTCGGCCAACCTGCAGGCGTCGCTCGACGAGCTGGTGGCGGCCTACAACGCCAGCCAGGACGCGGTGGTCGTGAACTCGCTGTTCCAGGGCTCCTACAACGAGAACCTCGACAAGTACCTGGCCGGCCTCCGGGGCGGCGACCGCCCGACGCTCGTGCAGCTCGAGGAGACGGCGCTGCAGCTGGGCGTCGACGCCGGCAGCTTCGTGCCGATGGAGGCGTGCCTCATCGCCGCCGACTACCCCACCGAGGAGTTCGTGCCCGGCGTGATCGAGGCGTACCGGCTCGACGGCGTGCTGTGGCCGATGCCGTTCAACGTGTCGAACCCGATCCTCTACGCCAACGCCACCGTGCTCGAGGCGGCGGGCGTCACCGAGCTGCCCACCACCCTCGACGAGCTGCGGGCCGCCTCGCAGGCCATCGTCGACGCGGGCGCCGCCGAGTCGGGGCTGTCGCTCACCGCCAGCCCGTGGGTGATCGAGCAGCTGTTCTCCCTGGCCGACGAGCCCATCACCGACAACGCCAACGGCCGTGAGGGTCGCGCCACCGAGATGCTCATCGACACCGAGCTCGGCCTGGAGGTCTTCACCTGGCTCAGCGAGATGGTGGCGGACGGGCTGGCCACCTACGTCGGCCTCGGTGCCAACCAGGAGCAGTTCTTCGCGCTGGCCACCGGCGTGGCCGGCATGACCATCGACACCACCGCGGCGCTCACCGGCGTGCTCGACGCCGCCGCCGGCCTCGACCCGCCGGTGCCCGTCGAGGTGGGGCCCATGCCGTCGGCCACCGCCGACCGTCCCGGATCGGTGCTCGTCGGCGGCGCCGCCCTCTGGCTCGACGCCGAGTCCACCGACGAGGAGCGGGCCGCCGCCTGGGACTTCCTCACCTGGCTGAACGAGGCCGAGCAGCAGGGCACCTGGCACGCCGGCACCGGCTACCTCCCCATCCGCACGGCGGCCACCGAGCTGCCCGCGGTGCAGGAGCTGTGGTCGGCCCAGCCCGGCTACCGGGTGGCGTTCGACCAGCTCACCGGCTCGGGCGAGCCCGTGGCCGGTCCGGTCATCGGCAACCACGCCCAGGTGCGCGAGGACGCCATCGTGCCCGCCCTCGAGCGCATGTACCTGCAGGGCCAGGACCCGGCTGCCGCGCTCAGCCAGGCCCAGACCGAGGCCAACGCCATCATCGAGGACTACACCCGCCGGGTGAGCTGACGACGCGGTCGCGCCGGTGGGTCCGGGCGCATCCCGGACCCACCTGTCGTCGCCCGCTCGGCGCGGCCGCCGGCCGACGGCACTCCCCGAGGGTGTCCCGGGTGCGGTCGCCCTGCTCGGTGCCGTGCTCGATGGGCCGATGACCAGCGCGCCGCCATCTACGGTGAGCGCCATGCGTGTCGTGCTGTTGGGCGGCGCCCCCGGCATCGGCAAGACCGCGGCGGCGAGAGAGCTGCTCGCCATCGCGTCGATGGGCGAGCACCTCGTGCAGTGGGTGGACGTCGATGCCCTCTGGGCGCACCAGCCCTGGCGCGTCGACGAGCGGAGCCGGACGATGGTCGAATCGAACCTCCGGTGCGTCCTCGCCAACTCGGCGCGCGCGGGTGTCGATGTCGTCGTCGTGACGTGGATCTTCCAGAACGAGGGGATGCACCGCCTGGTCGAGACCCTGCTCCCCGAGGGCGCCTCGCTGCAGACCGTGCAACTGCTGGCGAGCGAGAGACGCTGGCGCGAGCGGTTCACCGGTGATGCCGGCCGACCCGAGATCGACGCCTTCTACGAGCTGCGGTTCGCCGAGGCGCACGCGACGCCGGCCGACCACCGCCTGGACACCGACCGCATGACCCCCGGCCAGGTGGCGGCCGAGCTGGGGCGCATCGTCGGCATCACTCCGATGGCGTGACCCCGGGTGCCCGACCGCGGTCGGGGAACCGGACCGCGTAGACCAGGGTGCCGGTGGCGGCCAGGCGGCCGTCGGGGGCGCGGACCTCGGCCCGGCAGAACACCGTGGAGCGGCCCCGCTGCTCGACCCAGCCCTCGGCGATGGCATCCTCCTGGCGGATCGCCCCGAGGTACTGCACGTTCATGGTGATGGTGAGCATGACGGGCCGCGTGTCGTAGGCGGCCCCCACCGCGGGCACCACCACCGTGTCGATGAGCGTGGCGATGGCCCCGCCGTGCACCACCCCGGCGGGCTGGTCGAGCTCGGGGCGGTAGGGCAGGCGCAGCCGGCAGTAGTCGAGGCGGATGTCGTCGACCTCGAGGCCCACCACGTTGGGGAAGTAGGTGGCGTCGGGCCAGCGCAGGAACGTCGACCAGCGTGCGGCGGCCTCGGCCCCGAGCGGCGCGAAGCGGTGGGCGTGGGGCGCGGCCGGGTCGGCGATGGGACCGTCGGCCGTCGAGTCGGTGGCGGTCATCGCACCCCGAGCAGCAGCTCGGTGACGAGCTGGTCGAGCCGCTCGTGGCCGTAGCCCTGGGCGGCGAGCGCGCTCTCGTCGTGGGTCTCGGCGCGCAGCGCGGCGATGGCGTCGGCGCCGAGGCCCGCCGGCGAGGTGGGTTCGTGCAGTCGCTCGGCCTGGGCGGTGACGAGCGCCTCGGCGATGTCGGGGTCGTCGCGGAAGCGACGGGCCTTGTCGGCCAGGATCAGGTAGGTGCGCATGCAGCCCCGGGCGAAGTCGGCCACGCCGGCGGCGTCCTCGGTGCGGTAGGCGTGGGCGTCGAAGTGGCGCATGCCGTCCCAGCCGGAGTCCTCGAGCAGCTTCACCAGGTAGAAGGCGTCGCGGATGCCCTCGGACCCGAAGCGGAAGTCCTGGTCGAACTTGCCGATGCGCTGGGCGTTGAGGTCGATGTGGAACAGCTTGCCGTGCCACATGGCCTGGGCCACGGCGTGGTGGAACGACAGGCCCGACATGGTCTCGTGGGCGAACTCGGGGTTGAGGCCCACCATGTCGGGCCACTCGAGCTCGCCGATGAAGGCCAGCGCGTGGCCCACCGTGGGCAGCAGCAGGTCGCCGCGGGGCTCGTTGGGCTTGGGCTCGAGGGCGAAGCGCAGGTCGTAGCCCTGCTGGCGGGCGTGGGCGCAGCACAGGTCGACCGCTTCGGCGTAGCGGTCGAGCGCGGCGCGCACGTCCTTGGCGGCGTCGGCCTCGATGCCCTCGCGGCCACCCCACATGACGTAGGTGGTGGCCCCCAGCTCGACGCCGAGGTCGATGGCGTCGAGCGTCTTGGCGACCGCCAGGCGACGCACGGCCGGGTCGTTGGCGGTGAAGGCCCCCTCCTTGAACACCGGCCGTGAGAACAGGTTGGTGGTGGCCATGGGCACCACCAACCCGGTGTCGTCGAGCGCCCGACGGAACCGGGCCACGATGGCGTCGCGCTCGCTCGCCGTGGACCCGGGGGGCACGAGGTCGTCGTCGTGGAGGTTGACCCCGTAGGCGCCGAGCTCGGCCAGCAGGTGCACGGTGTCGACCGGGTCGACCGGGGCGCGGACCTCGTGACCGAACGGGTCGCGCCCGGGGTTGCCCACCGTCCAGAGCCCGAAGGTGAAGTGGTGCTCGGGGCGCGGCTGGTAGGGGTCGGTCACCGGGGGGCTCCTCGGGAGGCGGAACGCGTCGCCGACCAGTACACCACCGATGCGAGCGGCGCGAGGGCGTCGTCGGGCACCACGTCGACGAGGTCGCCGACGGTGTCGACCGGATCGGGCAGCGCGGCGAGGACCCACCGGGCGAACGCCCCGTCGTCCATCCACGCGGCGTCGGCGGGATCGATGTCGAGCTCGCCCCACGCGCCGGCGGCGCGCGCCGTGCGCACCTCGCCCCACGAGCGCACCGGACCGGGGCGCAGCGCGGCGACCCGCCGCCGGTCGAGGGGCTCGCCGGCGAGCGCAGCGGCGAGGACCCGGTCGGCCCACAGCGCGGCCGTGAGGGCATCGACCCCGACCTCGGAGGGGGGCGTGGGCAGTCCCAACGCCCGCCGGCACATGTCGGCGAGGTGGCCCACCGGGCCGGGGTCGTCGGGGCCGCTGACCCAGACCTCGCCATCGGGGGTGATGACCGACGCGGTGGTGCCGTCGCGGGCCACGAAGCAGACGACGCCGACGCGCCACGTGGCGCCCGGGTCGTCGAGGTGGCGGGCCGTGGCCCCCGACACGATGCCCACCGCCTCCACGTGGGCCGGCGCCGTGAGACCACAGAGGTCGGCCACCACCCCCGCCGGGGAGGCGGGGCGGGTGGCGACCTCGATCTCGTCGGCGTGCAGGCCCGACACGAGGTCGAGCGACGGGGTCAGCTCGGCGGAGGCGAGGGCCTCGACGAGCGGGACGAGCAGGGACGGGCGGGCGGCGGCCATGGGGCACCTCCGGGGCGGGGCGCCCACACGGCGCCACTGCATCCGAGGCGACCGAGACGGCGATCGCGAGCCGTCCCCCCATGATGCCCGAGGGGTGTGACATCGTGGGCGGGTGAACGAGCAGGAGTTCGGGACCGGACCACCTCGTCGGATCGTCCTCGGGGTCGACGGATCCGACGTCGCCCGCCGCGCCGCCGCCTTCCTCGCCGCGTTGGCCGGCCCGATCGGCGCCGAGGTCATCGCCGTGCACGCCGTGGGCCTGCTGTCGGTCATCGACGGCGAGGTCCACCCCAGCGAGCAGGTGCAGGACCGCCTCGCCGAGCTCGTCGCCGGCGAGTGGTGCCGGCCCCTCGTCGAGGCGGGCGTCCCGGTGCGGCCGGTGCTCGAGGACGGGCCACCGAGCCTCGTGCTGATCCGCGTGGCCGAGCGCGAGGACGCCGACCTGGTCGTGGTGGGCAGCCGGGGCGTCAACGCCATCGAGGGCGTGCTGCTCGGCTCCACCAGCCACTACATCGCCCAGCTGTCGCCCGTGCCGGTCGTGATCGTCCCGCCGCGACCCCGTCACGGCGGCCACCGCGCCGCGGCCCCGCCACCGCCCTGAGCCGAGCCGAACCGGCGAATCGGCGGTGCGCCCTGCGCACCCTCGGTTCGCCGGTTCGATCCCGGGGTGCCCGGTGAGGCAGCAACCTCATCGATCAGTCGGAGCACGAGCTCGGCTCGGCGAGGATGCGCTCGCAAGCGTCGATCAGCGACGCTCGCGAGCGCACCTTCGGTCTCCGACCCCGGATCGGGCCGGGCTCGAACCGACCGCGCCAGGTGGATCTGGCCTGAGCCGGTGGCGGGCCTGCCCCCCGGGCGCTACCGGTTGCGGGCGGCCGAGCGCTGACGGCGCTCGTCGATGCGGGCCGCGTAGGCGGCGGCCTCGGTGCGGCGCTCCATGCCCAGCTTCATGAGCAGGTTCGACACGTAGTTCTTCACCGTCTTCTCGGCGAGGTGGACCCGCTCGGCGATCTGGAGGTTGGTGAGCCCCTCGCCGATGAGCTCGAAGATCTTCTGCTCCTGGTCGGTGAGGCGCTCGATGCGCTCGTCGTCCTCGTTGCCCCGGCGGATGCGCTCGAGCACCCGCTGGGTGACCGCCGGGTCGAGCAGCGAGCGCCCGGAGGCGACGGTGCGGATGGCGTCGACCAGCTCGGCGCTGCGGATCTGCTTGAGCAGGTAGCCCGCGGCCCCGGCCATGATGGCGTCGAACAGGGCCTCGTCGTCGGAGTACGAGGTGAGCATCAAGCAGGCGATCTCGGGGTGGCGCGACCGCACGTCGCGGCAGACCTCGACGCCGTTGCCGTCGGGCAGGCGCACGTCGAGCACGGCGACGTCGGGCGACGTGGCCGGGATGCGCCCGACCGCCTCCTCGGCCGTGCCGGCCTCGCCGACCACCTCGAAGCCACCGTCGGCTTCGAGCAGCTCGCGCAGTCCGCGTCGGACCACCTCGTGGTCGTCGAGGAGGAACACGCGGACACGGCGGTCGTCGTCGGGCATCCCCCCATTGTTCACCACGGGAGGCCCCCGGGTGCGACGCGGGCCCCACGGGGCAGCGATCGGTCAGCCATCGAGGGGCACGTCCCACTCGAGGGTGGCGCCGCGATGGGTGCCGGCGCGCAGCTCGCACCAGCCCCCGAGCGCCTCGGCGCGCGCCGCCAGGTTGCGCAGCCCGTGGCCGGTGAGCGGGTCGAGGTGGGGTGACGCCGCCGAGGGCCCGCGGCCGTCGTCGGAGACCAACAGCACCACCCGGTCGCCACCCACGCGCACCACGACGTCGACGTCGTCGGCGTCGGCGTGGCGCACGATGTTGGCCAGCGCCTCGCGCAGGGTGGGGAGCAGCTCGTCGGCCACCCGGCCGTCGACCAGCGTGTCGACCGGGCCGTCGAAGCGCACCCGGGGCTCGAACCCCAGGTTCCGCGCCGCCTCCTTGGCCAGCTTGAGCACCTCGCCGCGGATGCCGCGGCCCCACGCCGAGTGGGCCTGGAGGCCGAAGATGGCGGTGCGGATCTCCTTGATGGTGGCGTCGAGGTCGTCGACCACCTCGTCGAGGCGGGTGGCCACGTCGGGCTCGACGCGGGCGGTGACGGCCTGCACCGTCATCCCGGTGGCGAAGAGGCGCTGGATGACGGTGTCGTGCAGGTCGCGCGCGATGCGCTCGCGGTCCTCGAGCAGCTGCATCTCCTGGCGCGCGGCGCGCAGGCGCTCCTCGTTCTCGAGCCGCTCGGACACGTCGCGCACCAGCGCGACCACCACCGGCGGCTGGCCGGTGGCCTGCTCGGGGCACTGCACGACCAGCTCGACCGGGAGCAGGCTGCCGTCGCGACGGCGGTGCGTGGTGGTGACGCTGCGCGACCCCAGCTCGCGCGACAGCAACGGGCGGAGCAGCTCGCGCAGGCCGGTCTCGGTGAACTCGGGCATGAGCGCGAGGGGCGTCATGCCGAGCAGCTCGCGCCGGCTCCAGCCGACCTGCTCGATGGCGCCCTGGTTGACGTAGGTGTACCGCAACGACACCGGCTCGAACATGAACACGCCGTCGCGGATGGCGTCGAGGCTGCGCTGGACCCGCCGGGCGTGGGCCTCGGACTCGAGGCGGCTGGTGACGTCGCGCACCGAGGCGATGATGTGGGTGCCGGTCTCGGTGACCACCGGGCTGAGGCTGATCTCGACCGGGCGCTCGGTGCCGTCGCGGCGCCGGGCCCGCAGCTCGAGCCCGACTCCCATGGGCCGGCTCCGCGGGTGGGCGTGATAGGTGCGGCGGTTCTCGGCGTGGTCGGCGCGGTAGCGGTCGGGCACCAGGTCGTCGACCGCCGAGCCGACCATCTCGCCGGGCCCGTAGCCGAACAGCTCCTCGGCGCGCCGGTTGGCGTGCAGCAGCGCGCCGCTCGCGTCGATGACGAGGACGCCGTCGGGCACCGACTCGAGCAGCGCCACCACCACGGGATCGGCGACATCGATGTCGGCGACCGCCGTCGGGGACTCGGGTCCGGGGCTCACCACAGCGACGAAGGTAGCCGCCGCGGGCCGTGGTCACCTGGCGACGGCGTGCCCGACGCCCACGCCGACCGCCCCGCCGATAGTCTGCGCGGCGCATGTCCGTCGAGACCGCCAACGTGTTCTTCTCCGTGCTCAGCCTCGCGGCCGGCGCGCTGGCGGTCACCGTCGCGATCGCCGCGGTGGTCGCGCGCCGCTCCCCCGACGGTCGAGCGGCCCTCCTGCTCGACGAGATCCGCCCTCTGGCGCTGTGGGGCGCCTTCGCGGTGGCCGCCACCGCCACCCTCGGGAGCCTCTACTACTCCGAGGTCGAGGGCCTCGTCCCGTGCGAGTACTGCTGGTACCAGCGCATCGCCATGTACCCCTTGGCGGTGATCCTCGGCATCGCCGCGGTGCGGGGCGACACCTCGATCCGCCGCTACGCCATCCCCGTCGCCGCCATCGGGCTGGCCATCTCCGCCTACCACTACCAGCTCGAGTGGTTCCCCGATCAGAGCTCGAGCTGCTCTGCGCTGGTGCCGTGCAACGTGCGCTACTTCGAGCAGTTCGGCTTCGTCTCGCTGGCGTTCATGGCCCTCACCGGCTTCGCCGCCATCATCGCCCTGCTCGCCGTCGCCGAGCCCGCCACCGACCAGCCCGCCGACAACGACGGCGGCACCCACGACCGCGTCCCGGAGGAACTCCCCGCATGAGCACGCCCGCCGCCCCTCGCACCCGCTCGAGCTCGGCGGCCCGCGCCGCCCGCGCCGGTGAGGGCTCGCACCGCACCTGGATCTTCGTCGGCGTCGGCCTCGTGGTGGTCTTCGCCGCCATCCTCGCCGTCGCCCTCGCCACCGAGGAGACCAGCAGCACCGCGGCCGTGGCCGAGGTCACCGTCACGGGCGACCCGCTCCCGCTGTTCACCGAGCCCACCGACGACCCGGCCATCGGCCTGCCGGCACCGGCCCTGTCGGGCACCGGCATCGACGACGAGCCGCTCGAGATCACCCCGGGCGACGGCACCGCCAAGGTCATCACCTTCTTCGCCCACTGGTGTCCGGTGTGCCAGACCGAGGTGCCGCTGCTCGTCGACCTGCTCGACGAGGGCGGCCTCCCCGACGATGTCGAGCTGGTGGCCGTGAGCACCGGCGTCGACCCGGCCCGCGGCAACTACCCGCCCGGGGCGTGGTTCGCGCGCGAGGGCTGGGAGGAGCCGACCCTCGTCGACGACACCCAGAGCCCCGCGGGCCGGGCGTTCGGCCTGTCCGCCTACCCCTACTACGTGGCCGTCGACGCCGAGGGCAACGTGGTCCAGCGGAGCTCGGGCGCCATCTCGATGGAGCAGGTCCAACAGCTCGCCGCCGCAGCCGCCGCCGGCTGAGCCCGCACCACGATGGCGCCGGCCACGGCCGGCGCCATCGTCGCGTCCGGGCACCGCCACGACGCGACCATCGGCCCTGGGCGCGGTGGGCCCCACGGCGTAGGTTCGTCATCGGGTGGCCCGACCGGGTCGCCGATCGGAGGTGCGTCATGGGCCAGATCGTCGTCGGGGTCGACGGCTCGACCAACAGCCGCGCCGCGCTGCGCTGGGCGCTCGACGAGGCCCAGCGGCGGGGCGCCACCGTCGCGGCGGTGGCCGCGTGGAACTTCCCCACCTACGCCTACACGGGCGTCGCGGTGGCCCCGCCCACCGCGGAGATCGAGCAGGCGGCACGCGAAGGCCTCGCCGAGGCCGTGCGCGAGGAGGTGACCGCCGTCGCCGGCGAGCACCCCTCCGTCGAGATCACCCAGGTGGTGCTCGAGGGCCCGCCCGCGGCCACCCTCATCGAGGCGTCACGCGACGCCGAGCTGCTCGTGGTCGGCAGCCGGGGCCTCGGCGGGTTCCGCGGCTTGCTGCTCGGGTCGGTGAGCCACCAGGTCTCGAGCCACGCCCACTGCCCGGTGGTGGTGGTCCCCCACGACCTCGACGAGTGAGGCGGCGGCGGGCCGGGCCTCGGCCGGGCCCGCCGGCACGCCCGAGCGCGACGATGCCGGGCCCGGAGGCCCGGCATCGTGCTCGTCCGGCGAGGGCCGGGACGTGACCCGGCGCTGAGCGGGGCCGGCGATCTAGTGGACGCCCGATCGGGTGAGGCTGACGGCGGTGCCGATGACGCCACCGAAGAACCCGCCGCACACGAACCCGACCCACAGCGCGATGGGCAGGTGCTCGGCGGCGGTGCCGTCGGGGTGCGCGAGGGTGGTGGCGAGGAAGGCGATGGCCACCATCAGGACCGACCCGATGACGAACCCGATCACCACCAAGCGGCCGTGGAGCCCGTCGTCGAGCTCGCCGAGGGCGGCGGCGTCGGCCGCGTGGGTCTCGTGCTGGTCGACGGTGGCGGTGGCCATGACATCTCCCGATCTCGTGCCCCCGGTCGGCCCGGGAGCCTCACCGCGAGTGTCGACGGGCACACCACGGCGCGGGAGAGCCCTCCGCCGGTCGGTTCGAGGACCTTGGTCCTCCCGGATCGGGGTCCGACGGGCGGTGCGCCGCACGGTCAGCGCGCCGCGCTGAGCACACGGTCACCGCAGAGCGCTGACGATCCGACCGAGGATCTCGTCGAGCAGGTCGGTGGAGGTGGCCAGGTTCAGCCGCACGTGACCCTCGCCGTGGCGGGTGAAGTCGGCCCCGTCGGACAGGGCCACGCCGGCGTGGTCGAGCAGGTACCGCCACGGGCCGCCGGGCAGGTCGAGGGCCCGCAGGTCGAGCCACGCCAGGTAGGTGGCCTCCGGGGGGTGGTGGACCACACCCGGCACGTCGGCGAGCGCCGCCGCGGTGCGGCGCCGGTGGTCGTCGACCAGCGCGAGCACCGCGTCGAGCCAGGGCCCGCCGTGGCGCCAGGCCGCCTCGGCGGCCACCAGCCCGACGGTGCCGGGATGGCCGAGCAGATGACCCGGCACCGAGCGGAGCCGCTCGAGGAGGGCGGGCGACCCGGCGATGCCGAACGCGATGCGGGTGCCGGCCAGGTTGAACGCCTTGGTGGGTGACGTGAGCGTGAGCGTGCGTTCGGCGACCTCGGGACCGAGCGAGGCGAACGGCACGTGGCGGGCGCCGGGCAGGACCAGGTCGGCGTGGATCTCGTCGGAGACCACCCACAGGTCGCGCTCGACGGCCAGCTCGGCCAGCGCCCGCAGCTCGTCCTCGTCGAACGCCCGCCCGGTGGGGTTGTGGGGATGGCAGACCAGGAGCATCCGGGTGCGGTCGTCGACCACCCGGGCCAGGCCGTCGACGTCGAGCGCGGCCCGGCCGTCGGCCCCGACCCGCAGCGGGTGGTCGTCGAAGCGACGTCCGGTGCGGGCGACCGCCTTGTGGAACGGCGGGTAGATCGGGGTCTGCACCACGACCCCGTCGCCCGGCTCGGTGAGGGTGGTGAGGGCGAGCAGCACGCCCTGCATCACGTCGGTGAGGGGCAGCACGAGGCGGGTGTCGGGGCGCCAGCCGAACCGGGCGTCGAGGCGGTCGACGAGCAGCCCGGGCAGGCCGAGGGCATCGCCGTCGGGATAGCCCAGGTCGCCGGCATCGACCACCGCCCGGATGGCGTCGAGGATCGGTGGCGCGGGCGGGAGGTCCATGTCGGCGACCCACGCCGCGAGCGCGTCGGGGTAGCGACGCCACTTCACGCCCCGGCGCCGCCGCAGGGACTCGGGGTCGGCGGTGAGCGGGCCGACCGGGTCCCGTCGCTCGGGCGGGTCGGCCACCGTCACGACCGCAGGAGCCGCTCGACCGCGGCCATGGCCTCGGTGATCTTGGCGTCGCCCTCCTCGGGGCCCTCGTGGACCGCGGCGGTGACGCAGTGGCGGACGTGCTCGTCGAGCAGGCCGAGGCCCACGCCCTGCAGGGCCTTGGACACCGAGGCCACCTGGGTGAGCACGTCGATGCAGTACTCGTCGCGCTCGATCATGCGCTGCAGGCCCCGCACCTGGCCCTCGATGCGACGAAGGCGGGTGAGGTAGTCGTCACGGGAGAGGGAGTAGCCGCGCATAGGGTCGGGGGGTATGGTAGCGCCCATGACCCGTCGCGTCGATCTCCCCGTCGAAGGCATGACCTGCGCGGCCTGCGCGTCGCGCATCGGACGGGGCCTCGGCAAGCTCGACGGCGTCGCCCGGGCCGACGTCAACCTCGCCGCCAACCGGGCCACCATCGTGTTCGACGAGGCCCTCGTCGACGAGCTCGACCTGCGCGGCACCATCGAGCGGCTGGGCTACTCGGTCCCCGAGGTCGACGACAGCGAGGCCCTCGAGGAGCGGGTGCGACGCACCATCGGCCGGCGCCTCGCCATCGCGGCTGCGCTCACGGTGCCCCTCGTCGCGGTGTCGATGGTGCCGGCACTGATGTTCGACGGGTGGCAGTGGCTCGCCGCCGTGCTGGCCACGCCCGTCGTGTTCGTCAGCGGCATCGGCTTCCACCGCTCCGCCCTCGTCAACCTGCGGCACCGCACCGCGACGATGGACACGCTCGTGTCGATGGGGACCCTCGCCGCCTGGTCGTGGTCGATGGTGGCGCTGCTGTTCCTCGGCGCCGCCGACGACCACGGGTCGATGGCGGGCATGGCCGCGATGATGGGCACCGACACCGCCCACGTCTACTTCGAGACGGCCGGCGTCATCATCACCCTCATCCTGCTCGGCAAGTGGTTCGAGGCCCGGGCCAAGCGCCGGTCGAGCCAGGCGTTGCGCAACCTCGCCCAGCTCGGCGCCCGGGTCGCCACCCTCACCGACGGCCGCGAGATCCCGGTCGACGACCTGGCGGTGGGCATGCGGTTCGTGGTGCGGCCGGGCGAGCGCATCGCCACCGACGGCGTGGTGGTCGAGGGTCGCTCGGCGGTCGACCGGTCGCTGGTCACCGGTGAGCCGGTGCCCGAGGAGGTCGAGCCCGGCGACGAGGTCATCGGCGCCACCGTCAACGCCAACGGGCGCCTCGTCGTCGAGGCCACGCGCGTCGGCGCCGACACCGCCCTCGCCCAGATCATCCGCCTGGTCGAAGAGGCCCAGGGCTCCACCGCGCCGGTGCAGCGCCTCGCCGATCGGATCTCGGCGGTGTTCGTGCCCATCGTGCTGGTCATCGCCACCACCACGCTGGTCACGTGGTTCCTCACCGGCCACTCCGCCGACGACGCCTTCACCGCCGCGGTGGCCGTGCTCATCATCGCCTGCCCGTGCGCCCTGGGCCTGGCCACCCCCACCGCCATCATGGTGGGCACGGGCCGGGGCGCCCAGCTCGGCATCGTCATCAAGGGCGGTGAGGTGCTCGAGAGCACCCGCACCATCGACACCGTGGTGCTCGACAAGACCGGCACCGTCACCGAGGGCCGCATGGCGTTGGTCGACGCGGTCACCCCCGCCGGCGGCGGGACCGACTCCGCCACCCTGCTGCGCCTCGCCGGCTCGGTCGAGGCGGCCTCGGAGCACCCGATCGCCCGCGCCATCGCCGCCGGCGCACCCGACCTCGCCCCGGTCGACGACTTCGAGAACCTGCCCGGCCTGGGGGTCGTGGGCACCGTCGACGGCCAGCTGGTGGCGGTCGGCCGCCGCCGACTGTTCGCCGCGGTGCCCCCGGAGGTCGAGTCGGCCGCCGCCGCGGCCGAGGCCGAGGGCCGCACGGCGGTGCTCGCCGGCTGGGCCCCTGCCGGCACCGACCGCGCCGACCTCGTCGCCGCCGGTGTCCTCGTCGTGGCCGACACCATCAAGCCCACCAGCCGCCAGGCGGTGGCGGCCCTCGGCGCGCTCGGCCTCGACGTCGTGCTGCTCACCGGCGACAACGAGCGCACCGCCGCCGCCGTGGCCGCCGAGGCCGGCATCGAGCGGGTGTTGGCCGAGGTGCTGCCGGCCGACAAGGTCGCCGAGATCCGTCGCCTCCAGGCCGACGGGCGGGTGGTGGCCATGGTCGGCGACGGCGTGAACGACGCCCCGGCCCTCGCCCAGGCCGACCTCGGCATCGCCATCGGCACCGGTGCCGACGTCGCCATCGAGGCCAGCGACCTCACCGCGGTGTCCGGCGACCTGCGGGCCGTGGCCGACGCCATCGCCCTGTCGCGCCGCACCCTCGCCACCATCAAGGGCAACCTGTTCTGGGCGTTCGCCTACAACGTGGCCGCCATCCCGCTCGCCGCGCTGGGCCTGCTCGACCCGATGATCGCCGCGGGGGCCATGGGCTTCTCCTCGGTGTTCGTGGTCACCAACTCGCTGCGCCTGCGTCGCTTCCGCGGCGCCCGGGTAGAGGGCGGGTCGGGCGCCGCCCCGTCGAGATCACCATCGTCAGCCGACCCCGTCACCGAAGGAGCCACCCCGTGAGCACCCGCACCTACTCCGTCCCCGGCATCTCCTGCGATCACTGCAAGAACGCCATCGAGTCCGAGCTGGCCGGCGTCGACGGCGTCGACCGCGCCGTGGTCGACGTGATGGGCCGCACCGTGCTGGTCGAGGGCGAGGTCTCCGACGACGCGGTGCGCGCCGCCATCGACGACGCGGGCTACGAGGTCGCCGGCGTCAGCTGAGCCGGACGAGGCGGGCGGGCGACCGGCCGGCGGCGGGGCCCCACGGCCCATTTGGTTCGACGGTCGAATCATGGGCAGACTGGCGACCGGAACCCGGGGGGAGCCGGGCCGCACACATCAGGGGGACCACCATGCCGATGGAGCTCGACCTCGGGCCGACCGCCCGCAAGTTCCGCGACGAGCTGCGCGACTGGCTCGAGGCCAACCTGCCCACCGACCTCGTCGGGGTCGACGTGCAGCGCGCCACCTACGGCCGGGTGCCCGGCCTGAAGGAGTGGACCGAGACGCTCCACGAGGCCGGCTACCTGTGCGTGTCGTGGCCCAAGGAGTTCGGAGGGCGCGGCCTCACCGGCGTCGAGGTGGCGGTGATGAACGAGGAGTTCGCCCGCCTCGACGTCCCCCGGGTCACCCGGGGCATGGGCGAGTGGCTCGTCGGGCCGTCGATCATCGTGCACGGCACCGACGAGCAAAAGGAACGGTTCCTGCCGCGCATCATCGACGGGACCGACGTGTACTGCCAGGGCTTCTCCGAGCCCGATGCCGGCTCCGACCTCGCCGGGCTGATGACCAAGGGGCTCATCGACGGCGACGAGATCGTCATCACCGGCCAGAAGGTGTGGACCTCCGGGGCCCAGAACGCCAACATGATGTTCTGCTTGTGCCGCACCGATCCCGATGCGCCCAAGCACAAGGGCATCTCCTACGTCCTCGTCCCGATGCGGCGCGACGACGGCTCGTCGAACGGCATCGAGATCCGGCCCATCAAGCAGATCACCGGCAGCTCGCACTTCACCGAGACGTTCCTCAGCGAGGCCCGGGCCCCGGTCGACAACGCCATCGGTGGGCTCCACAACGGCTGGCGGGTCACCATGACCACGCTCGGCAACGAGCGCGGCGGCAACGCCACCACCCAGCACGTCCCCTACCAGAAGCAGTTCTGGAAGGCCGTCGACCTGGTGCGGGCCAAGGGCACCGACACCGATCCGCTGGTCCGCCAGGAGCTGGCGTGGGCCTACTCGATGGTCGAGATCATGCGGATCGCCGGCCTGCGCACGCTCTCGGAGGTCGTGGCCCGCAAGGAGCCCGGCCCCCGCTCGGCCATCAACAAGATGTACTGGTCCGAGTACGCGCAGCGGTTCAGCGAGCGGATGATGAACCTCATCGGCGCCGACGCCATGGTGCGTCCCGACGACGACGGCTCGGGCTACGCGCTCGACGAGTGGCAGACCGCCTTCATGTCGAACCGCTCGGTCACCATCTGGGGCGGCACCGCGGAGATCCAGCGCAACATCGTGGGTGAGCGGGTCCTCGGGCTCCCCAAGGAGCCGGCCGCGCCCGGCCAGCCCGGCGCCAAGGTCTGAGCCGCGCCCCGCGGTGCGACGGTCGTCCGGGTCCTCTACCCTGTCGGGACCGACGTGACGTAGGTCACGTCGGTCC
>DATHSN010000218.1:0-23621 GCA_035464115.1 Acidimicrobiales bacterium | reverse complement strand
GATCGACCGACCGCGGGTGGAGGTGATGCGCTCCTGGAGCTGGCCCATCTCGTCGGCCAGGGTGGGCTGGTAGCCCACAGCCGATGGCATGCGGCCGAGGAGGGTGGACACCTCGGAGCCGGCCTGCACGAACCGGAAGATGTTGTCGATGAACAGCAGCACGTCCTGCTGCTGCACGTCGCGGAAGTACTCGGCCATGGTGAGCGCCGACAGGGCGACCCGCAGGCGCACGCCCGGGGGCTCGTCCATCTGGCCGAACAACAGGGCGGCCTTCTCGAGCACGCCCGACTCGCCCATCTCGATGAACAGGTCGGTGCCCTCACGGGTGCGCTCGCCCACCCCGGCGAACACCGACACACCGCCGTGGTTCTGGGCCACGCGGCGGATCATCTCGGTGATGAGCACGGTCTTGCCCACGCCGGCACCGCCGAACAGGCCGATCTTGCCGCCCTGCAGGTAGGGGGTGAGCAGGTCGATGACCTTGATGCCCGTCTCGAACATCTGGGCCTTGGGCTCGAGCGTGTCGAAGTCGGGGGCCGGGCGGTGGATCTCCCAGCGGGTGGCGACCTCGCCGATGTCGTCGACGTCGAGGGGCTCGCCGATGACGTTGAACACGTGGCCGAGCACGGCGTCGCCGACCGGCACGGTGATGCCCTCACCGGTGTTGCGCACCACGGCGCCGCGCACCAGGCCGTCGGTGGGCTTGAGGCAGATGGCCCGCACCCGGTTGTGCCCGATCTGCTGGGCGACCTCGGCGCGGACCTCGACGGGGTTGCCGTCGATCTCGAGGGTCATCGACACGGCGGAGTTGATCTCGGGGAGCGCGTCGGGCGGGAACTCGACGTCGACGACCGGGCCGGCGATGCCGACGACGCGGCCCTCCTTCAGGGGGGTGGCGGTGGGCTCGGTGACGGTCATGGCGCGGGGTTCTCCTACTTGCGGTCGAGGAGCTCGGGCAGCAGCTCGGGCGGCGTCAGGTGATCGACGAGGGTGTCCTCGGGGTCGGTCGCGTCCTGGCGCAGCGCCTCGGCGCCGCCGACGATCTCCATGATCTCGGTGGTGATGGCGTCCTGGCGGGCTCGGTTCATGGCTCGGCTGAGCTTGATGATGAGCTCTTCGGCGTTGTCGGTGGCCGCCTTCATGGCCCGCTGGCGGCTCGCGTGCTCCGACGCGGCGGCATCGAGCAGGGCGGCGAACAAGCGGGCCTCGACGTAGCGGGGCAGCAGCGCGGTGAGCACGCCCTCGGGCGACGGCTCGAACTCGAACCCGGCCATGGCTGCCTCGTCCTCGGTGCCCTCGCGGGTCTGCAGGGGGAGGAACCGACGCACGACGACCTGCTGGGAACCCGCCGAGATGAAGCGGGTGTAGACGAGCTCGACCCGGTCGACGTCGCCGTCGATGAACAGGTCGCTGATGGTCTCGGCCACCTCACGGGCGTGCTCGAAGGTGGGGGTGTCGCTCATGCCGGTGTAGGCGGCGTCGATGCGGTAGTTGCGGAACCGGAAGTAGGTCTCGGCCTTCTTGCCGATGATGACCAGCGAGTAGTCGCGCCCCTCGGCCCGGTTGGCGTTGACCGCCCGCTCGGCGGCGCGGATGACCGACGAGTTGTAGGCGCCGGCGAGGCCGCGGTCCGAGGTGATGACCACGAAGGCCACCTTCTTCACCTCGTCGTGCTGGCGCAGGAGCGGGTGGTCGACGCTGGCCCCGCCGGCGGCGAGGTCCTGGATGACGCCGGTGATCTGCTCGGCGTAGGGGCGCGCCTGGGACGCCCGCTGCTGGGCCTTGACGACCCGGGTGGCGGCGATGAGCTCCATGGCGCGCGTGATCTTCTTGGTCGACTGGACCGAGGAGATGCGGCGCCGCAGGGCGCGTTCTTGACCGCCGGCCACTACGCCTCGCTGTCCTCGAGGGTGACCTCTTCTTCGGGCAGGATGCCCTCGCGGCGGCCACCGGCCAAGCGGGTCGACTCGTCGGCTGCCTCGGCCGCAGGGGTGTCGAGGGTGCCGCCGTCGCTGGTGCGGAACTGGGCCGAGAACGCCTCGATGCCGGCCGCGAAGGCGTCCTCGTCGCCCAGCGTGCCGTTCTCACGGATGCCGCTGAGCACGTCGGCGTGACGGGTGCGGAACCACTCGAGCAGCTCGCCCTCGAAGCGACGGACGTCGGCCACGGGGATGGGGTCGAGGTAGCCGCGGGTGCCGGCGTAGATCGACACCACCTGCTCCTCGACCGGCATGGGCGAGTTGAGCCCCTGCTTGAGCAGCTCGATGAGGCGGTAGCCCCGGTCGAGCTGGGCCTGGGACACCGCGTCGAGCTCGGAGCCGAAGGCGGCGAACGCCTCGAGCTCGCGGAACTGGGCGAGGTCGCCCTTCATGGTGCCCACGGCGGTCTTCATCGCCTTGATCTGGGCGGCGCCGCCCACCCGTGACACCGACTGGCCGACGTTGATGGCCGGGCGCACGCCCGACTTGAACAGGTCGTCTTCGAGGAAGATCTGCCCGTCGGTGATCGAGATGACGTTGGTGGGGATGAACGCCGAGATGTCGCCGGCCTTGGTCTCGATGACCGGCAGGGCGGTGAGCGACCCGGCGCCGAGCTCGTCGGAGAGCTTGGCGGCCCGCTCGAGCAGGCGGCTGTGCAGGTAGAACACGTCGCCCGGGTAGGCCTCGCGACCCGGCGGGCGGCGCAGGAGCAGCGACATCTGGCGGTAGGCCTCGGCCTGCTTGGAGAGGTCGTCGTAGACGGCGAGGGCGTGTCCGCCCGTGTCCATCCAGTGCTGTCCCATGGCGCACCCCGCGTAGGGGGCCAGGTACTTGAACGGAGCCGGGTTCGACGCCGGCGCCACCACCACGACCGTGTAGTCCATGGCGCCGTACTGCTCGAGGGTGGCGACGGTCTGGGCGACGGTGGACGCCTTCTGGCCGATGGCCACGTAGACGCAGTTCACCCCCAGGCCCTTCTGGTTGATGATCGTGTCGATCGCCACCGAGGTCTTGCCGGTCTTGCGGTCGCCGATGATGAGCTCGCGCTGGCCCCGACCGATGGGGATCATGGCGTCGACGGCCTTGATGCCGGTCTGGAGCGGCTCGTGCACGGGCTTGCGGCCCATGATGCCGGGGGCCTGGACCTCCATGCGGCGGATGGAGACGTTGGTGAGCGGGCCCTTGCCGTCGACCGGCTCGCCGAGGGCGTTGACGACCCGACCGAGCAGGCCGTCGCCGACGGGCACCGAGAGGATGTCGCCGGTGGCCCGCACGGTCTGGCCCTCCTCGATGGCGTCGACGTCGCCGAGGACCACGGCGCCGATCGAGTGCTCGTCGAGGTTGAGGGCGAGGCCCAGCGTGCCGTCCTCGAACTGGAGCAGCTCGTTCACGGCCGCGCCGGGCAGGCCCGACACGCGGGCGATGCCGTCGCCCACCTCGAGGATGCGTCCGACCTGGGCGGTGTCGATCCCGGGGCGGAAGTCGTCGAGGTTCTTCCGCAGCGCGGCGGCGATGTCGGCGGTGTTGATGGTGAGGTCAGCCATGGTGTCGCAGATCTCCGGGGGCTAGAAGACTTCGCGCAGCTGTGCGAGGCGGTGACGGACGGACCCGTCGATCACGGTGTCGCCGATCTGGGTGACGAGGCCGCCGAGGACCGACGGGTCGATGATGACCCGGACCTCGACCTCGCGCTCGACGGCCGCCGACAGCGCGGCGGCCAGGCGGGCCTCTTGATCGGCGGTGAGCGCGATGGCGGAGCGGACGAAGGCGACCTCGCGGCCGGCGGCGCGCGCCGCCCGCTCGACGACGCCGTCGACGATGGCGGGCAGGTCGCCACCGTGGCCGGCGACCACGACGAGCGACACGCAGGCGAGCGTGACCGGATCGGCGGGACCGCCGAGGAGGTCGTCGACGACCTGCTGGCGCCGGGCGACGGGGATGCCGCGGTCGGCGAGCGTGGTGCGCAGCTCGTCGTTGGTCTCGAGGGCGCGGGCGACGCGGAACAGCTCGTCGCGCACGGCCTCACCGGTGGGCTCGGCGCCCGTGACGCTGAGCAGCGCCTCGGCGTACGCCGTGACCCGGTCCTCGGCCATCAGTTCCTCCCGTCGTCGGTCGCGCCGTGCCGCGCCATCAGCGCCCGGACCCGACCTGGTTGATGTAGTTCTCGATCAGCTCGGACTGGGCCTCGGCGTCGAGGCTGCGCTGCACGACCTGCTCGGCGGCACCCACGGCGAGCGCGGCGACGTCGCTGCGCAGGTCGGCGAGGGCCTGGGAACGAGCCTGCTCGGCTTCGGCCGCGGCGCGCTCGCGGATGGCGGCGGCCTCGACCTCGGCGGCGGCGATGCGGTCGGCGCGGACCGACTCGGCGGCGCTGCGCGCCTCCTCGACGATGCGCGACGCCTCGGCCCGGGCCTCGGCGAGCTGCGCGTCGTGGCTGGCCGTGGCCTCGGAGGCCTCGGCGCGGGCCCGCTCGGCGGCCTCGAGCTCGGTGCGGATGCGCTCGGTGCGATCCGACATGGTCTTGGCGATGCCCGGCCAGGCGAACTTGTAGCCGAGGACCATGAGCAGCGTGAACGAGATGCCGATCCAGATGATCTCGGTCGGCTCGGGCAGGACCGGGTTCGGGGCCTCGACACAGGCTTCGGCCTGCGCCTCGAGCTCCTTTTCGATCTCGGAGTCGGAGAGGCCCTGGGCGCGGAGCTCCTCGGCCTCGAGGGCGACCCCGGCCACACACGAGCCGATGCTCTCGGCGGCCCCGGCCGGTCCGGCGAGGCCCGCGGTGGCAAGGACCACCACGAGCGACGCCACGATGGCGTTGCGGATGCGCACGATGAGGCTCCTAGGCGAACTTGAGAAGGATGAAGACCACGAAGCCGATGAGCGCGAGCGCCTCGGCGAAGGCGATGCCGAGGAACATCGTGGTGCGGACCATGCCGGCCGCCTCGGGCTGACGGGCCATGGCCTGCACGGCCTGGCCGACGAGGTAGCCGATGCCGATGCCCGGGCCGATGGCGGCGAGGCCGTAGGCCACACCGGCGTAGAGCACCGAGTTGGCGGCGATGAGGTCCTCACCGCTGACGTTGGCGGCTTCCTGTGCAAGAACGGACAACATGGTGGTGGTGTGCTCCTGATGTCGGGGTGCGCCTGGTGGGTTCAGGCGGGGTGGTGGTGGTCGGGATCAGTGCCGGCGTGGCGATCGGCGCCAACCGGGCGAGCCGGGGGGTGGGCTCAGTGCTCGGGGTGCTCGGCCCCGCCGATGTAGACGGCGGCGAGGACCACGAAGATGTAGGCCTGCAGGAACGACGCCAGCATCTCGAACAGCGTGACGCCCACGAGCATGAGGAACGGGAAGGGCAGGAAGACGGCGTACCAGTCGGCCACCCACAGCGATGCCGAGAGCACCGCGAACGTGGCCAGGAGGATGTGTCCGGCCGCCATGTTGGCGTAGAGCCGGACCGCGTGCGAGAAGGGGCGCACGAGGAAGGTCGACACGAGCTCGATCGGGGTGACGAGCACGTAGAGCGCCTTGGGCAGCCCCGGCGGGAACAGCGAGTTCTTGAAGTAGCCGCCGAGGCCCTGGTTCTTGATGCCCACCACGTTGAAGATCACCCAGATGACGAGGGCGAGGAACAGCGGCGTCGCCATCCGACCGGTGGCCGGCATGATGATCGGCGGGATCACCTTGGTGATGTTGTTCAAGAAGATGAACACGAACAGCAAGGTGAGGAAGGGCGTCCAGGCCAGGCCGCTCGGGCCCATGGTCTGCATGACGACGCCGTTGCGCACGAAGTCGACCGTGCTCTCGGCGACGTTCTGCACGCCCGTGGGCACCATGGCCCGCTTGCGGCCGCCCAGCCAGAAGAAGCCGATGGTGAGCGCCATGGCGGCCAGGTTGATCAGCGCGACCTTGTTGATCGCGAACGGGGTGCCCTGGAACAGCAGCTCCGGCCACTCGAAGAGGTGGCTGATCGGCGGGAAGGCGACTGCGAGCACGGTCGTGGTCACTCCTTGGTGGATGCCGAGCCCGCCGGTGCCGGCTTGAGGCCGGGGTGGGCGAGCGAGGCCGACACGTATCGGGTCTCCCAGAGGAGGAGACCGAGGTGGGCGATGATCAGGGTGAGGCCGAGGGGGACGAGCTCGACCCAGGCGAAGTCCTTGACGAGCAGCACCGCGGCGGCGATGAGCCCGAGGCGGATGACGTAGCCGGCCATGGCGACCCCGAGGACGAACGCCAACGAGATGCGACCGGCCCAGGCGAGCATGGTGGCGCTGATGAGGAAGTTGAGCACGACCAGGGCGATGGCGTAGCCCGCGGACAGGGCCCCGTCGATCCCCCACCCCACCGCGCCGGCGAGGACCAGGGCCGGAGCGATCCACACCGCGCGCTTGGCCAGGTCGAAGGCGATCTCGGACTCGGGGGCGCTGTCGTCGAAGCGGGAGGTGATGGCGCTCACTGGCGCTGTGCCTCCATCCGTCGGCCCCGCTCGCGCTCGAGGCGCTCGAGGCGGGCCTCGGCGGCGGCGAGCTCGGCGGCCTCGGCGGCCCGGCGCTCGCGGGCCCGCTCCCACCGCGGCGTCGACGGCGGCTTGGCCGCGAGGGCGGCGCGACGCTCGGCGTCGGTGCGCTCCATCTCGGCGCCGTAGCGCCAGATGGTGAGGCCGATCACGGTGCACACCGCGACGAGCGTGAGCCCGATGGTGAACAGCGGCGTGGTGTCGAACGCCCGGTCGAGGGCCACGCCGATGAGGCCGAAGATGGCCGGGGTGGCCACGAGCTCGAAGGCGATGGACAAGCCGTCGCCGTACGTGCGGTTCGGTTCGCTCGCCTCGGTCGTCGGGTGCACCAGGTGCCTTCGGGTCGTCGCGCCGAAGGACCTCCGGCGCTTGTGAACGATTGCGCAATCTAGGGAGGACGTCACGGACGCGCAAGTTGGTGACTGGCGTCGGCCCCGCTCTCCCCTGCGTGCCGGCAGGCACCGTAGCCCACCGCTCCGGGCGATGGGTCAGGGCCCGTCGGGCCCCTCGGGGCGGTCGCCGAGACCGAGCAACAGCGGCCGCAGCAGGTTGGCCAGGTCGCGGCGTTGGCGGTCCGACAACGGGGCGAGGATCTCCGTCTCGGTGTCGAGGTGCGGACCCACCACCTCGTCGACCAGCGCGAGGCCGGCTGCGGTGAGCCCGACGATCACCTTGCGGCGATCGGTGGTGCGGCGACGCTCCACCAGCCCGCGCGCCTCGAGGCGGTCGATGCGGTTCGTGATGGCCCCCGTGGTGACCATCGACTGGCGCACCAGCTCTCCCGCCGTGAGCTCGTAGGGCTCACCCGAGCGGCGCAACGTGGCCAGCACGTCGTACATCCAGGCCTCGAGGTCGAAGCGCTCGAAGCTCTCGGCCAGGCGCCGGTCGATGAGCCGGGACAGGCGGGAGATCCGCCCCACCACCAGCAGGGGTGAGCTGTCGAGGTCGGGACGGACCTCGTCCCACTGCTCGGCGATGTGATCGACGGCGTCGCGCGGTCGCGGGGCCACGAACGCCACTGTACCGGCGGAAGGTTGACGCCAAGAATCTCAACACTAAGATACCGAACGTGAAGAGACTGCTCGTCAGCCACCGCTGGGCCGCCGCCACCGTGCTCGCCCCCATCTCGTGGGGCACCACCTACGTCACGATCACCGAGCTGCTCCCGCCCGGGCGACCGCTGTTCCTCGCCGCGGCGCGGGTGGCGCCCGCCGGCCTGCTCCTGCTGGCGGTGGCGACGGCGCGCGCCCGCTGGCGGCCGCGAGGCCGCGAGTGGGCGCACACCGTGGTCCTGGCGCTCACCAACTTCGCCATCTTCTTCCCGCTGCTCGTCGTCGCCGCCCAGCGCCTGCCCGGGGGCGTCGCCGCGGCGGCGGGGGGCCTGCAGCCGCTGCTCGTCGCTGCCGGCACCGCCGCCGTCACCGGGCGACGTCCTCGGGCGGTGGAGCTGGCCGTCGGGATCGTCGCCGCGGCGGGCGTCGCGCTGGTGGTGGTCGGCCCCGGCGCCGCGTTCGACCCGGTCGGCGTCCTGGCGGCAGTCGGCGCCAACGTCTCGTTCGCCACCGGGGTGGTGCTCACCAAGCGGCTGCCGGCGCCCGGCGACCGACTGGCCGCCACCGGGTGGCAGCTGACCCTCGGCGCGCTCGTGCTGGTCCCCCTGGCGCTGCTGGTGGAGGGCGCCCCATCGGCGCCGACGGGGCGGACGCTGGTCGGTCTCGGCTACCTGAGCCTGGTGGGGACGGCGCTGGCCTTCGTGCTGTGGTTCGAGGGGATCCGCCGCCTGCCGGCCACCGCCCCGCCACTGCTCGGGCTGGCCGCCCCCGTCACCGGCGCCGCGCTCGGGTGGGCGCTGCTCGGCCAGAGCCTGTCATCCGCGCAGCTCGTCGGGTTCGTGGTCGTGCTCGCCGCCATCGCTCACGGGGCCACGCGACCCCCGGCGGACACCCCGGTGACGTCTCGGTTCAGTCCGGCACCCCATCGTCGGCGCCCACGCCGCCAGCTGCGGCCCGGGCTCGCCGCACCCCGGGGTGGAACAGGGTGTAGAGCGCCAGCGCCAGCGCGGCCACGCCCAGCGGCACGATGGCGTCGCCCGTCCCGGTGAACGCCGGGTAGAGCACGAACCCCGAGAGCAGCGCGGTCCACGTCCACAGGATCGCCACGCTGCGCCACTGGCCGTGCCCGAGGCGCATGAGGCGGTGGTGCAGGTGGTTCTTGTCGGCGGTGGCCACACCGGTGCGGTTGCGCGCCCGCCGGACGATCGACGCCGCGGTGTCGAGGATCGGCACCCCGAGGATCACCAGCGGGATGACGAGGGGGGCGAAGAAGAAGAACGTCTGGCCCGAGAACGGGTCGTCGGTGCGGCCCCCCACCGAGATCGTCGACGCGGCCATCAGCAACCCGAGCATGAGCGCGCCGTTGTCGCCCATGAAGATCTTG
Source organism: Acidimicrobiales bacterium (assembly GCA_035464115.1). Classification (GTDB taxonomy): domain Bacteria; phylum Actinomycetota; class Acidimicrobiia; order Acidimicrobiales; family SKKL01; genus DATHSN01. The sequence continues at coordinate 14,692 of DATHSN010000218.1, read as the reverse complement.
GCGGGGTGCACGTTCCAGGGCAGGAACCCGAGGCACACCCCGAGCGTGATGATCGCCACCAGCGGGCCCAGGTTCTCGGGCCCGATGAACCCCCGGTCGGCGAGCAGCTCGGAGTACAGGAAGAACGCGCCCGACGCGATGGCGACGATGCCCGCCGCCAGCCCGTCGAGCCCGTCGATGAGGTTCACCGCGTTGACCATCCCCACCACCCACACCACGGTGAGCAGCGCCGACAGGTCGGGCGACAGCACCACCAGGTCGCCGAGGCCGAGCTGGTCGCCGAACGGGATGCGGAAGTGCAGGATGCTCACCCCGGCGAACGAGAGCACGCTGCCGGCGAGGACCATCCCGGCGAGCTTGGCGGGCGCCGAGATGCCGTCGGCCAGGTAGGTGCGCGCCACCGTCTTGCGCAGCTCGTCGACGGCCCCGACGGTGTGGATCACGAGCACGGCGAGCACCACGCCGAGCGGCTCGGTGCTCGCCGCGAACACGGGGGCGAAGGCGTCCATCCGCCAGGCGACGAGCATCGCCACCAGCACCCCGGCGAGCATGGCCACCCCGCCGAGGGTGGGCGTGGGCACCTCGTGGACCCGGCGCTCGTCGGGGGCGTGGACCAGGCGACGCGCCAGCGCGAACCGTCGGAACAGCGGCGTGGCCACCACGGTGACCCCGGTGGCCACGGCGAGCACCGTGAGGTAGGCCCCGAGACCGATCACGGTGACCGGACCGGGCTCAGGGGTAGGGGGTGAACTTGGCGCAGAGGGTCGCGACGTCGTCGCGGACGGCCGCCAGCTCGGCCTCGTCGTCGCGGTGGCGCAGGGCCCGGGCGATGAGCGATGCGATCTCGGCCATCTCCGGCTCGGCCATGCCCTGCGTGGTGACCGCGGGGGTGCCGATGCGCAGGCCGCTCGTGACGAACGGCGACCGGGGGTCGTTCGGGATGGCGTTGCGGTTCAACGTGATGCCGGCCCGGTCGAGGACCTCCTGGGCCGCCTTGCCGGTGAGCTCGGCGTCGAAGGGGCGCAGGTCGACCAGCATGAGGTGGTTGTCGGTGCCACCCGACACCAGCCGGAAGCCCTCGCCGGCCAGCGCCTCGGCGAGCGCCGCCGCGTTGGCCACGATCTGGGCCGCGTAGGCCCGGAACGACGGGTCGGCCGCCTCGCGGAACGCCACCGCCTTGGCCAGGATGACGTGCTCGAGCGGTCCGCCCTGCAGGCCCGGGAACACCGCCTTGTCGATGGCGGCGGCGTGCTCGGCCCGGCTGAGGATGCACCCGCCACGGGGCCCCCGCAGGGTCTTGTGGGTGGTGAAGGTGACGGCGTCGGCGTAGGGCACCGGGTTGGGGTGCGCCCCGCCGGCGATGAGCCCGGCGATGTGGGCGGCGTCGAACAGCAGCAGGGCGCCGACCTCGTCGGCGATCTCGCGGAACGGCGCGGGGTCGATGGTGCGCGAGTAGGCGGTGGCGCCGGCGACGATGAGCTTGGGCCGGTGCTCGAGGGCGAGGGCCCGCACCTGGTCCATGTCGAGGCGCTCGTCGCTCGGGGTGACCCCGTAGCCGACGAAGTGGTACGACCGGCCGCTGATGTTGACCGGCGAGCCGTGGGTGAGGTGGCCCCCGTGGTCGAGGCTCATGCCGAGCACGGTGTCGCCGTGCTCGAGCCACGCCAGGTACACCGCGAGGTTGGCGTTGGCGCCGGCGTGGGGCTGGACGTTGGCGTGCTCGGCCCCGAACAGGGCCTTCACCCGCTCGCGGGCGAGGTCCTCGGCCTCGTCGATGACGGCGTTGCCGCCGTAGTAGCGCTTGCCCGGGTAGCCCTCGGCGTACTTGTTGGTGAGCACCGAGCCGGTGGCGGCGATGACCGCGGGCGACGTGAAGTTCTCCGAGGCGATGAGCTGGAGGGTGGTGTTCTGGCGCTCGAGCTCGCGCTCGAGCAGGCCCGCCGCGGCGAGGTCGGGATCGGTGTCGGACGGCCAGGGCATCAGGGCTCCACTCTCTCGGCGGTCGGCGCGGCGGCCGACACGGCGGCGGCCTCCTCGCGCTCGATGACGGCGATCTGGTCGACGCGGCGCTGGTGGCGACCGCCCTCGAACCCGGTGGCGAGCCACACGGCGAGGATCTCGTCGGCCAGGCCCGGCGCCACGATGCGACCGCCCATGGCCAACACGTTGGCGTCGTTGTGCTCGCGGGACAACCGGGCGGTGAACAGGTCGTTGCACAGCGCGGCGCGCACGCCGTGGACCTTGTTGGCCGCGATCTGCTCGCCCTGGCCGCTGCCGCCGAGGACGATGCCGCGGTCGGCCCGGCCGGCGACGACCTCGCGCCCGACCCGGGCGCACACCTCGGGGTAGTCGACCGGCTCGGTGTCGTGGTTGCCGAGGTCGTCGACCTCGAACCCCATGCGCTCGAGGGTGGCGACGAGGTGGGACTTCAGCTCGAAGCCGGCGTGGTCGGAGCCGATGGCGACGCGGGGCACGCGGGGGATTGTAGTGACGGGTCCCCGCGCACCTACGATCGCCGGCCCATGGGTGCACGCACGATCGACCCGCGGACCCCGGTGATCATCGGGGTCGGCCAGCTCAACCACCGCGTCGACCAGGGGGCCGACCCGCTCGAGCCCGTCGACCTGATGGCCGAGGCGGTCCGCCGGGCCGTCGCCGACACCGGTGCGACGGGCGTGGTCGACGCCGTCGACACCATCCGGGTGGTGGCGCTGATCTCGTGGCGCTACCGCGATCCCGGCGCGCTGGTCGCCGAGCGGATCGGCGCCACCGGGGCGCGGACCGCGGTGTCCACCATGGGGGGCAACAGCCCGCAGGCGCTGGTCAACCGCACCGCGCTCGACATCGCCGCCGGCCGGGCCGACGTGGTGGTCATCACCGGCGCCGAGGCGTGGCGCACCCGTCGGGCGGCGCGCGCCGCGGGCGGGGAGCCGCCCTGGACGGTGCAGGACGAGTCGGTGCCGCCCGCCGAGGTGATCGGCGCCGACCTGGCCATGAGCCACCCCGCCGAGGTGGCGCGCGGCATCACCATGCCGGTGCAGGTGTACCCGATGTTCGACATCGCGCTGCGGGCCGCCGCCGGCCGCTCACCGGCCGAGCACCTCGAGCGCATCTCGTCGCTGTGGTCGCGCTTCTCCGAGGTGGCCAGCCGCAACCCCCACGCCTGGATCCGAGACGCCCGCACCCCCGAGGAGATCCGCACCCCGGGGCCCACCAACCGGATGATCGGGTACCCGTACCCGAAGCTCATGAACTCCAACGAGAGCGTCGAGCAGTCCGCCGCGCTGATCCTCACCAGCGTCGAGCGGGCCCGGGCGCTCGGCGTGCCCACCGATCGCTGGGTGTTCCCGCTGGCCGGCACCGACACCGCCGAGCCGTTCGTGTCGCTGCGCCACGAGCTGCACCGCTCCCCCGCCATGCGGGTGGGTGGGCGCCGGGTGCTCGAGCTGGCCGGCGTCGGTGTCGACGACCTGGCCCACATCGACCTCTACTCGTGCTTCCCGTCGGCGGTGCAGATCGGCGCGGCCGAGCTCGGGCTCGACCTCGAGCGCCAGCTCACCGTCACCGGCGGGCTCACCTTCGCCGGCGGCCCGTGGAACGACTACGTCACCCACTCGATCGCCACCATGGTCGAGCTCCTCCGCGCCGATCCCGGCACGGTCGGGCTGTGCACGGCCAACGGCGGGCTCATCTCCAAGCACGCCTTCGGCGTGTACTCCACCGACGCACCGACCGAGGGCTTCCGCCACGACGCCCCCCAGGCCGAGGTCGACGCCGCACCCGGGCGCGAGGTGGTCGAGCACCACGAGGGCCCGGCCGCCATCGAGACCTACACGGTGATCCACGGGCGCGACGGTGCGCCCGAGCGGGCGTTCGCCGCCTGCCTGCTCGCCGACGGGCGTCGCGCCTGGGCCACGTCCACCGACGACGCCCTCATGGCGGCCATGGAGACCGACGAGATGTGCGGCACCGCCGTCGACATCGACGCCACCGGCGAGATGCGCGTGCGCTGACCCGGGTCGGCTCCCAGGGCGCTACTTCATGCGGTCGTTGAGGAGCTCCATGACGCGCTCCTTGGCCTTGGGCATCTCGTCGAGCAGCGCCTGGAAGGCCTTCGAGTCGAAGCGGGCCAGCACCATGGGCGTCTCGGCCTTCACGGTGGCGTTGCGGGGCGAGTGCCCGATGAGGGCCATCTCCCCCACCATCGAGCCCTCCGACAGCGACGCGACGTGCTCGCCGCTCACGTAGACGCCGGCGTTGCCCTCGACGATGACGAAGCACTCCTGACCCACCCGGCCCTGCTCGGTGAGCGCGGCGCCGGGCTCGGCCTCGATCTCCTCGGCGAGGCCGGCCACGCGGGCCAGCTCCTCGTCGCTGAAGCCCTCGAAGAACCGCACCCCGGCCAGCCACTCGGCGTCGCCGGTCGCCTTCCTCCCGAACATGTGGGACCCCCCGTGCTCGCTGCGACCAGGCCCGTGCCTCGGTCCGTCGCCGCACTGTACCGGTCGCCGTCGGTGCCCTCAGCCCGGATCGGGCGCGTGGGCCACCAGCATGCGGGGCCGCCCGGCCAGGTCGGGGCGCCACTCGGCCGACGCGAAGCCGGCGGCCAGGGCGAGCGCGACCGCCGCCTCGGCCTGGGAGGGCGCCAGCTCGACCACGAGCGCGCCCGACGGCGCCAGCCAGGCCAGGGCCTCGGCGACGATGGCCTCGATGGCCTCCATGCCGGTGGGGCCCGGCACCAGGGCGTCGCGGGGCTCCCAGTCGGCCACCTCGGGTGGGAGCGGGTCGTCGGGCGCCACGTAGGGCGGGTTCGACACCACCAGCGCGACCCGGCCCCGCAAGGTGGCGGGAAGGGGCTCGAACCACGAGCCCTCCACCACCCGCACGCGGGTGGCGGCCCGCCCGAGGCCGGCCAGGTTGGCCCGCGCCACCGCCGCTGCGCCGGGGGCCCGCTCGACCGCCCACTCCTCGACCTCGTCGACCTCGGCCGCCACCGACAGGGCGATGGCGCCCGAGCCGGTGCCCAGGTCGACGACGGGCACGGGGCGGATCAGCCCGCCGAGCGCGAGCGCGGCGCGCAGCTCGTGCAGGGCGTGGTCGACCACCACCTCGGTCTCGGGGCGGGGGATGAGCACCCGTCGGTCGATGAACAGGTCGAGCGTGCGGAACGCCCACTGGCCGAGCACGTACTGCAGCGGCTCCCCGGCGAGGCGCCGTTCGAGCATCAGGTCGAAGAACCCGACCCCGCGCTCGGTGGCCGGCTCGTCGAGCTCGAGCTGGTACTCGGCGCCCGACGTGGAGGTGGCCCGCTCGACGATCCAGCGGGCCTCGGCGTCGGCGTTGGCCACCCCCGCCTCGGTCAGACGCCGCACCGCCTCGGCGAGGAACACCCGCCACGGGATGCCGTCGTCGGGGTCGTGCGGCTCAGCCACCGGACTCGAGGAGCGTGGCGCGGTCGTGGGCGACCAGCGCGTCGACCACCTCGTCGAGCTCGCCGGCGAGCACCTTGTCGAGCTTGTAGATGGTGAGCCCGATGCGGTGGTCGGTGAGCCGGTTCTCCTTGTAGTTGTAGGTGCGGATCTTCTCGGAGCGACCGCCGCCGCCGACCTGGTCGCGGCGCTGGCCCGACAGCTCGGCCGACTGGCGGTCCTGCTCGAGCTTGAGCAGCCGCGACCGCAGCACCACCAGGGCCTTGGCCCGGTTCTGCAGCTGGCTCTTCTCGTCCTGCATCGCCACGACCAGGCCCGTGGGCTTGTGGGTGATCCGCACCGCGGAATCGGTGGTGTTGACCGACTGACCGCCGGGTCCCGACGAGCGGTAGACGTCGACCTGCAGGTCGTTGGGGTCGAGCACGACGTCGACCTCCTCGGCCTCGGGCAGGACCGTGACCGTGGCCGACGAGGTGTGGATGCGCCCCTGCGACTCGGTGACCGGCACCCGTTGCACCCGGTGGGGGCCGCCCTCGTGCTTCATGCGGCTCCAGACGCCGTCGCCCTTGAGCACGAAGGTGACCTCGTTGTAGCCACCCATGTCGGACGGGTCGGCGCCGAGCACCTCGAGCTTCCACCCCATGCGCCCGGCGTAGCCCTGGTACATCTCGAACAGGTCGCGGGCGAACAGGTTGGCTTCCTCGCCCCCCTCGGCGCCGCGGATCTCGACGATGACGTTCTTGTCGTCGTTCGGATCGCGCGGGAGCAGCAGCACCTTGATCTCGTCGGTGAGGCGCTCGATCTCGGCGTTGGCGTCGTCGACCTCGGCGCGCATGACCTCGCGGTCGTCGCCGGTGGCGTCGCGCAGCATCTCCTTCGCGGTGTCGAGGTCGCTGCGGCGCTCGCGGAGCCGACGGGCCCGGCTGACGATGGCCTCGAGGTCGCGGTAGCGGCGGGTGGCCTCGGTGTAGCGGACCTGGTCGGCGATGAGGGCGGGGTCGGCCAGGCGCGCCTCGAGATCGACGAACTCGGTTTCGAGGGAGACCAGGCGGTCGAGCACGGGGCGAGGGTACCCGGGGGCCGCCGCGGCTCAGACCGGCCAGGTGCCGTCGACGCCGACGACCTCGGCGGGACGCACGAGGGCGGCGGCGAGCGCGGTGGTGACCGGGAGGATGTCGCGCGGCGGCACCACCAGCACCAGGTGGGCGTCGGGCGCGTGGTGCAGGCGGGCGTCGGCGGCGACGGGCACCAGCTCGGGGTCGACCCCCACCGAGCACGCCACCACCACCCCGGCGCCATCGGCCGCCTCGCCCACCGCGACGGCCACCCCCGTGCCGTGCAGGCCGGCGCGGGGCTCGGGCGACTCGGCGCGCCGCAGCGTGGCCGCGCCCACCAGGCCGGGGTCGGCGAGGACCTGCTCACGCAGCCAGCGCTCGCGCACCAGCCGGCTCACCGGGTGCGGCACCGCCCCCGGGCGGCGCAGGGCGCGCACGTCGGCGACCACCCGGGCGAGGGCCTCGGCGGTGGGCAGCTCGTCGTGCAGCAGCGCGAAGGCCTCGCGGTCGTGGCGACCGACGCCGACCTCGATCGACGTGGTGCCGTCGTCGGCGACGACCACCCGGGCGACCTCCAGGCCGAGCACCTCACCGGCGACCTCGCCGTGCTCGACGACCACGTCGACCCCGGCGGCGGCGAGGGCCCGGGCGGGCTCGTCGGTGCTGGCCGGCGGCACCGCCGGCGGGGCCGGTGGGGTCGCCTCGGCGGGCTCGAGCGAGGTGCCCGCCACCGTCCACACGGTGGGCGCCGGGTCGATGAGGGCCGCGCGGCGGGCCACGACCCCGGGCCGACCGCCCTCGTCGACCAGGACGTGCAGCTCGGTGACGGCGCGCCGACGGGCCCACACCAGCGCCAGGCCGAGGCCGGCGTCGGCGCCGAGCAGCACCCATCCCCGGGCGCCATCGGCGAACGCCGCCGACGGGCCGGGCAGCTGGTCGGCCGCTGCACCGTCGACCACCGCGGCGTCGACCGACGCGCCGAAACCGCCGCGCACCAGCGCGGCGGCCTTGGCGGCGACCAGCGCGGCGCGCTGATCGGGGTTGAGGCTCACGGAGCGAGCCGACCCGGCGGCCGGCTCAGGCCTCGGACTCGGCCTCGTCGCCGGCCTCGTCGCCGGCGGCCTTGCCCTTGCGGCGCCCGTAGCGACGCTCGAAGCGGTCGATGCGGCCACCGGAGTCCACCAGCTTCTGCTTGCCGGTGTAGAAGGGATGGCACTCGCTGCAGAGCTCGACGCGGAGCTCGGGCGACGTCGACCGGGTGGTGAAGGTCTTGCCGCACGAGCAGTGGACCTCGACGACGTGGTACTCGGGATGGATGTCGGCTCTCATGGGGTGCTCCAGGAACGAGGGGGACGACGCAGTCTAGGGCGGGAACGGCGGACTCAGCCCCCGGAGGGGGCCTTGGCGATCTCGGCGAGGAACGAGTCGTTGTCGCGGAACGTCTTCATGCGGTCGATGAGCAGCTCGAGCCCGGCGCCGGGGTGGCCCGAGTCGTGGGCCAGGCCCGACAGCACCCGGCGCAGCTTGAACACCTGCTGGAGCTGCTTGCGGTCGAACAAGAGCTCCTCGTGGCGCGTGGAGGAGGCGTCGACGTCGATGGCCGGGTAGACCCGCCGCTCGGCCATGCGCCGGTCGAGCTTGAGCTCCATGTTCCCGGTGCCCTTGAACTCCTCGAAGATCACCTCGTCCATGCGCGAGCCGGTCTCGACGAGCGCGGTGGCCAAGATGGTGAGCGAGCCGCCCTCCTCGACGTTGCGGGCCGCGCCGAAGAACTTCTTGGGCGGGTACAGGGCGCCCGAGTCGACCCCGCCGGACATGATCCGCCCGGTGGGCGGCGCCGACAGGTTGTAGGCCCGGGCCAGGCGGGTGATGCCGTCGAGCATGATGACGACGTCGCGGCCACCTTCGACGAGGCGCTTGGCCCGCTCGATGGTGAGCTCGGCGACGTGGGTGTGCTCGTCGGCGGGACGGTCGAACGTGCTCGCCGCCACCTCGCCCTTCTGCACCCAGCGGCGCATGTCGGTGACCTCCTCGGGGCGCTCGTCGACGAGCAGCACGATGAGGTGGGCCTCGGGGTGGTTGGTCTCGATCGAGCGGACGATCTGCTTCATGACCGAGGTCTTGCCCGCCTTCGGCGGCGACACGATGAGGCCGCGCTGGCCCTTGCCGATGGGGGCGATGAGGTCGATGATGCGCGCCGTCATGTTGTAGGGGTCGCCGGCGACCTCCATCCGCAGCTTCGAGTCGGGGAACAACGGGGTGAGGTCCTCGAAGCGGGGCCGCGCCGTCGCCGTCTCGGGATCGGCCCCGTTCACCGCGTCGATGCGCAGCAGCGCCGGGTTCTTCTCGTTGCGGGCGGCGAGGCGGCTGGCGCCGGCCACGTGATCACCCTTGCGCAGCGAGAACTGCCGGACCTGCTTGACCGAGACGTAGACGTCGTCCTTGGAGGGCAGGTAGCCCTTGACCCGCAGGAAGCCGTAGCCCTCGTCGCGCAGGTCGAGCAGCCCGGCGATCTCGACCGGCTCGTCGTTCACCTGCTGGTCGTCGTCGCGGGCACGGTCGCGGCCGCGACGGCGCCGGCGGCGGTTGCCGGGCTCGGGGCCGTCGTCGCCACCGTCGGCGTCGTGGCGCTGGTCGGCGCCGTTGCCGTTGGACCCCTGCTCGTCGCGCACGGGGCGGTCGGCCGGCTGGGTCGGCTCGCCGTCGTCGCCGTTGCGGCGCGGCTGGTCACGGTCCTGCGTGCGGCCCTGCTGGCCCCGATCCTGCTGGCCCCGGTCCTGGCGACCCCGGTCCGGGCGGTCGCGGTCCTGCTGGTCGGTGGCGGTACGCCCGCTCTGCTGGCTCCGATCCTGCTGGCCCCGCTCCTGCTGGCCCCGATCCTGACGGCCGCCGCTCTGCTGGGTGCGGTCCTGCTGGGTGCGGTCCTGCTGGGTGCGGTCCTCCTGGTCGCCGCCCTCCTGGCCACGGGGGCGCGCGGTGAGGCCCTCGGCGGCCGGATCGGCGACGGGGGGCTCGGCGGGCGGCGCCGTGGCCGGGGTCGCCGCAGCATCGGACGACGAGGTCGCCACCCCGGTGAGCTCGAGGATCAGGTTCACGATGTCGGCCTTCTTGGCGCGCGAACCGGGCTTGCCCCCGAGGGCGGTGGCGATGGTCATCAGCTCGCCGCGGTCCTTGCGTTCCAGGGCCGAGCGTTCCAGGGCCTGGGGCTCCACGCTCACGGCACCTCGTTTCGTTGGGAGGGTGGTCACGACGCCGTGACCGCCGCCGGACGGCGGGCGGGACGGGTGTGGCTCGGTGGGACACCGACGACCTCGCGTGCCGGGGTGAGCCGGAGGACGAGGGACCCGAACGGGCGTGCAGTGGTGTCGCCGCTGGCCGGTGCCGGGCCTCACAGGAGAGACACGACCCGGAGAAGCGTCCCCGAGCCGACGACGGTCGGAGCGTACCGTCGCCCGTCGCCGGCCCACAAGCCGGGTGGGCGGACCTATCGGCCGATCAGGCGGGTCATCAGCTCGTGGCCGGGCACCAGCGGCTGGTCGGCCACGCCGGCCTCGCTGTAGGTGCCACCCGGGCCGTCGTGGCCGGAGTCGACCAACAGGTAGGGCACGGGGTCGTCGGTGTGGGTCTTGAGCTCGACGGGCGTGGGGTGGTCGGGCAGCAGCAGCAGCCGCCAGGGGCCCAGCGCGTCGAGGCCCTCGACCAGCCCGGTGAGCACGTCGCGGTCCCAACGCTGCAGGGCGTTGACCTTCTCGTCGACGTCGCCGGCGTGGCCGGCCTCGTCGGTGGCCTCGATGTGCAGCACGTAGAGGTCGGCGCCGGCGGCCAACCGGGCGAGGCAGTCGTCGCGCTGGGCGGCGTAGTCGGTGTCGAACCCGGCGGTCATGCCGGCCACCTCGACCGGCTCGATGCCGGCGAGCACCCCGAGGCCCCGCACCAGGTCGACGGGGCTCGACATCTGCGCCCGCACGCCGTGCAGCTCGGTGAACGACGGCAGCTGGGCCTGGGGACCCTGCCCCCAGAGCCACACCTGGGTGGCCGCGAGCGGGGACGGCCCGACGATGGCCTGCGAGGCCTCCATCACCTGCCGCAACCGCGCGGCTGCCGGTCCGGTGGGCCAGACCGCCTGCTGGTCGGACAGGTCGTGGGGCGGCACGCACTCGGCGTCGGCCCAGCTCGCCGGCGCCACCAGGATGTGGCGGTACTCGACGCCGGGGTGGAAGGTGATCTCGTCGTCGCCCAGCTGGTCCTGCAGCGCGGCGATCACCTTGGCGGCGTCGTCGCTCGAGGGGTGCCCGCCGGCGAAGTCGACCATGGTGCCGTCGTCGCCGAGGGTGACCAGGTTGCACCGGAACGCCACCTGGTCGGGGCGCAGGGCGATGCCGAGGGCGGCGGCCTCGATGGGCGCCCGGCCGGTGTGCCAGCGGGCCGGGTCGTAGCCCAGGATGCTGAGGTTGCCGACATCGGAGCCCGGCGGCATGCCCGCCGGGATCACCGCGGCCCGTCCGACCTCGCCGCGGGCGGCCAGGGCGTCGAGGGTGGGGGTCACGGCAGCTTCGAGCGGCGTGCGCCCGCCGAGGGCGGACACGGGCCGGTCGGCGCAACCGTCGGGGACGCAGACGACGTACTTCACGCCGGTCAGTGTGTCAGGCGCGAGCGGCCGCGGGTCAGCCGTGGCGGGCGGTGAAGCGCTCGACGTAGCGCTCGACCGCCTCCAGGTCGTTCGCCAGGGCGTCGCAGCGCTCCTCGCGCTCGAACAGGTCGGCGAGGTGCTCGGGCAGCGGCGGCCGCACCCCGGTGGCCGCCTCGACGGCATCGGGGAACTTGGCGGGGTGGGCGGTGGCCAGCACCACCTGGGGCAGCCCGTCGGCGCCGACCGCGTGCGCGGCGGCGAGACCGACGGCGGTGTGGGGGTCGACGAGGATGCCGTCGCGCTCGTGGACGAGGCGGATGGTGGCGCTGGTGCGCTCGTCGTCGATCGACGCGCCGGTGAACGACTCCGACACCCGGGCGAGCAGCTCGGGCGGGAACGAGATGGTGCCCTCGGCGCGGAAGCGGGCCATGAGCGTGGCCAGCGCCTCGCCGTCGCGGCCGTTGAGCTCGAACAGCAGGCGCTCGAGGTTGCTCGACACCTGGATGTCCATGCTCGGGCTGAGGGTGGGGACCACCTCGTCGATGGTCATCGACCCGGTGGTGAAGAACCGGGTGAGGATGTCGTTGCGGTTCGAGCCGACGACGAAGCGCCGCACCGGCAGGCCCATCCGCATGGCCCCGTAGCCGGCGAAGACGTTGCCGAAGTTGCCGGTGGGCACGCAGAACGACACCGGTCCGCCGAGCGCCCGCTGGGCGGTGACGTAGTAGACGACCTGGGCCATCACGCGGGCCCAGTTGATCGAGTTCACCGCGGCGAGCCGCTGGCCCTCACGGAACGGTGCGTCGGCGAACATGGCCTTCACCAGGTCCTGGCAGTCGTCGAACGTGCCGTCGACGGCCACGTTGCGGACGTTGTCGGCGAGCACCGTGGTCATCTGGCGGCGCTGGACCTCCGACACCCGGCCGGCCGGGTGCAGGATCACCACGTCGACGGCGTCGCGTCCGGCCAGGGCGGCGATGGCGGCCGACCCGGTGTCGCCCGACGTGGCGCCCACCACCGTGACCCGCTCACCCCGGCGGCGCAGCTCGTGGTCGAACAGCCGGCCGACCAGCTGGAGGGCCACGTCCTTGAACGCGAGCGTCGGGCCGTGGAACAGCTCGAGCAGCCAGGTGCCGTCGGCCAGCTCGCGCAGCGGCGCCACGTCGGGGTGGTCGAACGTGGCGTAGGCGTCGTCGACCATGGCCGCCAGCTCGTCACGGCTGAGGTCGGGCGCCACGAACGGGGCCATCACCGCGGTGGCGATCTCGGCGTAGGTGGTGGCGCCGTCGGGCACGTCGAGCGCCGGCCACGCGGCCGGCAGGTAGAGCCCGCCGTCGGTGGCGAGCCCCGCGAGGAGCACGTCGGCGAACCCCAGCTCGGGGGCGGCGCCGCGTGACGAGACGTAGCGCACCGCTCAGCCCTCGTCGGCGCCGACGACGCGCAGCACCGACACGATCCGGCCCACCACGTCGAGCTCGCGGAGCTCGTGGAGGGTGGCCTGCAGGTCGCGCTCGACGGCGCGGTGGGTGATGAACACCAGGCGGGCGGCCTCGCCCAGGCCCTCCTGCTCCATCGAGCGGATCGACACGCCGTGGGCCCCGAACACACCGGCCACGGTGGCGAGCACGCCGGGGAGGTCGGCCACCTCGAGGTTGAGGTAGTAGGCGGTCTCGAGCTCGTCGATGGAGCGCAGCTTCGCCTTCGCGAGGGTGCCGAGCGAGGCGCCGTGGCCCCGCCGCAGGTTGGAGGCGGCGTCGATGACGTCGCCGAGCACCGCGCTGGCCGTCGGCCCACCACCGGCCCCGCGCCCGTAGAACATGAGGTCGCCGACCGAGGCGCCCTCGATGAACACGGCGTTGAAGCTGTCGCGCACCGAGGCCAGCGGGTGGGCGGCGGGGACCATGGCGGGGTGGACCCGCACCCCGATCTCGGGGCCGTCGGGTCCCTCGACCCGCTCGGCGACGGCCAGCAGCTTCACCACGTAGCCGAGCTGGCGGGCGAAGTCGAGGTCGGTGGGCGTGATGCTGGAGATGCCCTCGTGGTAGACGTCGCCGGCCACCACCTGCGAGCCGAAGGCGATGGTGGCGATGATGGCGGCCTTGGCGCCGGCGTCGTAGCCCTCGACGTCGGCGGTGGGATCGCGCTCGGCGTAGCCGAGGCTCTGGGCCTCGGCGAGGGCCTCGGCGTAGGAGGCCCCCGAGTCGGACATGCGGGTGAGGATGAAGTTGGTGGTGCCGTTGACGATGCCCATCACCCGGGTGATGTCCTCGCCCACGAGCGACTCGCGCAGCGGCCGCATGAGCGGGATGCCGCCCGCCACCGCCGCCTCGAAGAGCAGATCGAGCCCGGCGCGGTCGGCCTCGCCGAACAGCTCGGGGCCGAGGTTGGCGAGCAGCTCCTTGTTGGCGGTGACCACCGGCTTGCCGGCGCGCAACGCGGCGACGATGAGCTCGCGGGCCGGCTCGATGCCGCCCATGACCTCGACGACCACGTCGACGTCGGGCGAGGTGGCCACGGCATCGGCGTCGGTGGTGAGCACGCCGTCGGGCAGCTCGACGTCGCGCTCGCGGGCGAGGCTGCGCACCGCCACCCGGGTGATCTCGAGGGCGAGCCCGGTGCGGGCCTCGATCTCGGCGGCTCGGCCGCGCACGAGCCCGACGAGGGCGGACCCGACGTTGCCGCAGCCGAGCAGGCCGATGCGCACGGGGGTGGGGGTCACGGGTCCTCCGGTGGGGGTGGTGGGGCTCACAGGTCGAGTCGGAGCAGATCGTCGTAGGTCTCGCGGCGCACCACCAGCCGGGCGTCGCCGTCGGCGGCGAAGACCACGGGCGGGCGCGGCACCTTGTTGTAGTTGGATCCCATCGAGTGGCCGTAGGCGCCGGTGACCGGCGTGGCCAACAGGTCGTCGACGGCGAGGTCGGCGGGCACCCATCCCTCGCGCACCAGCACGTCGCCGGTCTCGCAGTGCTTGCCGACCACCCGCACCGGGCGCGGTCGGTCGGCCAGCACGGCGCGGGGCAGGAAGGTCTCGTAGCCGCTGCCGTAGAGGACCGGGCGGGGGTTGTCGCTCATGCCCCCGTCGACCGCCACGTAGGTGCGGATGTCGGGGAGGTGCTTGACGGTGCCGACCCGGTACACGGTGACGGCCGCGGCGGCGACGATGGCCCGCCCCGGCTCGGCGAGGATGCGGGCCGCGATGCCGGCGTCGGCCGCAGCGCGGCGCATGACCCGGCCCCACTGGCCGATGGTGGCGGCCTCCTCACCCTCGACGTAGGCCACGCCCAGCCCGCCGCCGATCGACAGCTCGGGCAGGTCGAGCGGCACCACGAACGGCGCCAGGACCTCGACCGCCTTGCGGAAGTTCTCGGCGACGAACACCTGGCTCCCGATGTGCACGTGGATGCCGAGCAGCTCGACGGCCGACGACCGCCGGCAGCGCTCGACGGCCTGGGCCGCCATGCCGCTCGCCAGGCCGAAGCCGAACTTCGAGTCGTCCTGGCCGGTCTGGACGTACTCGTGGGTGTGGGCCTCGACGCCGGGCGTCACCCGCACCAGCACCCGGGGACGGGGTAGGCCGT
>DATHSN010000217.1:0-1596 GCA_035464115.1 Acidimicrobiales bacterium | reverse complement strand
GTCGCCCGGCTGCGCGAGGTCGGCGTGCCCGCCGATCGGGTGCTGCTCAAGACCGAGATGGGCGCCGGCCACCAGGGCCCGTCGGGTCGCTACGACGCCTGGCGCGACGAGGCGCTGGTGCACGCGTTCCTCATCCGTGCCCTCGGCGCCCCCGACGAGCCGCTCGACTGACAGCCCGACGTTCTCGCGTGGATTCGTCGCGCATGCCGCGACGAATCCACGCGAGAAAGAGGTCGCTCCGATCCCGCGTTGCCGCGGATGGCAGGATCGGCGCATGTCGAGCACCGGATTGCCGCTGTCAGGGAAGGGCGCCGTCGTCACCGGAGGGGGGAGCGGCATCGGGCTGGCGTGCGCCCGGGCGCTGGTCCTCGACGGGGCGTCGGTCACCCTCGTCGGTCGCACCGAGGCCAAGCTCGGTGAGTCGGCCGAGGCGCTGCGCACCGAGGCGGCCTCGGGGGCGACGGTGGCCTTCGTCGCCGCCGACGTGGGCGACGAGGACGCCGTGCGGTCGGCCATCGCTGCCGCGGCCGAGCCCGAGGGCGGGCTGCACCTGGCCGTGGCCTCGGCCGGCACCGGTGCGCTGGCCCCGGTGATCGCCACCCCGCTGTCCGAGTGGGAGCGGGTGCTGGCCACCAACCTGACCGGAGCGTTCCTCACCCTGAAGCACGCCGGGGCGGCGATCGCCCGATCGGGTGGCGGCGCGGTGTGCGCCATCTCGTCGATCGCCGGGCTGCGCACCCACCGCCAGGGCGCCGCCTACAACGTGTCGAAGGCGGGGCTCGACATGCTGGTGCGCACGCTGGCCGACGAGCTCGGTCGGGCCGGGGTGCGGGTGAACTCGGTGTGCCCCGGGCTGGTCGAGACCGAGCTGGCCGCCGGGCTCATCGCCACCGACGTGGTCCTGGCCGACTACCTCGACAACATGCCCATCGCCCGCCACGGCGTGGTCGACGACGTGGCGGCCGCGGTGCGGTTCCTGCTCGGCCCCGAGTCGTCGTGGATCACCGGCGTGTCGCTGCCGGTCGACGGAGGCCACCACCTGCGCCGGGGCCCCGACTGGGACCCGCTCGCCCGGATGCTCATCGGCGACGACGCCGTCGACGGGAACCACACGCCCTGAGACGCGCCCGAGGGGCGGGCCGTCGCACGGGCCCGCCCCGCGGTGGCGATCACCGGGGGAGCCACCCCCGGGACGCTGTCCCTCCATCGGGAACTGTGTGTCAGGCCTCGGCGGTCCGGCGGGTGCCGGTGACGAGGAGGGTGCCGGCGGCGACCATGGCGGCGGCCAGGAGGCCGAGCGGCAGGGCGTTCGAGCCGGTGACCGGCAGGGTCGGGGCGCCGGCGACCGGGACGGCCTCGGCGACCGGAGCGGCCTCGGGTGCCGGGTTGTCGGCGGTCTCGGCGGCGACGGCGACGTCCTCGTCCTCGACGACCTCGAGCTCCTCGACGACCGGGGTCTCGGTGGGGGTCTCGTTCTCGACGGCCTGGTCGTTGACCTCGGGCTCGTTGACCTCGGGCTCGTTGACCTCGGGCTCGTTGACCTCGGGCTCGTTGACCTCGGGCTCGTTGACCTCGGGCTCGTTGACCTCGGGGTCG
>DATHSN010000216.1:0-4683 GCA_035464115.1 Acidimicrobiales bacterium | reverse complement strand
GCGGTGGGTGGCGGTGAGTCGCTCGACCAGGGCGGTGAGCTCGGGCGAGCGGCGCACCTCGTAGGGGAGCTCGCGCTGGGTGAGGGTGCGCAGGCGGCTCGGCAGCGTGGCGATCGTCGTCGCGGCGCGGTCGCGCGCCTCCGACAGCGGGGGCGACGGCGCGAGCCGCCGGCCGTCGCGCAGCACCGGCTCGAGCAGGGGCCGCCCGTCGACCGACTCGCTCTCGAGGCCGATGACGTCGTGGTCGGCGACGCCGCGGGCGTCGGTGACGCGCCACACCTGCTTGCGCCCGGGCAGGGTGACCTTGTCGGGCGACAGCTTGATCTTCGGCCCGGCGGCGTCGTCGACCAGCTTGTAGACAGCACCGAGGCTCGGCGCGTCGGCGCTGGTGCCGAGGCGGGTGCCGACCCCGAACGCGTCGATGGGCGACCCGGCGGCGAGCAGCTCGGTGATGCGGTCCTCGTCGAGGTCGCCCGAGGCGAAGATCGACGTGTCGCCGAGGCCGCCCTCGTCGAGGATCTGGCGGACCGCGTGCGACAGCCGCACGAGGTCGCCCGAGTCGAGCCGGACACCGGCGATGTGCACCCCCTCGGGGGCGAGCTCGTGGGCGACCTCGACGGCGCGGCGGGCGCCCTCCTCGGTGTCGTAGGTGTCGATGAGCAGCACCGCGCCGTCGGGGAAGCGGCGGGCGAAGGCCCGGAACGCGTCGCGCTCGTCGGCGAAGCCCATGACGAACGCGTGGGCCATGGTGCCGCTGGGGGTGATGTCGTAGCGGGCGGCGGCCGCCACCAGCGACGTGCCCACCGCCCCGCCCACGTAGGACGCCCGCGCCGCCTGCATGGCCGCGTCGCCGCCGTGGTCGCGGCGGGCCGAGAAGTCGACGAAGCGGCGGTGGCCGCAGGCGATGGCCACCCGCGCCGCCTTCGACGCCACCATGGTCTGCGAGCCGATGATGTTGAGCAGCCGGGTCTCGACCAGCTGGGCCTCGATCAACGGGGCGGTGACCCGCAGCAGCGGCTCGGCGTTGAACACCACCTCGCCCTCGGGCACCGCCCACACCTCGCCCGAGAACCGCAGGCCGGCCAGGTGGTGCAGCAGCTCGTCGTCGAACAGCGACAGCGACGCCAGGTAGTCGAGCTCGGCGGGCGCGAACGACAGCGCCTCGAGGTGGTCGAGCACGTCGGCGAGGCCGGCGGCGACGAGGAACCGGCGCCGCTCGGGGAGGTGGCGGACGAACAGGTCGAACGTGGCCTCGTGGGTGAGCCCGGCCTGCAGGTAGCCGGCCGCCATGGTGAGCTCGTAGAGGTCGGTGAACAGCCCGCCGCCGATCCGGGCGGGGTCGAGCGGGGGAGAGGTCACCGATGGCCGGTCGGTCAGACCAGCTCGACGCCGGCGTCGCGCAGCGTGGCGACCGCCCGTGCGTCGTCGCCGGGCTCGAGGTCGACCGACGCGGTGGCGTCGAGCACCACGCTGGTGCGGTAGCCGAGGCGGAGGGCGTCGAGCGCGGTGGCCAGCACGCACACGTCGCGGGCGAGGCCCACGACCACGACCGACTCGGTGCTCTCGGACCGCAGCAGGCGGTCGAGGCCGGTGGGCTCGTGCGTGTCGCGCTCGAGGTCGTGGACGGTGAACCCCGAGTAGCCGTCCTCGTGGCCGGTGCCCTTGCGCACGATGGCCGGGTTCTCGGGCACGTTGAGCCGCGGGTGCAGCTCGGCGCCCCACGTCTCGCGCACGCAGTGCGGCGGCCAGGTGCCCCCGGCGGCGGCGAAGTGCGGGGTGTCGGCGGGGTGCCAGTCCTGGGTGTAGACGACCAGCGCGCCCGCGGCGCGGGCTCGGTCGATCTCGTCGTTGACCGCCTCGACGACGAGGTCGCCGCCCGGGACGTAGAGGCTGCCGGCCGGGTCGGCGAAGTCGTTCTGGACGTCGACCACCACGAGGGCGGTGGACGGGTCGTAGCGGCTCATCGGTGGGGTCTCCTCGGTCGGATCCCACCCTATCCAGCGGTCCCGAGGGGTGGTGCGCCCCGGCGTACGATCGAGGGGCCGTGACCTTCCGCTTCCTGCACGCCGCCGATCTCCACCTCGACTCGCCGTTCGTCGGCATCGGAGCCGTCGCCCCCGCGGTGGCCGCCGAGCTGCGCGACGCGAGCCTCGCGGTGCTCGACGACCTCGTCGAGCTCGCCGTCGCCCGGCAGGTGGCGTTCGTGGTCCTCGCCGGCGACGTCTACGACGGCGCCGACCGCGGGGTGCGGGCCCAGCTGGCGCTGCACCGCGCCACCGCCACCCTCGCCGGGCACGGGATCCGCACGTTCATCGCCCACGGCAACCACGACCCGGTCGAGGAGGGGTGGTCGGCGGTGCGCTCGTGGCCCGAGCTGGTCACCGTGTTCCCCACCGATCGGGTGGCGAGCGTGGTCGTCGAGCGCGACGGCGCGCCGCTCGCCACCGTGCACGGCATCAGCTACGCCCGGCGCGACACCACCGAGAACCTGGCTCGACGGTTCCACCGCACCGACGACCCCGGCGTCCACATCGGGGTGCTGCACGCCAACGTCGGCGGCCACGGCGAGCACCAGCCCTACAGCCCGTGCACGGTCGACGACCTCGTGTGGACCGGGCTCGACTACTGGGCGCTCGGCCACGTGCACCGCCACCTCGTGCTGCACCGCGACCCGTGGATCGTCTACCCCGGCACCACCCAGGGCCGCAGCCCGGCCGCCCGCGAGCACGGCCCGAAGGGCGCGGTGGTCGTCGAGGTCGACGACGCCGGCCGCGTCGCCGACGTCGAGCTGGTGGCGCTCGACCGGGTGCGGGTCGGCGAGGTCGTGGTCGACCTGGCCGACGCCGACGACCTCCCCGAGCTGCGCGACCGCCTGCTCGCCGAGGGGCGGCGGGCGCTGCTCGACGCCGACGGCCGATCGGTGCTGGTGCGCGCCACGGTCACCGGGCGGGGCCTGCTCCACCACGACCTGGTCCGCACCGGCGTGGTCGACGAGCTGCTCGCCGCGCTGCGCGACGACAGCGCCGGCCCGCCGCCGTTCGTCTGGTGGCACGCGCTCCAGGCCCGCACCGGGACCGACATGCACATCGACGAGCTGCGGGGGCGCTCCGACTTCCTCGCCGATCTCGTCGACGAGCACGAGGCGCTGCTGGCCTCCGGGCCGGGCCCACGGGTGGCGGGCTGGGCCGACGATCTCCCCAACGGCGTGGTGCGGGCGCTGGGCGCCGAGCTCCCCGACCCCGCGGCACCGGCGCGTTGGGCCGCGGCCCTCGAGCTCGCCGTCGACCTCGTGGCCGGCGACCCCGAGGAGGCCTGAGTGCGCATCGACGGCTGGCACATCGACGGCTTCGGCGTGTTCGCCGACGCCGCCGCCCGCGACCTGCCGGCGGGCCTCACCGTGGTGTCCGGTCCGAACGAGGCCGGCAAGAGCACGCTGCTCGCCTTCCTGCGCGGCGTCCTGTTCGGCTTCCCCGACGGCCGCCACCGCGCCCGCCAGCACCCGCCGGTGCGCGGGGGGCGCCACGGCGGTCGGGTGATGCTGCGCGACGACGACGGGGGGCGCTGGACCATCGGCCGTCACATCGAGGCCAACGGCAAGCGCACCCTCACCGTGCGGCGGCCCGACGGTGCGTTCGGCACCGCCGCCGACATCGCCGTCCTGCTCGGCGGCGCCGACGCCACCCTGTTCGCCAACGTGTTCGCGTTCAGCCTCACCGAGCTCGACGGCTTCGACGTCATCGGCAGCGACGAGGTGCGCGACCGGGTCTTCTCCGCGGGGGTCGTCGGCGCCGGCCGCTCGGCGCGCGCCGCCCTCGCCGAGCTCGACGGACGGCGCTCGCGGCGGGTGCGCCCAAGGGGGCGGTGCGAGGTGCGCGACGCCTTCGACGCGTTCCAGGAGGCGTCGGTCGACCTCGATCGGGCCCGGGCCGAGGCCCGGGTGGTGGCGGCTCGCCGGCGCGAGGTCGACGAGCTCGACGCGTCGGCCCAGGCGGCCCGTGGTCGCGTCGAGCAGGCGCGGGCCGAGCTGCTGCGCGCCGAGGCCCTGGTGGCGGCGTGGCCGGCGTGGGTGCGTCGCCTCGAGCTCGACGAGCGCCAGGCCGCCACGGCCCCGTCGCCCCCGGGGATCGACGAGCGCACCGAGGCGGCCTGGGTCCGGGCGCGGGCCGAGCTCGACGCCGCCGCGGCGGCCGCCGACGAGGCCCGGCTGGCGCTCGACGCGGCCGACGACCAGCTCCGCGCCGTCGAGGTCGACGACCGCCTCCCGGCCGTGGCCGACGAGGCGCGGGCCGTGTTCGCCGACCTGTCGGTGGAGCGGGGCCGCAGGTCGCGCCTCGCCGAGCTGCCGGGCACCATCGCCGAGCGCGACGCGTCGGTCGCGCGGTTGCTCGATCGGCTGGGTGCGGGCTGGGACCGTGAGCGCCTGGCGGCGCCCGACCTGACCGTGCCGCCCGCTGACGAGGTGCGGGCCATCGCCGGCGCGGTGGCCGGTGCGGCCGACGCCGCGGCGCGCGCCGACGCCGAGCGCGCCGCGGCCGAGGCGGTGGGCTTCGCAGACTCGGGGGCGCTCTACGCCGCTGCGGCGGACGGATGGCGGCGGAACCTCGACGCCCTCGCCCGGCGCGAGACCTCGAAGCGGGGGCGCGATTGCATCGCCGCGGCGCTCGCGTTCGTCCGCCACGGCTG
>DATHSN010000215.1:0-4499 GCA_035464115.1 Acidimicrobiales bacterium | reverse complement strand
CCCCCCCGCCCCCGGTCCGACCATCGTCGGACCGCACGGGCGCAGTGCGCCCGTCGCACCGGACCCGGTCCACCGGTGCTCGATCTGGCGCGCCCGTCCACCGGTGGACGCCCGTCGTCCACAGGAAATCCACCGGGTTCTGCCCCTATCGACCCACAGGCCCCGACCAGCAGGATGACGATCTCATGGCGATGCCCGACGACGAGCTCGCGCCGCGCCGACCTGCCGGTCGCGTGCCGCCCCACAACCCCGACGCCGAGCGCTCGCTGCTCGGGGCCATGCTGCTGTCGCGCGATGCCATCGCCACCGCCCTCGAGACGGTGCGGGCCGACGACTTCCACTCGCCGGCCCACGGCCACGTGTTCGACGCCATCGCCTCGCTCTACGGCGCCGGCGAGGCGGTCGACCCGATCACCGTCGCCGAGGAGCTGCGCCGGGCCGGGCTGCTCGACGAGATCGGGGGCCCCGCCACCCTGGTGAGCCTGCAGGCGGCCACCCCCGCCATCAGCAGCGCCAGCCGCTACGGCCACATCGTCGAGGAGCACGCCCTCTTGCGCCGCCTCATCGGCGTGGCCGGCGAGATCGCCGAGATCGGCTACAGCCTCCCCGACGACGTCACCAAGGCCGTCGACCGGGCCGAGTCGCTGGTGTTCGAGGTGGCCCAGCGGCGCGTCACCGACTCGCTCGCGCCCATCCGCGACCTGCTCACCGCCAACCTCGACCGCCTCGAGCAGCTCTACGAGCGGGGCGAGTCGATCACCGGTGTCCCCACCGGCTACACCGACCTCGACGAGCTGCTGTCGGGCCTGCAGGGCAACGCCCTCTACGTCGTCGGGGCCAGGCCCGCCATGGGAAAAACCTCGTTCGCGCTGGGGATGGCCGCCCATGCCGCGCTCGAGAGCCAGCGGCCGGTGCTGTTCTTCTCACTGGAGATGAGCCAGCTCGAGCTGACCAACCGCATCGTGTGCGCCGAAGCCCGGGTCGACTCGGCTCGGGTCCGCAACGGCAAGCTCGTCGAGTCCGACTGGACCAAGATCGCCCACGCCATGGGGCGCCTGGCCGAGGCCCCCATCTGGATCGACGACAACCCCAACCTCACCATCATGGAGATCCGCTCGAAGGCCCGGCGCCTCAAGAGCCGGGTGGGCGACCTCGGCATGGTGGTCGTCGACTACCTCCAGCTGATGACCGGACGGTCGTCGGCCGAGAACCGCCAGGTCGAGGTGTCGGAGATCTCCCGTGGCCTCAAGATCCTCGCCCGCGAGCTCGAGACGCCGGTGGTGGCGCTGTCGCAGCTGTCACGGAGCCTGGAGATGCGCCAGGACAAGCGGCCGGTCCTCGCCGACCTACGTGAATCGGGCTCGATCGAACAAGACGCCGACGTCGTCATGTTCATCTACCGCGACGAGATCTACCACCCCGACTCGCCCGATCGGGGCACCGCCGAGATCTTGGTGTCGAAGCACCGCAACGGCCCCACCGGCACCACCCGCCTGGCGTTCCTCGACCACTACACCCGCTTCGCCAACATGGCCAAGGGCGTCTGAGGCGGGCGACGCGCCGACGCTCGGGCGGGTCAGCTGGTGCGCAACGCGTCGATCAGCTCGGCCTTGTTCATGCTGGAACGGCCGGGGATGTCGCGCTCGCCGGCCAGGTGGTGGAGCTCCTCGACGGTCATCTCCTCGAGGGGCGTGGTGGCCGGCTCGCCGCGCAGCTGACGGAGGAGCGCGAGGCGCAGGTCGTTCATCGCCTCGGTGGCGTCGCAGAAGCGTGTGCGCAGGCCGATGTCGTCGACCAGCTCACCGAAGCGATCGCGGGCCTCGGTACCGGTCGCTTCGATCTGATCGATCAGGTCCTGGATCGACATGTCCTTGAGGGGCTTGGTCGCGGGCATCGCTCGTCCTCTCTCGTGCTCTCGACCTGTGACCATGCGCCCCCGGCCGCCGGCCGACCAGGCTCATTGGTCCCGTCCGTCCAGCTGGCTCACTCGGCCAGGGTGACCTCGGCGCGCACGACGCCGGCGCGAGGTTGGCGCACCTCGACATCGAGGCGGGCCCCGGCCGGGCCGCGGACGATCCACTCGGCCACGGCGCGGTCGGCGGTGGCGTCGTTCGGCACCTGGAACATGCCGACCGAGCTGTGGCGCAGCACCCGGCCGGCCAGCTGGCCGAGCTCGATGCGCTCGGAGCCCGAGACGAGCGACGTGCCGTCGGCCAGGGTGAGGCGCGCCTCGATCGGCGTGGTGACCCGCTGGCGGACGGCCTGCTCGGTGACCTGGGTGGGGAGCCAGCCGGTGTTCTCGACCACCACCCGCACCCGCCAGGCGTCGTCGCCGACGCGCTCGACGCGGGTCTCGCGGTGGCGGAGCTCGGGCGCGACGAGGGCCACGAACACCGCGGCGTCGGACTGCGGCGCCACCTCGGCCTCGAGGAAGGCGACCGGCGGGTTGTCGAACACGGCCGCGTGGTTCCAGCCCCCGAGCTCCACCGGGCCGAGCTCGGGGTGGTCGAACCGATACCAGTCGACGTAGCCGTCGGGTGCGTGCTCGTCGACCCACGCCAGCAGCTGGAGCTCCTCGTCGAGCGGGTGGTCGCGGAACCACTCGATGGGGTGGGCGTCGTCGAGCCCGGCGGCGCGCAGGGCGCTCCACAGCTCGGTGGTCCAGGCGAACAGGCCGCGCTGGTCGTAGGCCCAGTCGTCGCCGACCCCGGAGATGACGTCCTTGGGGTCGTAGCGGAAGTCGTTCCACACACCGATGTGGGGATAGCCGGTGATCGAGGTGAGGTGCCGGCCGAGCTCGTCGTAGGTCCACAGGTCGACGGTGGGGAAGGCGTCGTCGGCCCGGTCGCCGTAGGGGCGCAGGTGCACCCCCGAGTAGGTGTGGTGGGCGAAGTAGGCGACGATGTTGGGCCGGTCGACCACGGCCTGGACCACGGCGCGGACCTCGGGCTCGCTGGTGGGGTAGTCGCCGTTGCCCTGCGGGGCGAACGATCCCTCGGGGAACCGGCGCCAGCCGATCGGGAAGTTGCGGTTGGAGTCGATGCCGGCGAGCGGCGGCGCGGGCGCGACGGTGATCCCGTCGTAGCCGTGGACCCGGCCCTCGGGGAGCAGCCGGTAGGCCGGACCCGAGCCCAGGTCGTCGGGTGCTCGGGGCACGAGCAGGCGGGGATCGGCGGCGCACGGGACCCACGTGCCGTTGGGGTCGGCGATGCGCATCTGCAGGGCCCGCCCGTCGAGGTCGACGTCGCCGCGCACGAGGCCGTCGAGCTGGTCGGCTCGTGGCCAGGGCCGGGTGGTCGACCGCACGAAGCGGGGCACCTCGGCGAGGGCCACCTCGGCGCCGTCGGGGTTCATGCGGGGCAGCACGTAGAACGTGCGTCGGTCGAGGGCGTGGGTGATCCGCTCGTCGGATCCGTAGCCGGTGCACAGGTGGTGCACGAGGTGCAGCATGGCCACCGAGGCGGTGACCTCGCGGGCGTGGATGTTGCCGTCGAGCCAGACCGCGGGCTTCTCGTCGTGGGGTCCGGTGGCCCGGTTGGTGACCGTCGCCAGCCACAGGTCGCGCCCCTCGAACGATGTGCCGATGCTCGTGAGCTCCACCAGGTCGGGGTGCTCGTCGGCCAGCTCGTGGAGCCACTGGGTGAGCTCGGGGAAGCGGGGGTAACGGTCGAAGCGGACGGAGGTCATGGACCGACCGTACTGGTGGCTCGAGGTGCCCCCGGA
Source organism: Acidimicrobiales bacterium (assembly GCA_035464115.1). Classification (GTDB taxonomy): domain Bacteria; phylum Actinomycetota; class Acidimicrobiia; order Acidimicrobiales; family SKKL01; genus DATHSN01. The sequence goes on along the minus strand of DATHSN010000215.1, from coordinate 776 downwards.
CGTCGCGGTGGTGGCCAGCTCCCCGGGCAGGCGTAGGCTGGACGGGCACGGTCCGAGACCCCCCGATCCAGGAGACAGCGCTTGCCGAAGCCCAAGGACGACGCCTTCGTGCTCGAAGGCACCACCGACGAAGCCCTCAAGGGAGGGCATTTCCGCATCTCGCTCGACAACGGCGCTTCGGTGCTGGCCCACCTGAGCGGCAAGATGCGCAAGAACCGCATCCGCGTGCTGCCCGGTGACCGGGTGCAGGTCGAGGTGTCCGCCTACGACCTCAGCCGCGGCCGCATCACCTACCGCTACAAGTAGCGGGTGCCGACGTGACCAGCCCCACGGGTCTGCATCACGTCTCGCTCAACGTCGACGACGTCGACGCCGCGCTCGACTTCTGGGTCGGTCGACTGGGCCTCCGGGTCCGTGACGACCGACCCGACTTCGCGTTCGGCGGCGCCTGGCTCGACGCCGGCGCCCAGCAGGTCCACCTCATCGAGGCGGCACCGCCCGCCGACCACGGCCAGCACGTGGCCCTGTGGTTCGACGATCTCGACGCCGTGGTGGCCGAGCTGCGCGCCCAGGGCATCGAGGTGAGCGATCCCCGCCCGGTCGGCACCAGCCGCCAGGCCTTCTGCCACGACCCCGCCGGAAACCGCGTGGAGCTGCACGAACCGGGCGGACCGCCCCGCTCCGGGTAGCGCGGGGAGTAGGGATCCGCCGGGCGGGTAGGGCCACGCCGTGGTCGCGCAACGCACCGATTCCCCTGACGAGCTGTCCCTGCCGCC
>DATHSN010000214.1:0-2173 GCA_035464115.1 Acidimicrobiales bacterium | reverse complement strand
CGCTGGCGGTGCCGTCATCGACATGCCAGTCCCCAGCCGCGTAGATCGCTCGTTGGTTCTTGCCCATGATCGTCATCCTTCGTCGCCCTCTTGCTCAGAACAGGGATACGAAGGTGTCTCACCACTCGTGGACACAGAGGGGCTGAACGGCGATGTCGACCCTGGTCATCTCGGTCGCGTTCGGGCGACACGGCGGCGTCGCGCGAGCATCGGAGGGTGACCTCCGCCGTGTTCGCCCTGTCCGACCGCTACGTCGACGCCGTCGCCGCGCTCGATCCGCTCGAGGCGACCTTCGCCGGCATCGCCGGCCACGACGATCGACTCCCGGCCTACGATCCCGCCTGGCACGAGGCCCGCGCCGAGCTCGACCGGGCCACGCTCGCCGAGCTGGCCACGATCGACGACGAGTCCGGTGCCGACCGCCTCGCCCGCCTGGTCCTCGAGGAGCGCCTCCGGGTGGCGCTCGAGCTCCACGCGTCGGGCGCCTGGCAGCGCGACCTCAACGTCATCGCCTCGCCGCTCCAGCTCCTGGTCGAGTTCGTCGACCTGGTCGACGTGGCGTCGCCACAGGGCCGCGCTGATCTCGCCTCTCGCCTGGAGGCGCTCCCTGGTTCGTTGGCCGGGTATCGCGCCAGCCTCCAGGTCGGCCTCGACGCCGGCGACACGGTCGCCATCCGCCAGGTGCGTCGCGGCATCGAGCAGACCCGCGCCCGCGCCCCGCACCTGGTCGAGGTGGTGGCGCCCCTCGCCGACGACCCCGACAGCGGCGAGCGCCTCCGGGCCGCGGCCACCCGAGCCGCCGACGCCTACCTGGCGTTCGGCGACTGGCTGCGCGACGGCTACGCCCCCCACGCCCGCGCCGACGACGCAGTCGGCATCGACCGCTACCGGGTCCACCAGCGGGCGTTCCTCGGGGCCGACCCCGATCCGGCCGAGGCCTACGCGTGGGGCTGGACCGAGGTCCACCGCCTCCGTGCCGAGATGGAGGCCGTCGCCCAGCAGATCCTGCCCGGCGCCGACCTGACCACCGCGCTCCACCACCTCCAGCACGAGTCCGACTTCGCCGTGCACGGCGTCGAGGCGTTCCGGGACTGGGCCCAGGCCCACGTGGACCACATGGTCGACGTGTTCGGCCGCGACCACTTCGACATCGCCGAGCCGATCCGCCGGTGCGACGTGCGCGTCTCGCCCCCGGGCGGCTCGACGGCGGCGCACTACACGGGGCCCAGCGAGGACGGGTCACGGCCGGGCGTCTACTGGCAGCCCGACCTGCAGCGCGACCGGTACCCCCTGTGGGGCCAGGTCACCACCGCCAACCACGAGGCCGTCCCCGGCCACCACCTGCAGATCGCCCAGGTGGTGCTCGGCGGGGCCCCGATGTCGCGCTTCCAGCGGATGCTCTGCTGGATCAGCGGCCACGGCGAGGGCTGGGCGCTCTACGCCGAACGGCTGTGCCACGAGGCCGGCCTGCTGCATCGCCCCGAGGCGGTGATGGGCTACCTGGCCAGCTCGATGCTGCGCGCGGTGCGGGTGGTGATCGACATCGGCGTGCACTGTGGCTACCCGCTGCCCGACGACGCGCCGGTGCACCCGGGCGAGGCGTGGACCTGGGAGGCGGCGTTCGACCTGGCTCTCCTGCTCACCGGCGACTCCCCCCAGGAGATCACCTCCGAGATCGACCGGTACTTCGGGTGGCCCGGCCAGGCCCCGAGCTACAAGCTCGGCGAGCGCGAGTGGCTCGCTGCCCGCGAGGACGCCAGGTCGGCCATGGGCGACGCCTTCGACGCCAAGCGGTTCCACACCGAGGCGCTGAACCTCGGCTCGATCGGCCTCGACCTGATGCGCACCGAGGTGGTCCGCGCCGTCACCCGCTGACCGTGGCTCCCACAGCTGGTTCTCCCGTCCCGGGGCGCGCCACCGCCCCGGGCGGAGGGGGATGGCCCGGGGCGGTGGGGGTGGGTGAGGGGGCTCAGGCGGGCGCGAAGGTGGGGGTCGGGGTGGGTGTTGTCGGTGCCGGTCCGCTGGTGGCGGTGGCCGTGGGGGCGCCGTGGCTGCCCTCGACGAGACCACGCAGATCGGCGGCCACGATGGTGAGCGCTTCCGCGGTGTTCTCAGCGATGACCGCAGCCTGAGCAGCCTCATCAGCAGCCTGGGCGACAGCACCCACGTTGCG